>JBKGHK010000590.1:0-6408 GCA_046520375.1 Pyxidicoccus sp. 3LFB2
GCCAGAAGAACTCCCACACGGAGACGTCGAAGCTGAACGGCGTCTTCTGCAGCACCGTGTCCGCGGAGGTGAGGCCGTACTCGCGCTGCATCCAGACGAGCCGGTTGACGATGCCCGCGTGGGCGTTCATGGCCCCCTTGGGGCGGCCCGTGCTGCCGGACGTGAAGATGACGTAGGCCAGCGACTCCGGGCCCGCGAGTGCGGGTGGGCGCGTCACGGGTTGGCTCGTGACGGAGCCCAGGTCCACGTCGAGGCAGACCCCCCGCGCGGAGTGCGCCGGCAGCACGTCCATCAGGCGCTGATGCGTCAGGAGCACCGGAGCTCCGGTGTCCTCCAGCATCCACGCCAGTCGCTCGCGCGGATACGCCGGGTCGAGGGGGACGTAGGCGCCCCCGGACTTGAGGACGGCCAGCAGCGCCACCACCAGGTCCAGCGAGCGCTCCAGGCACACGGCCACCAACTGCTCGGGGCCCACGCCCAGGGAGCGCAGGTGCCACGCCAGTTGATTCGCTCGCGCGTCGAGCTCCCGGTACGTCAGGTGCTGGGACTCGAACGTCAGGGCGATGGCGTCCGGCGCGCGGTCCACCTGCGCTTCGAGATGCTCCACCAGCGTTCCGCCCGGAGGCGCCTGCACGGGAGGATTCCATCCGTGGAGCGCCTGGTGCCGCTCGGCCTCGTCCATCAGCGGCAGCGTGGACAGCCGCGCGGACGGCGCGGCGACCATGGCGCGAACCACCGCCTCCAGGTGCCCCAGCAGCCGGTCCGCGGTCTCCGCGTCGAAGAGGTCCGCGGAGTACTTGCAGCCAATCAGCAGGCCTTCCGGGCGGTGGGTCGCCTCGAAGGTCATGTCCAGCTCTGCGGTGTGGTTGTCCACCAGCGACACGTCGAGCGTCAGCGCTCCGCGCACGGGCAGCGCGCGGGGCAGGTCGTAGTCGTCGAGGATGAAGCCGACGTTGTACAGCTCGCGGCGCTCGGTGCCGGGCTGCTGCACGGCCGCGAGGACCTGGTCGAAGGGCACGTGGCCGTGGGCCAGGGCGCCCAGCGTGCGCTGCTTCACCTCCGCGAGCAGGTCCGTCACGGTGGCCCCCTCCGGGAGCCGCACCCGCAGCGGGACGAAGTTGGTGCAGTCCCCCATCAGCGCCCGGGTGCCAGGCACGTCGCGGCCCGCGATGACGGAGCCGAGCACGAAGTCCGACTGGCCGCTCCAGCGGTGCAGCACCGTGGAGAGCGCGGACAGCACGCACATGAAGGGCGTGGCCCCGTGCGTCCGTCCGAGCGCATGCAGCTGCGCCACGAGTGACGCGGGCAACAGGCGCAGGTGGCGCGCACCATGGACGGAGAGCCGCTGCGGCCGGGGCCTGTCGGTGGGCAGGGCGAGCAGGTGGGGCGCACCGGCGAGCGTCTGTCGCCACCACGCCAGCTCGCTTCCGAGGGCCTCAGGAGTGAAGTGGGCGCGTTGCCACGCGGCGAAGTCAACGTACTGGAACTCGGGCTCGGCCAGGGGCGAGGGCCGGCCGTCCACGTACGCGCCGTAGAGCGCGGCAAGCTCACGGACCAGCAGGGCGATGGAGCCACCATCGGCCACGAGGTGGTGGATGACGAGCAGGAGGACGTGGTCCTCCGGTGCGAAGCGAAGCAGGAAGCAGCGCAGCAGCGGCCCCACGCTCGGGTCCATGGGCCGGCGCGCGTCCAGCACGGCCTGTTCCTCCAGCAGCCCCTGGCGGGACTCCGCCGGGTGCGAGGTGAAGTCCAGGAGCGGCAGGGGGACAGGGGAGGGTGGGTGGACCCGCTGCACCAGCCCGCCTTCGTGCATGGCGAAGGTGGCCCGGAGCACCTCATGGCGCCGCACCAACTCGGTCAGCGTGCGCTCCAGCACGGCGGGGTCCAGTGCGCCTCGCAGAGTCAGTGACACGGGAAGCTGGTTGGACGTCCAGGCCGGATCGAGCTGGAGCAGGAACCACAGGCGTTGCTGCGCGAACGACGCGGGGGCCGCTCCGGCGGCGGCGGGCCGCTGCTTCAGCGGTGGGAACCGGCTCCCCGTGCCAGCGGTGGCCACGCCAGCTTCGGCGGGCCGTTGCTTCAACGGTGGGAACCTGCTCTCCGTGCCAGCGGTGGCCACCGACTCCGCGAGCGACTTCAGGCTGAGGTCCCTGGAGGAGCGCGGGCAGCGGGGATGTGCACCCCGACTCGCTTCTCGATGCGACCCTGGAGGGAGCGCGGCAGCGGGGATGTGCACCCCGACTCGCTTCTCGATGCGACCCTGGAGGTCCGCCGCACCGAGTGAGTCCAGGCCCAGGCGCGTGAGTGGGGTGCTCGCATCCTGAAGCTCCGCCTCGGCGCCGAGGACGGACACCAACTCCTCGCGCAGGGCCCGCTCAAGGTCCTCCGGCGACAGCACCGGCAGCACCGCCAGGGCATCGTTCTTCCGGGTGAGCGCAGACACGGGAGCCACCTGAGTCGTGCGCATCTGCTCGACCGTGGAAGCCGGAACATCGGTGCCAACCACGACCTCTGGAAGCGTGCGCAGTTGCTCGACCGTGGACGCCGACACAGCGGTGCCAACCACGACCTCCGGAGGCGCGGACACCGCCGGCTGTGACAGGGCCTCGCCAACACGCCACAGCACGGCCAGCTCCCCCGAGACGAGCGCCGCACGGCAGGCGAAGCGCTGAAGCTTCCCGCTCGACGTCTTGGGCACAGCACCCGGCGGAACCAGGACGAGCGTGTGCGGCTGCACCTCCAGCTCGCGCGCAATCGCCTGCCGCAGCGTGTCCGCCACGGCCTCCAGCGTCACCGGGTCCGCGGCCTCGGCCAGCTCGCGAGCCACCTCCGCCACCACCGCCAGCGCCTCACCTGTCGCCGTCTCCACGGCGAAGGCCGCCACGCCTCCCGGGCGGACGCGCGGGTGGGCCCGCTCCACCACGGCCTCCACATCCTGCGGGTACAGGTTGCGCCCGCGCAGGATGATGAGGTCCTTGCGCCGCCCGGTGACGATGAGCTGCCCATCCTCCAGCAGCAGCCCCAGGTCTCCGGTGCGCAGGTACCTCGGTCCATCCTCCGCGCCAGCGGGAACAGCCTGGAATGTCTCTGCGCTCAGCTCCGGCTTGCGCCAGTAGCCCCGCGCGACGCTCCTACCGGACACCCAGATTTCCCCCACGTGTCCCGGTGCGCACGGCACGCGCGACTCCGGGTCCACGATCAACAGGCGCTGCTCGGCCAGCGTCGTGCCGCAGCCGACATGGGCCCGAGCACCCACCGCGTCAGCCTCCACGCGCACGGCCTGGCCCCGCGTGAGCGCCGCCTCCTCCAGCATGTGCACACGCGGCACGCGGCCCTGCTCCTCGCCCGAGACGATGAGCGTGCCCTCCGCCAGCCCGTAGCACGGGTAGAAGGCCTCGCGGCGGAACCCCGAGGGAGCGAACACCTCCGCGAAGCGGCCCAGCGTCGCGGCGCGAATGGGCTCGGCGCCGGTGAAGGCCACCTGCCACGCGCTCAAGTCCAGCGCCTTCACTTCCTCCACCGTGGCCCGGCGCGCACACAGCTCGAACGCGAAGTTCGGGCCTCCGCTGATGGTGCCCTGGAAGCGGGACACCGCCTCCAGCCAGCGCAGGGGGCGCTGGAGGAAGGCCATGGGCGACAGGAGCGCCACGGGGAAGCCCGCGTACAGCGGCTGGAGGATGCCGCCGATGAGCCCCATGTCGTGGTACGGCGGCAGCCAGATGACGCCCACGCTGTCGTCACGCACCCGGAACGCGTGGGCAATCAGCCCCAGGTTGTGCAGCAGGTTGGCGTGCGACAGCATCACGCCCTTCGGCGTCCCCGTGGAGCCGGACGTGTACTGGAGCAGCGCCAGCGAGTCCGGGCCCACCTCCGGCTCACGCCACGCGTGCTCTTCGCCCGAGGGCAAGGCGTCCGTGGCCAGCCACTGCAACGCGCGGAAGTCCGGCGCCTGCTCGAAGACGAAGTCCGCGAGCGACAGAATCCCGGACGTGGTGAGCACCACCGTGGCCCCGGAGTCCTCGATGATGGCGCGCAGCCGGGGCAGGGTGCGCGCCAGCCGCACCGGGTCCGGCGGATACGCGGGCACCGCAATCGCCCCCGCGTAGAGACACCCGAAGAAGCCCGCCACGTAATCCAGCCCGGGCGGGTACAGCAGCAGCACGCGCTGTCCCTCGGCGCCGTGCTGTTGCAGGACGGCGGCGATGCGCCGAGCGCGCTGATGCAACCCGAGCGCGCTCAGCGAGACGTCCCCGTCTCCACCCTCGTCGAGGAACGTGTATTGCCGCTCGTGGGCCTTCGTCCCGGAAGCGCGATGAACGAGGACGTCGTTGAGGGTTCGGGGGGCGTGGAGGGACATGGCGCGGCGCTCTTCCGTCCGGAAATCGACGGTGCGCTCATATCAGGCCATGCCCGCGGTTAGAGCTTTGGCAGGGAAGTCACGCTCTTACGCCTGCTCCGGACTTACTAGGAGCGCGAAGCGCGTGACTGCCCGAGCAACCGAGCGAGCTCAGGCCCTTCCGAACAGGCCCTTGAGCCAGCCCATGAAGCCCTTCTGCCTGGGCGTCGCCGTGGCCACCGCGTGCGCGGGCGGAGGCACCTGCGTGGTGCCGCGAGCGGGCGTGGGCTTCGGCGCCGCGGCCTGGGCCACGGGCGCGGCTTCGCTCCCATGGCCCACCGGCGCCTTCACCGCGGACGCGGGGCCCGTGGCCATCGCGCCCGCATGCGGCGCCGGGGCCTGCGCGCCTTCCACTTCGAGCTGCGTCAGCTTCGCCTTCACGGCCTCCGGCGTGTCGCGCGTGCTGAAGGTGCTGGTCACCTCGCGGCCCGTGGAGGACTCGCGCGCCGTCACCTTCAGCAGGGACTCGTTGTTCACCTCGAAGGTGATGGCCACCTGCACGCCGCCGCGCGGCCGCTTCGGCAGCCCCGCGAGCTTCAGCGTCCCCAGGTACTCGTTCTCCGACGCCTTGTCCGAGTCCCCCTGGAACACCGTCAGCTCCAGCTCCGTCTGCCCGTCGCGGTGCGTGGCCAGGGTGTAGCTCTTCGTCGCCGGCAGGGAGATGTTGCGGTCCAGCACCGGCTTGAAGCGCCCACCGGGCAGGCCCACGCCAATGGCCATGGGCAGCACGTCGATGAGCACCACGCCCTCGAGCTGTCCCAGGCTGTGCGCCAGCAGCGCCGCGCCCAGGGCCACCGCCTCGTCCGGGTGCACGCCCTTGCTGGGGGGCTTGCCGAAGAACTTCGTAATCTTCTCGTGCACCAGCGGGAAGCGGCTCTGCCCACCGACGAGGATGACCTCGTCCACGTCCCTGGGCCCCAGCCCCTTGGCCTTGAGCACCTCGTCGCAGACCTGCACCGTGCGGTCCACGAGCCCCTCGGTCAGCTCGATGAGCTTCTGCCGCGTCAGCGTGACGTCGAGGTCGTACGGCTTGTCGTCGATCATCGTCACGAAGGCCACGTGCACCCGCATCTCCGTGCGCTCGGACAGCGCGCACTTGGCGCGCTCCGCCGCGTCGTTGATGCGCTGCAGGGCCACGCGGTCCCCCTGGAAGGTCCGGCCCGTCTTCTTCTGGAACTCCTCCAGGAGGTACGCGACGATGGCGTTGTCGAAGTCGAGCCCGCCGAGGAACGTGTCACCGCCGGTGGAGATGACCTCGTAGACGTTGTCGTTCAGCTCCAGCACGGACGCGTCGAAGGTGCCGCCGCCCAGGTCGTACACCAGCACGCGCTGGTTCAGCTTGCGGCCGTAGCCGTACGCCAGCGCCGCCGCGGTGGGCTCGTTGAGGATGCGCTCCACGTACAGGCCGGCCAGCTTCCCGGCCTCGCGCACCGCATGGCGCTGGTTGTCGTTGTAGTAGGCGGGGACGGTCACCACCGCGCGCGACACCGGCTGCCCGAGCTGGTTCTGCGCCACCTCGCGCACCTCGCGCAGGATGAGCGCGGAGATCTGCTGGAGCGTGTAGACGCGCTCGCCCAGCTTCACGCCCGCGTCGCCGTTCGCCCCGGGGCTGATTTCGTAGTGGAACCGGTCCTTGATGTCCTCGACCACCTGCGACGTGTAGGCCCGGCCCACCAGCCGCTTGGAGCCGTACACCGTCTGCCGGGGGTTGGTGAGCATCTGCCCCTTGGCGGGGTGGCCCACCACCAGCTTGCCGCGCGTATTCACCGCGATGATGGAGGGCACCGTGTTGTGGCCCTCGCGGCTGGGCAGCACGCCGGGCCGCCCGTTGCGCACGTAGGCCGCGCACGAGTTCGTCGTCCCCAGGTCGATGCCGATGATGAGCCCCGCGCGCTTGGGCTCCTCCGTGCTCAAGTCCAACGCGGCGTCCGTCATCATCACCGGCGCCGAGGGGGGCCGCCGGGGCCGCCGCCGCGGGCCCCGGTGCGTGACGACGACGGCCGCAAGTTCCC
>JBKGHK010000591.1:0-6401 GCA_046520375.1 Pyxidicoccus sp. 3LFB2
CTCCCGGCGTGCGGAAGTAGCCACCGGCCGCCGTCCCGTCCGCCGCCCGGCGCTTTTGCGTGCGCGGCGGGCGGGGCATGGCCAGTTAGCAGGAGAGATGCAGACCCCGGCCCGCCATCCCCGTCCGGCTCCACCCGACCCGTGGGGCGTCGTGCTCGCGCTGTGCGTCCTGGGCGCCTGGGGCGGGCACCTCGCCTGGCTGCTCATGGCCCCCGGGCTGCCCTGGGATGCGCCGCTCACCTGGCTGCACGTCGCCCTGCAGGCCTGGCTGTGCACCGGCCTCTTCATCACCGGGCATGACGCCATGCACGGCACGGTGTCCCGCCGCCGGCAGGTGAACGAGGCGGTGGGCACGGTCGCCTGCTTCCTCTTCGCGGGGCTGTCGTACCGCCGGCTGGTGGTGAACCACCGCGCCCACCACGCCAACCCCACGGGCGACGACGACCCGGACTTCTCCACCCGCTCCCAGTCCTTCTGGCCGTGGCTGGGCGCCTTCATGACCCGCTACACCACGCTGCCGCAGTTGGGCGTCATGGCGGCCAAGTTCAACGTGCTGCTCCTGTTGGGGGCGAGCCAGCCGCGCATCCTCGGCTTCTGGGTGCTGCCCTCGGTGCTGGGCACGCTGCAGCTCTTCTACTTCGGCACTTACCTGCCGCACCGGCGCCCGGACACGCCGGACATGGCGCCCCACCATGCGCGCACCCTGCCGCGCAACCACCTGTGGGGCCTGCTGTCCTGCTTCTTCTTCGGCTACCACTGGGAACACCACGAGTCGCCCGGCACGCCCTGGTGGCGGCTGTGGCGGCTGAAGGACGCCCGCGCCCGCGAGGCTGCCCTGTCCTCTGCGGCCCGCACGCCCGGCCCGCTGCCAGAACAAGAAGGCGCGGCCCGGTAACCGAAGGGCGGGCCGGGCCGTTATACAGGGGCCATGAGCGACAAGCCGCCCGCCGAGCCCCCCAGCTCCGAAGTCACGCCCGAGACGCTCTACCTGCGCCGCCGCGAGTTCCTCAAGAATGCCGGCCTCTTCGCGGGCACGGCCGCCGCCGTCGCCGGGGGCCTGTACCTGCTGGGCCGCAAGCAGACGCGCCCCATGGACGCCTTCGTCCCCGACGCCGGCCTGGTGCAGGCGCCGGTGGCGAAGGGCCAGGGCCCGTACGACACCGACGAGCCGCGCACGCCCTACGAGGACGTCACCACCTACAACAACTTCTACGAGTTCGGCCTCGACAAGAACGACCCGGCCCGCTTCGCGCACACGCTCAAGACGCGGCCGTGGACGGTGGTCATCGACGGCGAGGTGGCAAAGCCGCGGACGGTGGACATCGACCAGCTCACCTCCTGGTTCCCCCTGGAGGAGCGCGTCTACCGCATGCGCTGCGTGGAGGCCTGGTCCATGGTGATTCCGTGGCTGGGCTTCCCCCTGGGCGAGTTGCTCAAGCGCGTGGAGCCCACCAGCCAGGCGAAGTACGTGGCCTTCACCACCCTGCATGACCCGGAGCAGATGCCCGGCCAGCGCCGGGGCACGCTGGACTGGCCCTATGTGGAAGGCCTGCGCCTGGACGAGGCCATGCACCCGCTGACGCTGATGGCGACGGGGCTGTACGGGCGGCAGTTGCCCAACCAGAACGGCGCCCCGCTGCGGCTGGTGGTGCCCTGGAAGTATGGCTTCAAGGGAATCAAATCCATCGTCCGCATCTCCCTCACCCGCGAGGAGCCGCCCACCACCTGGAACCTCTCCGCGCCGGGCGAGTACGGCTTCTACGCCAACGTGAATCCCGCCGTGTCCCACCCGCGCTGGAGCCAGGCCACCGAGCGGCGCATCGGCGACCTCGAGCGCCGCCCCACGCTGCCCTTCAACGGCTACGCGGAGCAGGTGGCGCACCTGTACAGCGGCATGGACCTGCGAAGGAACTACTAAAGCCCATGGCCTCGCCTCCGCGCCCCTGGCTCAACCCCGCCCTCGCCGTGGGCGGTCTGTCGCCCCTGGCGATGCTGGCCGTGCAGGGCCCCCGGGGGGATTTGGGCCCCAACGCGGTGGAGGCCGCGCTCCACCAGACGGGCCTGCTCGCGCTGGTGCTGCTCTTGGCGTCGCTGGCCTGCACGCCGCTGCGGCTCGTCTTCAAGTGGACCTGGCCCGCGCGCGTGCGCCGCACCCTGGGCCTGCTGGCCTTCACCTACGCGGCGGCGCACTTCCTCGTGTACGCGGTGTTGGACCAGGGGCTGGCCCTGGGCGCGATTGTCGAGGACATCGGCAAGCGGCCCTTCATCACCGTGGGCTTCCTGGCGCTGGTGCTGCTGACGCCGCTGGCGGTGACGTCCACGAATGCGTGGGTGCGCCGGCTGGGCTTTCCCCGCTGGCAGCGCCTGCACCGGCTGGCCTACGTGGCCGCGGTGCTGGGCGTGGTGCACTTCGTGTGGCGCGTGAAGGCGGACGTCACCGAGCCCGCCATCTACGGCGCGGTGCTGGCGCTGCTCTTCGCCATCCGCGGGGCGGAGGCCCTGAAGAAGAAACGCCGGGCCCGTGCCGCGGTGGCGGCCCGGAACCCGGCGTCGTAGGCCGCGTGTCGCGGCTTGGGGCTACTTGCGAGGCAGCGGGAGGATGGTGTCCACCAGCGTCATCAGCTGCGCGCAGCTCACCGGCTTGCGGACGAAGGCGCTGATGCCGGCCTTCTGACCCAGCGCGCGGACCTCCGCCACGTTCGGGTCGCCCGTCATCATCAGGATGGGCACCTTGGACAGCTTCGCGTTGGCGCTGGCGCGAATCTGCGCCGCGAAGTCCGCGCCGTTCATCCCGTCCATGTGGAAGTCGGTGAGGATGAGGTCCACCGGGCCGGACTCGGCCACCTTCAGTCCCTCTTCGGCGGACTCTGCCTCCAGGAACTCGAAGTTGCGGGCCATGAGGTAGATCTTCAGCAGCGTCCGGATGGAGCGGCTGTCGTCCACCAGCAGGACGCGCTGGGACGCTGCGCCCGCCGCGGGGCGGGGCGCCCCTACAGGTCGGGTCGTCTCCGCCGTGGTGCGGTTGGGTACGGGCTCTGGAGAGGGGAGGGTACCGGCCTTCATCGGATCATCAACCTCTGGTGGGGCTGTTCCCCTGGAAACTTTGTCATGTTGACGGAAGGACAGGCGGAAGTCAAAGCGTTGGCGCTCAAGGGACTTCGAGGACGAAGGCTTGGCTGTCGTCGCCCGGAAGGCCGACGGCGGAGGCCAGGACGGGGTCCATTTCGTTGGGAACCCGCCACGTCTGACCGGTGGATTGGATCAGCACCAGGGTATAGCGCCCCTTGGGCATTTCCCGCAGCTGAACCGGGGCGGCGGGGTTGCTGCCGTCCAGGGCCAGCGGCCGCACCACCACCGTGAGCTCGGGGACGATGACGGGCGTCATGCGCGGGTTGCCCTGCTCATCCGTGAGGGCGGCGATGGGTCCATCTGGAACCAGGCCCGCGGCGAGCACCACCAGCTCCGGCTTGCCGTCCTGGAGGCCATCCGCGCGCGGGTACTTGTCGGCGGGGGCGTCGGCGTCCAGCACGCCGTCGCGGTCCAGATCGTTGTCCTCGAGGAGGCCGCTGTCCGCCAGCTTGCGCACCACCACGCGCGGCCACAGGTCCGGCACGCCGTCCTTGTTGGCGTCGTCCGGCTTGCCGTCGCGGTCCGCGTCCACGTAGCTGACCAGGAAGCCGGGCGGGCGCTGGTCCACTGCGCCGCCATGGAGCGCCGCGCGCTGCAGGCGCAGCACCTTGGTGGTGCTCCCCATCATCCGGTCCGGCGGCGTCACCGTGAAGGCGGGCCGGTCCACCGGCACCCGGGCCGTGTCGGAGAAGCTCACGGAGACGCCGGTGAGGGGCTGGGGCCGCTTGTCCGCGTCCTCGGTGATTTCCAGGACGATGGGCGCCCCGGTGGTGGGGTCCACCGCGGCGCCGCCCACGTCCCCCGCGTTGGGCTCGCTGGTGACGCCGTACCAGGGGTTGAAGTCCGGGGTGTGGCAGGGCTGCGGCTGCGTGGCGCAGGTGTCCGAGTCGATGAAGCCGCGCAGCATGTACCGCCCCACCGGCACCAGGCTGAAGGTGAAGGGCGCGGTGAACGGGCCGGGCAGCGTGTCCCCGGAGGCGCCGAACAGCTGCGCGGCGGGGATGAGGGTGAAGGCGATGGGCCGGCCCGTGCCCTGCGGCGGAGGGGGACGCTCGGCGTCGTAGAGGAACACCACGGCGTTGCCCCGCGCGCGGGAGTTGACCACCAGGTTGCCCTCGATGCGGGCGGTGTGGGTGTTCTGCCGGCGGTCCGCGGTGGGGACGATGGGCGGCGGCTCACAGCCGAGCCCGAGGAGGGACGTGAGGGCGAGGCCTCCCAGGGCCTTCGTCCAGGAGGGGGTGGGGCGGCTCATGGAGTCACCGTCAGGGTTGCGTACACGCGCCGCTCGATGCGGTTGCCGAAGGGATGCTGGGTGTGCGAGCCGCCCAGGTGGCTGCCCACCAGGGCGACGTCCACGGTGTTCTTCACGGCCTCGTAACCCACGCGCGCGTTGATGACGGCATGGGCGGCGAGGGGGTTGGACGACAGCTCGATGCGGGTGGGGTCCGCCGAGGCGGGCTCGCGCTCAATCCAGGTGCTGGCCGTGGTGAAGGCCGCGTCCAGGCCGAACTCCAGGTCCGCCTTGGTGCGGTAGGTGACGCCGCCGTACAGCTTGAGCTGGGGCGCCTGGCTGCACGGGCCGCACTCCGCCTTCTCCTCGCGGTCCGACGTGACGTTCTGGAAGGCGGCGCTCAGCTTCAGGCCCAGGCCGTCCACCGGCGACATGTTGGCGCCCACTTCCACACCGCGCGCGGTGTAGACGGCGTCCTCGTTCTGGAAGCGCGAGATGCCGAGCAGGTACGAGCCCGTCTCCGCGTCATAGGACTCCTCGGGGCGCAGCCGCTGCACCGCGGACAGGCCGATGAGGTCCCTCACCGTGTTCTGGTAGAGGGCCAGGTCCCAGTCGACGCCGACCTCCGCGGCCTCGCCGCGCCAGCCCAGCTCGAAGGCGGTGAGCCGCTCGGCGCGCAGCTCGGTGTTACCGGTGGTGAGCGCGCTGGCGCCGTTGACGCCCGGCACGGGCACGGGGATGCGGGTGTAGCTCTCCAGGAAGGTGGGCTCGCGGAAGGCGGATGCCGCGCTGGCGCGGAAGGCGTGGCCTTCGAAGGGCAGGAACAGCGCGGACACGCGCGGCGAGTGCGCCAGGCCCGGTTTGCCGCTGTTCAGCAGCGGGTGCCGGTCCACGCGGTAGCTGGCGACGAGCCGCAGGGGCTCCACCAGCTGCCACTCGTCCTGGATGAAGGCGGCGGCGTGGACCTCCTGGCGCAGCGGGCCCAGGTAGTTCCAGGCCACGCGCTTGAGGCGGCCCTCCACGCCCACGTTGAGCTGGTGGATGCCGCCCAGCTCGAAGGCGCGCGCGAAGAGCACCTCCGCGTTGAAGAGGTTGGAGGTGAGGCTGGTGCCCAGCGAGCGCTGGCCGATGGCCTCGTACTGCGGCCCCGCGTCCCCGGAGATGTGGTTCCAGAACGTCTTCAGCTTGAGCGGCCCCACCTCCACGTCGCCCTTGGCGTAGGCATTGACGCCGTCCATGAAGTAGTTGCGCAGCAGGCCCAGCGGATAGATTTCCGTGGTGTAGCGGTGCACGCCGCCGGACAGGCCCACCTGCTGCCCCTCGGCGAAGGTGTATTCGGTGGACAGCGTGGCGCGCGCGCCGCGCAGGCCGATGTCCGGGTCCGGGTCCTTCAGCTCCATGTCCGGCCGGCCGCTGTCGAAGTCGCGGCTCCACTTGTCCGCCTGCGAGTACGCCACCGCCGCGCGGTAGCGCATCCGGCCCGAGCTGCCATGGCTGAGGAACGAGCCGGCCACGGTGTTGCCGGTGCCGGCGGTGGCCGAGAAGCGGGCGCGCGGGCCGCTGCCGGGCGACTGGGTGATGATGTTGACGACGCCCAGCATGGCGTTGGCGCCATACAGTGCGCTGCCCGGGCCGCGGATGACCTCGATGCGCTCGATTTCCTCCAGGCCGATGGGGATGGAGGACCAGAGCGTCAGGCCGAGGAAGTCCTGGTACTCGGTGCGGCCGTCCACCAGCACCAGCACCTTGTTGGCGATGCGCTGGTTGAAGCCCCGCAGGGACACGTTGGCGCTGCCCACGCCCAGCGACATGACGTCCGCGCCCGGCACCCGCCGCATCAGCTCCGGCAGGCTGGTGGCGCCCGACAGGCGGATGTCCTCGGCGGTGATGACGGTGGTGGCGTTGGGCGCCTCCAGCGAGGACTGGGCGCGGCGGCTCGCCGTCACCACGCGCTCTTCGTAGGGCACCGCGCCCTCGTCCGGCGGCCACGCCCTCCACGGCGCCGGCCTGCGCCGACGCCGTGGGAGTGGGGCGCGTGCTG
>JBKGHK010000592.1:0-6398 GCA_046520375.1 Pyxidicoccus sp. 3LFB2
GGGGCAACTTCCAGACGCAGGGCGTGGTGCCCGGACCCGTCGGACTGATGAGCAGCTCCGGGGCGAGCGGCGCCGGCTCCGCGTCCGCCTCCAGCGTGGTGGCGATGCCCTGCTCCCGTCCTGGCCCGGACTCCGGCTCTCCGCTCATGACGCCCATCCCTTGCTCAGCATCGCGTACGCCACCCATAGCAGCACCAGCACGAAGAGGCCGCGCAGCCAGGTGCTGTTCACCCGCGCCATCAGGTGGCGGGAGCCCAGCCACGCGCCCAGCGTGACGCCCACGCACACCGGCCCCGCGATGAACGGCTCGATGTGGCCCCGCGCGAAGTACACGCCCGCGCTGGCCGCCGCCGTCACGCCAATCATGAAGTTGCTGGTGGCCGTGGACACCTTCAGCGGCAGCCGCATCGTCAAATCCATGGCGGGCACCTTCAGCGCCCCGGAGCCGATGCCCAGCATGCCACTCACCGTGCCCGCCACGTACATCAGCCCCAGCCCCGCCAGGGGCCGGGTGACGCGGTAGCTCACCTCCCGTCCGGAGGCCTCGTCCCAGTAGCTGCCGTGCAGCCCCAGCCGGTCCGCCAGCGCGTCCGGCGGCACCGGCGCCTCCTCGGTGGAGCGCATCCGCCGCAGCATGGCCAGGGCCGAGTACGCCATGACGGCGCCAAAGACGAGGTACACCCCGCGCCCTCCCACCATGCCGGAGAGGAAGGCGCCGGTGAGCGCACCTGCCGTGGTGGCCAGCTCCAGGAACATGGCCACCCGCATGTTGGCCATCCGCTCCCGCACATACGCCGCCGCCGCTCCACTGGAGGTGGCGATGACGGAGACGATGGAGGCGCCCACGGCGTAGCGGATGTCCACGCCCAGCCACAGCGTGAGGACGGGAATCAGGATGAGCCCGCCGCCAATCCCCAGCAGCGAGCCCAACAGCCCCGCCCCCATGGAGAAGCAGAGGACGACGAGCGTGAAGAGGAAGGGAGTCATCGGCGGTGCCGGAGGCATCCTTCCCCGACCCCGCCCCTTTTTCCAACAAGAGGACGGCGCCTTCGCGCCGCCCCCCTGCCTGCCTGCTTCCTGCTATCAGCGCCCGCCGGCCGCGGACAGCCGCACGGTGTTGGTGGCGCCCCGGTCCGCGCCGTTGCCCGCGAGCGGCACGTCGTGCCGCACGCGCACGTCATCGCCCAGCTCGCGCAGCAGCGCCTCGCCCACCAGCTCATCCATGGGGACGAAGCGGCCCTGCGTCGGGCGCCAGGTGTGGACCTGGGCGTTGGCGATGTCGAACCACCACCCGTGCAGCCGCAGCGTGCCCGCCTCGAGCCGCTCCTTCACCACCGGGTACGTCTTGATGTTCTCCAGCTGGTGCAGGACGTTGAGCTGCGAGAGCCGGTCGTACTCGGCCAGGCCCTCGCCCACGGGGCTGCCGGCGTTCAGCGCGCGCAGCGCGGGCTCGCCGTGCTTGAGCCACTGCGCCAGGTTGGGCGTCTCCGGCCCCACCCCGCCCGCCAGCACGGCCTTCATCGCGCCGCAGCTGGAGTGCCCGCAGATGACCACGTCCTCCACGGAGGGCAGGTTGCGCAGCGAGAACTCCAGCGCCGCCGGCTCCGACTGGTCGCCCGTGGAGTGCCCATGCGAGTCCGACGGCGGCACGAGGTTGCCCACGTTGCGCACCACGAACAGGTCGCCCGGGTCCGTGGCCACCAGCAGGTTGGGCACCACGCGGCTGTCCGCGCAGGAGATGAAGAGGCAGTCAGGGTGCTGCCCCTTGGCGAGCCGGGCGAACACTTCACGCATTCCCGGACGAGCGTTGAGCTGGAAGTCCAGCAGACCACGGATGAGCTTCTTCACTGTGCACCTCCCGAAACGAGATTGTTGGAATTGACCTGTGCTGCCAGCCCGGACGCGCCCTGCTTCCGGGTGCCCTTCCTGTTCCAGATGTCCTCGAGCGACTCGACGTACACGGTGCCGCCCGTCTTGCGGTGCGTCTGGCACCAGTTCACCAGCGCCTCGTGGCCGGAGTGGTCCAGCGTCTGCACCGCCAGGTCCAGCTCCACCTTCGAGCCCGCGGGCACCTGCGCCAGCGCCAGGGTCAGCTTGGGGACGCCCACGAAGGTGAGCGCGCCCGTCACGTTGACCGCGTAGAGCTCTTCCTGCTTGCTCACGTCCACGCGCACGTTGCCCAGGTGCCACAGGAGCCGCAGCACCGCCACGAGCAGGCCCAGGCCGATGCCCGCCAGCAGGTTGATGCCGACGACGCCCGCCACGGTGACGAGGTAGACGGGCAGCTCACCGCGGTGGCTCAGCTCCTTGATGTGGTCCACGTTGACCAGCTTCACGCCGACGACGACGAGCAGACCCGCCAGCACCGTCAGGGGCACCAGGCCCGCGACGGAGCCCAGCAGCGTGACGAATAGCAGCAGCCACACGCCGTGCAGGAAGCCCGACGCGCGCGTCTTCGCCCCGGCGCCCACGTTGGCGGCGCTGCGCACGATGACGCCCGAGATGGGCAGGCCGCCGGCGAGGCCGGAGACCGTGTTCGCCAGCCCCTGCGCGAACAGCTCCTTGTCCAGGTTGGCGCGAGGCCCGGTGTGCATCTTGTCCGTGGCCACCGCGCACAGCAGCGACTCGGCGCTGGCCACCACCGCCAGCGACAGGACCGCGACGATGACGGCGCCCCAGTTGCCCTCGGGCAGCGCCGGCATCTGGAAGTTGCCGAAGACATTCTCCGGCAGCGTCACGCGCGCGACGTCCGCGCCCCACAGCGCCGCCACCACCGTGGCGCCCACCACCGCCACCAGCGGGCCCGGCACCGCCTTCAGCTTCCCCGCCGGGAGCATCTGCCACAGCACCATCAGGCCGATGGTCACCAGGCCCAGCACCGCCGCGGGCCCATGCAGGCTCGCGAGCTGGCCGGGCAGCTCACGCAGGTTCTGCCACGCGCTCGACTGCGGAGCGCCTCCCAGGACGATGTGCACCTGCCCCAGGACGATGAGGATGCCGATGCCCGCCAGCATGCCGTGGATGACGGCCGGGGAGATGGCCAGCGCCGCGCGCGCCACCTTCAGCCCGCCGAGCAGCATCTGCAGCAGCCCCGCGCCCGCGACGATGGCGCACGTCGTGGCCAGGCCGAACTGCTGGATGAAACCGAAGACCATCACCGCCAGGCCGGCCGCGGGGCCGCTGACTTGAAGGGGCGCACCACCGAACGCGCCCACCACCAGGCCACCGACGACGCCCGCAATCAGTCCGGAAATGATGGGCGCACCGGACGCCAGGGCGATGCCCATACACAGGGGCAGCGCCACCAGAAAGACCACCAGGGAAGCAGGCACGTCCGAGGCGAGGGCCTTCCACGGAGACACCCCGCTTCCAGGATTCTTCACCGTCTCCATCACACCTCCACGAGGGGCGCCATTGTTTGGCGCGCGCTGAGCCCGGGAGCCTTCGCAACATGCGTGCCGGCCGCGTTCCCCCTCTGGACAGAGGGGGGCGGTGCCAGCGGGGCGCGGTGGAGGGTTAAAGCTTTTTGAAGTGCCCGCGCCCGGACTTAAAGAATCTTGAATGCCCGTTCACTTCCTTGAAAAAGAAGTGAAGCGTCACTCTTCGCCCAGGCGGCGGAGGAACGTGGGGTACGACAGGCCAAGCGAGCGCGCGGCCTCCATGCGCCGACCGTCGAGCCGGGCGAGCACATGGCGCACGTAGAGCCGCTCCACCTCCTCCAGTGGTCGGGGCGGGCCCGGCACCACGAAGGCGTCCGGGTCCGACGCGGACGGCGCGGCGTCACCGCGCGGCTCCAGCGCCTGGAGCTCCCAGCGCGGGCCCCGGCTCGAGCACCAGCGGCGCGCTCCAGCACGTTGCGCAGCTCGCGCACGTTGCCCGGGAAGCGGTAGCGCTCCAGCCGCTTGCAGGCGGCGGGCGTGAAGCCCACGGGCCTGCGCCCCAGCTCGGCGCACAGCTCCGCCACCAGCGACTCCGCCAGCGGCAGCACGTCCTCGCGCCGCTCGCGCAGCGGAGGAATGTCCACCCGGAAGACGCTCAGGCGGAAGTAGAGGTCCTCGCGGAAGCGGCCCTCGGACACCTCGACGGTGAGGTCCCGGTTGGTGGCCGCCACCACGCGCGCGGTGCTGTGCAGCTCGGTGGTGCCGCCCAGCCGGCGGAAGGCGCCCTGGTCCAGGAAGGTGAGCAGCTTCGCCTGGAGCCCGAGCGGCAGCTCGCCCACCTCGTCGAGGAAGAGCACGCCGCCGTTGGCCACCTCCACCAGCCCGCGCCGGGCCGCGCGCGCGTCGGTGAAGGCGCCCCGCTCGTGCCCGAACAGCTCGCTCTCCACCATGGTGGCCGGCAGCGCCGCGCAGTTGACGTGCACGAAGGGCCCCTGCCCTCCCTGGAGCGCATGCAGGTGGCGGGCAATCACCTCCTTGCCGACGCCCGTCTCCCCCAAGAGCAGCACCGTGCTGCGCGGCGCGGTGGCGATGCGCTCCAGCATCTGGAGCGCGGCCATCATCGCCGGGGAGCGGGGCCGCAGCACCCGGTGCTTTCCCCCCAGCTCGCTCTCCGCCTGCCGCAGCCGCTCGTGGAGCTGCAGGTCCGCGGCGGCCCGGCGCGCGCGCAGCACCAGGTCGTCCAGCTCCACCGGCTTGGACAGGTAGTCGCGCGCGCCCGCCTTGATGGCCTCCACCGCGTTGGCGATGTCCCCGTGCGCCGTCACCAGCAGCACGGCGGTGTCCGGGAACTGGGTGCGCAGCTCGGGGAGGAAGTCGATGCCGTCCCCGTCCGGCAGGCGTCTGTCCAGCACCACCACGTCGGGCGCCTGGCGGCCCAGGGCCGCGCGGGCGTCATGGAGCGAGTGGGCCGTCGACACCCGGAAGCCCTCCTGGCGCAGCACCGACGCGGCGAGCGCGGCGAAGGTCCGGTCGTCGTCCACCAGCAGCAGATGGGTACTCATGCGGCACGCTCCAGGGGCAGCCGCAACGTGAAGCGGCTGCCCTGCGGACGACGGAGATAGTTCAGGCTTCCTCCATGAGCTTCGACGGAGGCACGGGCCATGGGCAACCCCAGGCCAATGCCCTTGGCCCTTCCCGTGGCGAAAGGCTCCCACAGACGGGGCTCCAATTGGGGGTCCACGCCTCCCGCGTTGTCTTCGACGACCAGCACGCCCTCCTCGCCGTCCCGCGTCAGACTCACCGACACCCACGGCGTGGGCCTGAGCCCCGTGTCCCGCGCCACCGCGCCCGCCTCCACCGCGTTGCGCACCAGGTTGTCGATGGCCGACACCAGCAGCGCCGCGTCCCCCTGCACCACGAGCCCCTCCTCCAGCGTCGTCTTGAGCTCCACCGTCTCGGACTCGGGCAGCAGGCTCACCGCCTGCAGCGCGTCCTGCACCAGCAGCCGCAGCTCGCAGGGGCGGCGCATGGCCGCCCGGGGCGAGCCGAAGGACAGGAGCGAGCGCGCCAGGTGCCCCAGCCGCTCGATTTGCGAGCGCAGCGCCCGGACGGGCAGCTCGCTGCCCGCGGGGGTGTGCCGCAGCACGGTGAGCGCGGCCTGGATGCCGTTGAGGGCGTTCTTCACCTCGTGGGCGATGAGCGCCGCGGCCGTGCCCAGCGCGGCCATCGTCTCCTGCCGGCGCAGCCGCTCCTCGGCCGCGAGCAGCGAGCGGTAGGAGTGGCGCAGCAGCAGGATGAGCAGCACCAGGGTGCTGCTGAGCAGGGCGATGTGGAAGGCGAGCTGCCGCAGGAAGCGCGCGCGCAGGTCCGCGGTGGCCGTCTCCTCCTCCAGCACCACCAGGAGCAGCCCGCTGCTGCCCACCCAGGCCGCCGCGCCCACCACCTGGGTGCCGAAGAGCTTCAGCGGCCCCGGGTCCTTCGCGAGCGCCCGCAGCTGCTCGACGGTGTCGGGCTGGCTGGTGTTGCGGGACGAGGGCAGCAGGAAGCGCCCGCGCGCGTTCATCAGGAGCTGGGTGGTGCCCGTGCTGGTCCGCGTGGGAAGGGCCCCGGCCCGGACCTCACCGATGAGCACCCCGCGCAGCTGGCCATCGGTCACCATGGGCACCGCGACCACCAGCGGCCCGCCCTCGCGCTCCAGCAGGTCGATTTCCGGCGCATGCCGCTCCACCATCCGCTGGAACCAGGCGCGGTTCGTCACCGGCGAGTCGCCCAGGGACATGCCGGGCGGGTCGCTCCACAGCCGCTGCCCGTCGGGCCCGAGCAGGGCCACCCCTTCGGAGAAGAGGGACGAGTGGTAGAAGGCGCTGTCGAGCAGCGCCTGCTCCGCCGGAGAGGTGCCGTCCTCCGGGCGCAGCGCGGGGTGACCCGACACGCGGGCGAGCTCCGCCTCCAGCACCCCCAGGTGGACGCTCAGGGCGTCCGCCTGCACCCGGGCCGTGTTGGACAGCTGCGCCAGCA
>JBKGHK010000593.1:0-6392 GCA_046520375.1 Pyxidicoccus sp. 3LFB2
GCGAAATCAACGTCAAGTGGGTCGCACTGGGCCGGGAGGCGGGGCTGCTGGGCTATCCGCTGACGGACGAGACGCTGACGCCGGACGGGGTGGGCCGCTTCAACCATTTCCAGAATGGAAGCATCTACTGGACGGCGGCGACGGGCGCGCACGAGGTGCATGGCCCCATCCGCGCCAAGTGGGAGTCGCTGGGCTGGGAGCGCAGCACGCTGGGCTACCCGGTACGTGACGAGTACGCCGTCACCGGTGGGCGCGAGAGCGAGTTTCAGAGGGGCTTCCTCACCCTCAACACCACCACCAACGCCGTCACGGTGCGCATGAAGTAGCAGGAGCCGCGCCAGGCACTGAAAACACCGAGGCCGGAAGCCGCTGCCGACAGCGACTTCCGGCCTCGGCATTTTGTGAGACGAACAACCCGCGACTGCCGCGCAGACGGCCAAGGCCGCCCACAGCAAACACCGCGGGAGCGGAGGCACCGCGATGTCAGACACGCTCCTTAGGATCTGTTTCGAGCGAAGGACCACACGTCGCTTCTCTCATCCAGGTGTTCGGGCAGGAGCCCGGGCCCTGGCCAGCTCCAGCAAAGGAACCCACATGCGTCATACCTCGAAGCCCTGGGCGGCCGCCGTCTGTCTCGCGACACTGATGACAACTCCCTCGGCCCTGGCCGGTTACCAGACGGAATCCGCGAACTGCTACAAGAACGCGGATGGCTCGGGGCGGTGTTTCGGCAGCCTCCTCGGCTTCCGCAATCACTCCGGCGCCAACACCCAGGCCTACTTCACGCGGACCAGCACCTCCGCTTCGTATTTCACCGCGGCCCTCACGACGGGCACGTCGACGGAGTACTTCAACTGCACGGCTGACGCGGTGACGGGCGCGGAGTGGAGCAAGGCCATGAACCACCAGGGCTACTTCTCCATCTACTGGAACGCCGCGGGCGCATGCTATTCGCTGTTCCTGAACAACGGCAGCCAGTACGCCCACTTCTGAGCCGCCATGAACGCCCATGTCTTGCGTATGGGGTTGCTGGGCCTGACATCGGCCCTGGGCAGCGCGATGGCTTGCTGGCTCGCGATGAGCCAGGGCCAGCAGGCCCGGGACCTGCGCATGCAGGAACTCTCCACCGAGGTCGCCGGGCTGCGCCGGGCCGTCCAGGCCACGCAGCACATCCCTGGCAGTCCTTCCGGGGGTAGCTCCGCGGGCATTCCTCCGTCCCTGGCCTCGGGTTCCGCACGGCCCACCGCCGAAGACCTGGATGCCATTGCCCAGCGGATGGCGACCCTGCTGAAGGAGTCCGGGGCGCTCGCCATGGGCTCACGCGAAGCGGCGCCTCCCGCCCCGCCCCCAGCACTGTCCCCGGAGCAGCGCGAGTCGGTGGCCCGCGCGGGCTCGCTGGTGGAGCGGGTTGTCTCCAGCGGGCGCATGACGGCGGAGGACGTGCTCGAGATTCGACACGAGCTCTCCCAGCTCCGCGGCCACGCCGAGGCCGAGGAACTCCGACGCAGGCTCGTCGTCGCCATCAACCAGAACCGTCTCATTCCTTCCGACCAGGCCGACGGGCTGCCGTAGCGCCGCCCCCAAGTCCTGTTGTCGGAAGTCATCCCATCCAGGAGAAGACCATGACGAAGTCCCTTTCCCTGAAGTCGCTGTCCCCGCTGGTGGCGCTCGCCGCCCTCGGCATCGCTTCCATCGCGAGCGCGGGCCTCCAGCTGAGGACCGTGTCCTGCAACAAGAACACGGATGGCTCGGGCCGCTGCTATGGCAACTTCATCGGCTTCCGCGAGGACGCGGCGCCGACCTCCTCCGCCGCATTCCGTGATGACCTGGCCGGCAACCGCAGCTTCTATGCTCGGGCCACCGTGCCGGGTGCCACCACCGACACCGTCTACACCTGCATTCCAGACGCCACCGTCTCGTCTCTCTGGGAGCAGGCCCTGAGCTCCCGGGGCTTCTTCGACGTGAGCTGGAACGCGAACGGCACCTGCACCTACCTCAGGCTGGTCAACGGCTCGCTCAACACGAACTACTGAGCTCCGGAACAGCGAGTCGCTGAAGACGCGAATCGCTCCGGTGCTGAGCCGCGCGACAAGGGGAGACAGCGTGGCGGGACGTCCCTGCCCCGCTGTCTCCGGCAGCTTCGCGGTCATGTCCTCATCAGGCGCCGTGGCGTCTGTCTTTCAAACACCCTGCCCTGGCACCTTGACGACAAGTCTGGATGAACCCGCGACGGGACGCTCACGCGGTTGCCGGCGTGAGCATCTTCGTCGCATCCACAGCCCACGGCACGCCCCCCTGGGGCATGATCGCGATGCTCGCGGCGCCCGGGTACGCTGGTGTGGTGGCGAAGTTCAGCGAGTTCAGATCGATCATCGTGAGAACCCCGCTGAACGCAGACATGAAGTAGTACTTGAGATTGGTGTGGTCGCGGACGCTCGTCCACATCGTGTAGTCGCCGTACGTGGTCGTGTACGAGGGCGGCATGGTGTCTGGAGTGCCTGTCGTAGACGGCGAGTTCTTCACCGTCTCCAGCAGCATTCCGTACGGCGTCCCCATGCAGATCTGCGTGAGCTGCAGCGCGACCGTGACCGCGGTCTGCTCTGGACCGGCGAAGCCGGGCGGGGTCTTCGACGGCGGCGTCGTCTGGAAGGCGCCTGGCGCCGGCAGCCAGCCCGCACCGTCCACCGGGAGCTGGCTGATGCCCTGGGAGAGGATGGTGGCCTTGACGAATCGCGAGGCCGACAGCGAGTCTCCGGGCAGTCCGACCAGGCCGCCTCCGACGGGATTGCCGGCACCCGAGGTGGAGGTGGCGCTGCCGACGAGCGTCAGGTTGTAGTAGTTTTCGACGTTCGTCAGCTGCCAGTCGTAGGTCGGCCAGTTGGTCATGACGCCGTTGGTGCACTTGTAGATTTTGGGCGTGCCCCCGATGAACTCGATGACGGCGCTCTGACCGGTGTTGTCCGTCACGATGTAGTGCAGCGGGACATAGTACTGCTCTCCCGGCGAAGGGCCGACGACGACGACCTCCTGAAAGGCTGACAGGAAGTTATTGACCGATGCGAAGTTGCCGAGGATCCACGCAGGAAAATCAAGGAACGACAACTGGTTGTTCTTCGTCCCAGTCCCAATGGTGCCGTACTGGGTACCGGGGGCAAGCCACAGCGCTCCGACGGACAGCCCCTCGCTGTTGATGCCGTCGTTGAAGGTCGGCAGGGATTGCCAGCTGCCCCCGGAGGGGGCGATCCCCACGAAGCCATAAGGGTTGGTCCAGTTGAGCGTCGTCCACCCCTGGGCTCCCGCTGCGGGCGTGGACGGCTTCAGCGGCCAGGACTGCTTGCTCGGCATGACGTAGACGCTCTGCTCAATCACTCCCGGCATCTCCAGCGCTCTCGCGCTCACGAACATCCGCGACGCGCCCGTGGAACTCTGACCAGGATTGGAGGGGACGCTGATCATCAGGGTCGTGCACATTCTGAGGCCTCTCTGGGTGGTATTTCACCGCGATGCGCGATGCCTCAACGTATGTTGGGGTGTGCCACCCCGCACGAGAATTGCGGCGGCGCATGCCATTCCGGCGGCAATGCCGCTCAATGCATGGAATGAAAAGTGGCACATCAAGAAGGGTGAAGCGTGTCTTGATGGAATGTTCTGACATAGGCATTCGTCGCGCCGAGCGCCTCGACGTCAGGCTATTCAGAATGAAGCCTGGGTCATGGCCCCACCACAGCTCCAGGCGTACGGCAATGCGCTCATCGAGCTCGACTCAAACGAGTGCGAAAGCGTATCGGCGGGAGGGAAACCCTGGAGAGGGGGACGGCCGGGCCCGCTCATTCGAGAGGGCCCGGCCCTGCTTCAAGCTCCCGGAATCAGCACCGCTCCACACAAGAAGGCGGGGGCCGTGCCCTCCGGGAAGCCCTCATTCACACGTCGTGGCAGGACAACTGGAGTCCGTGCACCGGGGGCTGGTGAGAAACGCCTGCGCCTTGCCCGCACCCAGATCCGACAGATTCCGGATCGTCTCCGTGGTGAGGACCAGCTTCTTGTTCATCGGCTTCTTCTCGTTCATGACCTACCTCCGCGACTTCGGTGTGACTGTTTAATAACACCTGTGACGGACGGCTTGCCTTTCCTGACATCCAGGATTGAGGCGTTTGAGACTGTAAATCACCGGAGGAATGACAAGCAACCTTGAGCCTCACGTGAAAACCCTTCAGCAGGGCTGGTCGCCGCATGGGACTTGATGTGACGATGCGGTCCGATGACGCTGCCGACGAAGTGGAGTCCTCTCCTCCAGGGCGACGCGCGTTCCGCCGCGCTGCACGCCATTGATACAATTGCAGCGGAGCTGTCCACGCCCGAGCGCCTGGGGGCCTTGTCTCCCACGCTCTCCGGAGGACAGGCGGGCGCCGCGCTGCTGTTCGCCTACCTTGGACGCAGTGGAGCACCAGGCTCTCACGCGGACCTGGCGGAGCGGCTGCTCGGCGCGGCGACGGAGGCGGTGGGCTCCACGGGGATGCTGCCGGACCTGTACAGCGGCTTCACCGGCATCACCTGGGCCGTGGAGCACCTGCAAGGCACGCTGGACCCCGAGGAGGACGCGCTCGTCGGAATCGACGAAGCCCTCGAGGGGCTGCTGCGCACGAGCCCCTGGCAGTACCACTACGACCTCGTGAGTGGCCTGGTGGGCTTCGGCGTCTACCTGCTGGAGCGGCTCCCCCGGGAAGGCGCGAGGCGCGGACTGGAGCTGCTCGTCGCCCGGCTCGCGGAGCTCGCTGAACCCGCTGGCGGCGGCCTGCGCTGGTGGACGCCAGCGCCCCTCGTCATGGGGGAGATGCGTGGGCGCTTCGCGCAAGGGGCCTGCAACATGGGCGTGGCCCATGGCATGCCCGGGGTGCTCGCCATCCTCGCGGGTGCCGAGGCCGCGGGCATCTCACCCGAACAGGCCCGCGTGCTGCTGCGAGGCGGGTGGGACTGGCTGCTGTCCCAGCGCCTGCCGGACACCGCCTCCTCGCGCTTTCCGACGTGGCTCAGCGCTGATGACGTGGTGCACGCGCGCCAGCCGGCCTGGTGCTATGGCGACCCCGGCCTGTCGCTCACCCTGCTCACCGTGGCCCGGACCGCGAAGGATGCCGCCTGGGAAGAGGAAGCCCTGACCTTCTGCCGGGAAACCGCCCGGCGCTGGTCCGACGTGGCGAAGGCCCGCGATGCCGGCCTGTGTCATGGCGCCGCCGGGCTGGGTCACCTCTACAACCGGCTCTTCCACGAGACGGGCGAGGGGCTCTTCGCGGACGCCGCCCATGCGTGGTTCTCACATGCCCTCTCGCTGCGCCGCCCGGGCCAGGGCGTGGCCGGGTTCTCCGCCTTCGAATTCGGCCCGGACGGCTCGGAGCGCTGGGTGGAGACCCCGGGCCTGCTCACCGGCGCCGCGGGCATCGGCCTCGCGCTGCTCGCCGCCACCTCGGACGTCGAGCCCGCGTGGGACCGGATGCTCCTCATGTCCCTACGCCCCTCCCCCTCCACGCCATGAGCCAGCCTCCATCCATCCCAGCCCCTTCCGGCCTGCGGGACGTGGGCTTCTTCGTCCTGCGCACGCCGCTGCTGCCCTTCGATGAATTGCTGGCCTGGAGCGAGGGACTCACCGCGCCCGGCGCCGAGCCCTCGCGGCTGGAAGAAGCGCTCGCGAAGGACCGGGCCCTGCTCCGCGAGCGGCTGAGGACCGTGCTCGCACGCCCCGAGCCCAGGGAAGCGCTGTTCCTCGCGTCCCCCTCGCTCGATGAGAGCTACGACAGCTGGCTGCGCGAGCCGGACAGCGAGCATGGCCAGAAGGTGGAGCGGGCGCTGGTGCGCTACTGGTACCGCATGGCCGGCCGCTCCACGCCCTTCGGAATGTTCGCCGGGTGCGCGGTGGGAAGAGTGGGCGCGGCGACGCGGCTGGCCGTGCCGGAGCGCCATACCTACAAGCGCCATGCGCGGCTGGACATGGACTACGTCTGCGCGCTGGCCGACGCGCTGGCCACCCTCCCCGCGCTGCGCGAGTCGCTCGTCTACCGCCCCAACTCCAGCCTCTATCGGGCCGGGGGCCGGCTCCGCTATGCCCGCTCCCGCCTCAACGGGCGGACGCGCTCGTACCACCTCGTCGTGGTGGAGCCCACCGACTACCTGGAGGCCACGCTCACCCGCGCCCACTCCGGGGCCGGCCTGCTGGCGCTCGCCCGGGGCCTGGCGGAGTCGGACCCCGACGTGTCCGTGGAAGACGCGCTGGAGTACGTGGGCATGCTGGTGGACCACCAGCTCCTGGTGCCGGACCTGGCGCCCGCGGTGACGGGCCCGGGAGCCCGTGCCGGACCTGCTCTCCCGGCTGCGCCCGTGCCCGCCCTCGCGGACACCCACGC
>JBKGHK010000594.1:0-6382 GCA_046520375.1 Pyxidicoccus sp. 3LFB2
CCGCGTCGGCCCGCGCCGGGGCGAAGGAGCGCGACGACATGGCCGAGCCGGCGCCTTCCGGCCCGGGCCTCGACGCCGCCGCGTCCCGGCGGCTGATGACGGAGGAGCAGAACCTGACCCCGCCCACGCGTCGGCGCGGGCCGATGGTGGCCATCGCCGGGGCGCTCGCGCTGGTGGGGTTGATGAGCTTCCTCATCGCCGCGTGGCGGCTCGGAGGCACCCCCGGGGAGGGGACTTCGGCGACGGAAACGCCTTCGGGAGAGGACCCGACGCTGGGACAGGGGCCGAGCGAGCCGACGCCGATACAGGCGCCCCCGCCGTACCGTCCGCCCCCTCCGCCCGAGCCCGCGCGGACCGAGCCTTCGCGCCAGGCGGCCGCGCAGGACGCGCCCCGGGAGGAAGACGACGCGCCCGAGGTGAGGGTGCCGCCGAAGTCGCAGCGCGCATACATCACCATCACCACCAACGTGCCCGCGCGGGTGTATATCGACGGGGAGCGGGTGAACCGGCGCACGCCGCTGTCCCGCTTCCCCATCAAGGCCGGCACCCGGCTCATCCGGCTGGTGTCCACCACCACCGGTGAGACGCAGGAGTCGGAGCTGCGCTTCACCCGGGGCCAGCACCGCAAGCTGGTGGTGGACTCCTTCAGCGCCCCGAGACGGTGACCATGGACCGCACCCGCATCTTCGTCGTCGAGGACCAGCCGCAGCTCCTGAAGAACCTGGTCAAGGTGCTGGGCACCTTCCCCGAGCTGGAAGTCGTCGGCACGTCGCAGGAGGGCGAGGCCGCGGTGGAGGACATCCTCCAGCTGCGCCCGCAGCTCGTGCTGCTGGATTTGGAGCTGCCGGGCATCAACGGCATCCAGGTGACGCAGCGGGTGAAGCGCCGCGCGCCAGAGGTGGAGATCCTCATCCTCACGTCCTTCGACGACGAGCAGAAGGTGTACGAGGCCATCCAGGCCGGCGCGTCCGGCTACCTCGTCAAGCGCGTGGGGCCGGAGAAGATCCGCTCGGGCATCCAGGAGGTGATGGAGGGCGGCACCGTGCTGGAGCCCATCATCGCCCGCCGCTTCTGGAACTACTTCCAGTCCGTGCAGGCGAAGCCCGTCTCGCCGGAGAAGAAGGCGGACAACCCCTGGGCCCTCACCCCGCTCGAGTTCGATGTGCTGCGCTACGTGGCCAAGGGCCTGTCCAACGCCGAGGTGGGGCAGGTGATGACGCTGGAGCGGCGCACCGTCCGTACACACCTGTCACATATCTACCGGAAGATGGGCGTCAACTCTCACGTGGAAGCCGTCGTGATGGCCCTGCGTGCAGGTGTCGTGGATCTATAGCCCCGCCCTGAGTACGTTGGAGGCCTATGCGCAAGGCTTCCCAGATGAGTGCCCCCGCTCGCGCGGCGGATCCCGCCCTCGAGTCCCTGTTCGACGTTCAAGAGGCCACCCTGCCCAATGGCCTCCAGGTGCGGTTGCTGGCCAACCACCACGCGCCGGTGGTCAGCCTCTACACCTTCTTCCAGGTCGGCAGCCGCAACGAGCGGCCCGGCATCACCGGCATCAGCCACCTGTTCGAGCACATGATGTTCAACGGGGCGAAGAAGTACGGCCCCAAGATGTTCGACAAGACGCTGGAGTCCAACGGCGGCCGCTCCAACGCGTACACGTCCAATGACATGACGGTGTACTACGACGACTTCGCCGCCGACTCGCTGGAGACGGTGCTGGATTTGGAGTCGGACCGGATGCGCTCGCTGCGCATCTCCCAGGACACCCTGACGAGCGAGCGCGAGGTGGTGAAGGAAGAGCGCCGCGTCCGCGTGGACAACGACATCGGCGGCATCATGGACGAGGAGCTGGGCACGCTCGTCTACAAGGCGCACCCGTACCGCTGGCCCGTCATCGGCTGGATGGCGGACATCGAGAACATCACCCGCGAGGACTGCCAGGAGTACTTCCGCACGTACTACGCGCCCAACAACGCGGTGCTCTACATCGTCGGGGACATCGACCCGAAGAAGACGCTGGCGCTGGTGAAGAAGTACTACGGCAACATCCCCCGCGGCCCCGCGCCCGCCAAGGTGCTCAACGCCGAGCCCGAGCAGAAGGGCGAGCGCCGCGCGCTGGTGCGCCACCCCGCGCAGTCGCCCGCGCTGATGCTCGGCTACCGCGGCCCGTCCGCCCGCGAGGACGACACCTTCACCCTGGACGTGGCCCAGTACGTGCTGACGAAGGGGGAGGGGAGCCGGCTGGTGCGCTCGCTCGTGTACGAGCAGAAGCTGTGCGTCTCCATCATGCTCGACTGGAGCTGGCGCATCGACCCGGGCACCATCCTCTTCTACCTGGAGCTCAAGCCGGACTCCGACCCGCAGAAGGTGGAGGCCGCGCTGTACGCGGAGCTGGAGAAGCTGGCGCGCGAGGGGGTCACCGAGCGCGAGCTGCAGAAGGCGCAGAACAACCTGCGCTCGGACCACATGCGGGAGCTGGCCACCAACAATGGCCGCGCCCATGCGCTGGGCCACTACGAGGCGCTGCTCGGGGACTGGCGCCGCCTGCTGACGCTTCCCAGCGCCTACACGTCCATCACCAACGACATGGTGAAGGCCGCCGCCGCGAAGTACTTCGCCCCCGAGCGCCGCTCGGTGGTGACGCTGCTGCCCGCGCCCTCCGAGGCCTGAGCCCGGACCGGACAAGGAAAGCCCTACACTTTATGGCCTCTCGAAAGAGCCCCTCCCTGAAGACCTCCGTGAAGTCCTCCGTCGCCCGCGCCGTGAAGGCCCCCGTCCGGGCCCTCAAGCGCGCCACCCGCAAGGCCGCGGCCTCCGGGCGCACCGCCGCGCGCACGGCCGCTCCGTCCACCAAGGCGAAGCCGTCCACCGGCGCGCTCACCCTGCCACGCTGCACGAGAGCACCACCACCAGCGGGCTGAAGGTATGCGCTCACCCTGCCCACGCTGCACGAGAGCACCACCACCAGCGGGATGAAGGTGATTGCCGCCGAGCGCGGCCCGCTGCCGCTGGTGTCCATGCGGCTGGTGCTGCGCGCCGGCAGCGCCACCGACCCCGAGGGCAAGCATGGCCTGGCGGACTTCACCGCCCGGCTGCTGCGCCGGGGCACCCGCCGCCTGACGGCCCAGGCCATCGACGAGACGGTGGAGTTCGTCGGCGCCAGCCTGGGCGTGGGCGTGGGCGAGGACACGATGTCCATCGCCATCACCACCCCGCCGAGCACTTCGCGCAGATGCTGGGCGTGCTGGGCCAGCTGGTGCGCGAGCCCACCTTCCCGCAGTCCGAGGTGGACGACGCGCGCGAGCGCGCCCTGGCCCAGTTCGCCAACGATTTGGACGACCCGTCCGTCATCGCCGACCGCGCCATGGTGCGCGCGCTGTGGGGAGACCACCCGTACGGGCACGACGTGGGCGGCTCGTCCGGCACCGTGAAGACCTTCACCCGCGACGACGTGGTGCGCTTCCACAAGGAGCGGCTGGGGCCGAAGGTGGCCATGCTGGTGGTGGTGGGCGCGGTGAGGCCGGACCGCGTGGCCGCCGCCGCCGAGGAGGCCTTCGTCGGCTGGGAGGGGGGCCCGGACACGGTGCCCGTCATCCCGCCGCTGAAGAAGATGCCCGGGGCCGGGCGCGTGCTGCTCGTGGACAAGCCGGACCAGACGCAGTCCCAGGTGCGCCTGGGCGGCCCGGGCTTCCGCATGGGCCACGAGGACTACTTCCCCGCCACGGCGATGAACATCGCCCTGGGCGGAGGCTTCACGTCGCGTTTGATGAACGAGATTCGCGTCAACCGCGGCCTCACCTACGGCGTCAGCTCGTGGTTCGACGCGATGAACGCCGGCGGCGTCTTCGCGCTCAGCACCTTCACGAAGACGGAGTCCACGCGGGAAATCATCGACGTGGCGCTCGCGGAGATTGGCAGCGTGCGGGAGAAGGGGCTCAAGCCGCGCGAGCTGGCGGACGCGCAGGCGTACCTCGCGGGCCTCTACCCGCTGCGCACGGAGACGAACGAGTCCATCGCCGGCAGCATCGCCGACACGCGCCTGCACGGGCTGGGCGATGACTGGGTGGAGAAGTTCCGCGACAGGCTGCGCGCGGTGACGCCCAAGCAGGTGGCCGCCGTGGCGAAGAAGTACTGCCTGACGGAGCCGCCCGCCGTCGTGGTGCTGGGCCGCGCGGAACAGGTGAAGAAGATGCTCAAGGGCCTGGGCCCCATCACCGTGGTGCCGGCGTCGGAGTACGAGTGACGGACGCGCGCATCCTCTTCGAAGGCGGGGGGGTGCTCGTGGTGGACAAGCCGCCCGGGGTGCCGGTCATCCCCGGGCGTGACGGTGGGCCCTCGCTGCGGGACGCATTGGAGTCGCGGCGGGGCCAGAAGGTGTTCGTGGTGCACCGGCTGGACAGGGACACCTCCGGCGTCCTGGTCTTCGCGCTGGATGCGGCGGTGCACCGCGCCCTTTCCGTGGCCTTCGAGGCCGGCAAGGTGCGCAAGCGCTACCTGGCCCTGGTGGAGGGCCGGGTGGAGGCTCCGAGCCTGGTGGACGCGCCCCTGGTGGCCGGGCGCAAGGGCCGCATGCGCGTGGCCCGGCCGGAGGACCTCGGCGCCAAGGCCTCGCGCACCCGCGTGCGGCCGGTGGAGACTTTCGAGCGCGCGTCGCTGGTGGAGGCCGAGCCCCTCACCGGACGCACCCACCAGATTCGCGTACATCTTCTGTCGCTGGGCCACCCGTTGCTGGTGGACCACCAGTACGGCCGCGAGGAGCCCGTGACGGAGAAGGATCTGGGCGGGGCAGGGGACGCGGTAGTGCTCGCCCGCACGCCGCTGCATGCCGCCCGCGTGGAGTGGCCCGCGCTGCCCGGTGTGGAGCCCCGTGCCGTGGAGGCCCCGCTGCCCGGGGACATGCTGCGCGCCAGGGAGTTGCTGCGCCGCCCGGCGGCTACTGCACCTTGAAGCCGTTGGACGTGCCCTGCGCGCCGAAGGCGTCCGTCACCGTGAGCTTCAGGTTGCCGCCCTTGGCGTCGACGGTGACGTACTGACCGACGACGCCGTTGTCGAAGGGGCCCAGCTTGAGGGGGCTGAGGGTGCCCTTCTTGTTGAGCGTGAGCTCCACGCTGTCCTGGAAGTGCGCCGCGCGCGGCCCCAGGGCGTGGACGATGACCAGGAAGGGCGTGCCCCGCTGCTGGTCTCCCACCGCCTCGATGATGAAGCCGGTGATGTCGCCCGGGACAATCGGGTCATTGGGGCCGGGCTCGACAGGCGGGGGCCCCGCATCCGGGGTGCTCGCGTCCGGCGTGCCCCCATCCAGCAGGATGAGCGGCCCGGCGTCCTGCTCCTCCGGGAGGTCAATCATGCCCGCATCGGACTGCCGGCCCCAGTCCTCCGGAATGAGGGTGAGCACGGCCGGCCGCATCGCCTCGCGCCCGTCCGACAGGGAGACGCGGACGTCGTAGGTGCCCTGGTCCAGCGCCACCGGCACCTCGACGACGAGGGTGCCGTCGCGGTCCAATGACGTGACTGACGCTTCCTCGGAGCCAATCCACACCCGCGCGGCGTCGGTGCGCACCTGCTCGTGGCTGTAGTCGACGCGGACGGGAATCACCGCGTCGAGCGACACGCGGATGGGGTCGCGCTTGTCGGCGGGGACCTCCCGCGGAACCGGGAGCTGGTTGGGGGCGACGGAGAGGATGTCCGGGGCGGGAAACGACGCGCTGGAGCCGCAGGCACAGCCCAGGGCGACGACGAGCAGCAGGGTGACCCGGCCCAGACTCATGGCTCGAACCTCACGCCCAGCAGTCCACTCACGCCGCCCAGCTGCGCGTCCAGCCACGGGGTGCGCGCGGGAGCCCAGGCGCCCCGCACTTCCGCCAGCGCGCTCCAACGCCCGAGTCGGTACGCACCCTGGAAGGACAGGAAACCCATCCCACCCAGCTTGCTCTCTTTCAAGTCTTCCTGGAAGTCACTGCTGAGCTGGTGGCGGAAAGGCAGCAGTCCTCCTCCTGCTCGCCCGTACAGGGAGAAAAGCGCGCCCTGGAGCAAACCGACTCGCACCGACGCGAGCACCGGCACCGCCAGCACCCGTGAGCGCACCGCGCCCAGCGACTCCACGCCGCCGTCGAAGGTGGCCCGCCGGAGGCCCGCCTCGAGCTCCACCGCGAGCCGCTGCCGCCACACCGGAGCGACGAGGGACACGCCCAACGCTCCCATGGGCCCCGTGTTGGCTCCGCCCGCGAAGGCACCGCCCGCCAGCAGGAAGACGGACGGCTGCCACGCGCGCTTCACCGCCACCGGCCTGGGCACCGGCGTCGGCACCCCGGGCACCGGAACGGGCGTCGCGATGGGGACGGGCGGGGAAGGCGGTACCGCCACGCGCAGCACGTCCGCC
>JBKGHK010000595.1:0-6374 GCA_046520375.1 Pyxidicoccus sp. 3LFB2
CGGACGCCGCCGTGCGCGCGCTGCGCACGCTGGACGTGCCGGCCACGGCGGTGCAGCTCCACACGTGGGAGGAGGAGGGCGCGGACGGCGTGCGCCAGGACTTCTTCGCCTACAGCCGGGGCGGCACGGAGCTGATGGGCCGCGTGCAGGCCACCAGCTACGTCATCCGCCTGGAGCAGTCCCAGTTCGACCCCGTCCGCGGCGCCATGCCGCTCGCCACGGGCCTGCTGGCCGCGGACTCGGACAACACGCTCCAGCTGGTGCAGTTCCAGGGCACGCCGCTGCCCGAGTTCCGCGCCGCCATCGAAGCCTCCGGCGGCAAGGTGCTGCGCTTCCTGTCGGACCATGCCTTCCTGGTGGAGATGGACGCGAGCGTCCAGAAGCGCGTGGCGGAGCTGCCCTACGTGCGCTGGGTGGGCCCGTACCACCCGGAGTACCGCGTGGAGGCGCCGCTGCGCGAGGCGATGCTGGGCCGCGCCGCGCGCCTGCAGCCGCAGCGCTACTCCATCATGCTCGGCGAGCACGGGGCCGCGCGGCAGGGCGAAGTCGCGGAGCTGGTGCGCAAGCTGGGCGGCACGGTGGACCTGGTGGAGCCGGGCGGCTGGCGCGTGGAGGCCACGCTCACCCAGCCGCAGCTGGAGCGGCTGGTGCGCTCCAACGCGGTGCAGTTCGTCGACCGGTGGGGCGGGCCCGGTGAGGTGGACATGAACAACGTGCGCGCCGTGGGCGGCGCGGCCGCGCTGGAGACGCTGCGCGGCTGGACGGGCCAGGGCGTGCGCGGCGAAATCTTCGACACCGAGCTGCGCACCACGCACCAGGAGTGGGCCACCCCGCCCATCATCCACAGCACGTCCAGCACGGGCAGCGCCCATGGCACCTCGTGCTACAGCATCAACTTCGCCCGGGGCGTGGACTCCGCCGCGCGCGGCCTGCTGCCCTCGGGCCAGGGCATCTTCTTCCTCTACAGCCAGTCCACGCAGTTCGGCGGCACCAAGTCCCGCTACGACATCAACAAGGAACTCATCGACCCGGCCGGCCCGTACCGCGCCGTGTTCCAGACGTCGAGCGTGGGCAGCACGCTGGGCACCACGTACACCACCATCTCCGCCGAGGTGGACGACTACCTGCTGAAGCACCCCATCCTCAGCACGCAGTCGCAGAGCAACAACGGCACCCGGAACTCGCGCCCGCAGGCGTGGGCGAAGAACATCGTCTCCGTGGGCGGCCTGTACCACTACGACAACACCAGCCGCACGGATGACCGGTGGAACGGCGGCGCCAGCATCGGCCCGGCGGCCGACGGCCGCATCAAGCCGGACCTCGCGTACTTCTATGACGCGGTCCGCTCGGCGAACAACACGAGCAACACGTCGTACTACAACTTCAGCGGCACCAGCGCGGCCACGCCCCAGACGGCGGGCCACTTCGGGCTGCTGTTCCAGATGTGGCACAACGGCGTGTGGGCCGGCTTCGGCGGCGGCGTGGACGTCTTCGCCAGCCGCCCGCAGATGGCCACGGCGAAGGCGCTGATGATCAACATGGCGCACCGCTACAACTGGCTGGCGGGCGGCTCCAACAGCGACCTGGACCGCAACAAGCAGGGCTGGGGCACCGCGGACGTGAAGCGCCTCTATGACCGCGCGGCCGTCACCAGCATCGTCAACGAGACGGACGTCCTCGTCCCGCTGGCGAGGAAGCTCTACAACGTCAACGTGGCCGCCGGGCAGACGGAGCTGAACGTCACCATGGTCTACAACGACCCCGCCGGCACGGTGGGCGCCGCTCGCGCGCGCATCAACGACCTGTCGCTGCGCGTGACGTCGCCCACGGGCGTCATCTACTGGGGCAACAACGGCCTGACGGCGGGCAACACGTCCACGGCGGGGGGCGCCCCCAACCAGGTGGACACGGTGGAGAACGTCTTCCTCCAGAACCCGGCGGCCGGCACCTGGAAGGTGGAGGTCATCGCCGATGAGCTCGTCCAGGACGCGCGCCTGGAGACGCCCGCCATCGACGCCGACTACGGCCTCGTGGTGAGCGGCGGGAAGTTCATCTAGTCCAGAGCGCAGCGTGTGGCACGGGCCGGTGTTCCCTCCTGGGAGCACCGGCCCTGCTGTTTTCAGTCCGGGGTCCGACGCCGGGCCACGACAGCGGGCCTTGGCCGGACACGGCCATGTGTCACCAGCCAGGGGGTCAGGGGGTGCTCCCTCAGGGCCTCCACCAGCACCGGCCGGAGCCGCGCCCCCACGGCCGCTGCCAGGCCTTCAATGGCGAGCAGCTCCCGGGTGGGCCCTGCGAATGTCATGCGGTCCTCGGCCCCGTCGGCGGCGACGATGGCCCTCAAGCCACGCGCGAGCTGCCTCCTGGAGAAGAGGAGTGTCCGCTCGCCGGTGAGCACGGAGAGGGCGCCACGCAGCGCCAGGTAGACGCCATCCACGTGCACGCCCTGCCTGCGCGTCCGCACCGTGTTGGCGTACGAGTACATGGCGCCTTCGGCTTCGCACCACTGAAGCGCGCACCGGACGCGAAACCCGTCCCACTCGACGTCGAAGGCCAGCGGCTCGGGATGGAGGCGCGGCACGTCAGCGGTGAGCTCCTGGAGCCGCTGGGTGATGCCCAGCGGGTAGTGCATCCGCGTGGCCTCTCCCGTCCGGTGGTCCGTGACGCGGGCCCGCAGCCTCGGGGCGAGGAACGCCAGCTCCCGACAGCGTCGCGAGAGCAGCTCCACGTCGAAGGTGGGGGCCTCGAAGATGGTGGCATCGGGAATGAGGCGGATGCGCATGCCTCGCGCGTCGCCGACGGGCGGCGGTTCTGCGGGCACCACCTCCACGACGTCGCCCGAGGGACGGCCCTGGACGCCGAGCAGGCGCCACTGGCGTCCCCCATCCCACGTCTCCACCTCGTAGAGGGACGAGAGCGCGAGGGCGACGGGCAGGCTGTTGCCCCATCCCCAGGCACGCGTCATCGGCGTCAGGTGGAAGCCGCGTCCCGTCACCACCTCGACCATCTCCGCCGGGTCCACGAAGCGGCTGGTGGAGAAGAGGGAGAGGGCCCCGTCCGCGCCGACCTCCAGCGCGAGGTCGCCGCAGTCTCCCCGTCGCGCATCCCAATAGACGGCGTCCAGGAGGAAGTAGGCGAGGTGGTGGAGCCCATAGACTCCCGTGTCCCCGACGTACATCCCCGTCCGCTTGCGCGCGGACGCGATGAGGTCGTGCGGCGTGCTGGTTCCTGTCACCCGAGTCCCCTCCTGGCTCGCATTCTACCTCCGTCGCTCCGCCTTCCGAGCGTGGACGACACTCCCGGCCCGCTCCGCCGCACGCTCGGCGACACGGCGCTCGACAGACGCTGGCCGTCCTGCCGCCCCGGTGGCATGACGTGCCCATGGCCCGTGACGTCTCCTTCTTCGACAAGCTCGGCGCACTCCTGGCACAGGAGCGCGAGGCCGAGAAAGCCCGCCTGGCCGCCCTCGCCGAGAGCCTCTCGCTCCAGGAGCGCGAGGAGCACGGGCTGTCCGTCCTGGACCTCGAGTCCATCGAAGAGGAGGTGGGCCTCGGAGGCCGCTTCCTGCTCACCCTCGCGCGCGCCGACCGCCGCCCCCTTCCCACGCGCCTGCACAACGGGGACCTCGTCGCCGTCCTCCCCCGCCGCTCCGAGGTGAAGGAGCCCGCCCGCGCCCTCATCTCCCGCGCCACCTCCACCCGCATCCAGCTCGCGTTCGACCGCTCGCCCCCGCCCTACGTCCACGAGGGGCTGTTGCGCCTGGACGTCGTCCCCAACGACGTCACCTACGACAGGCTCCGCGCCGGCCTCCAGCGCATCAAGGCGATGGACAAGGGCGTGGAGCGCCGCAAGCGCGAGGTGGTGCTGGGCAACGAGCCCCCGCGCTTCGACAAGCCCCGCGAGTTCGAGCCCACCCGCCCTCTCAACCCCGAGCAGCAGGACGCCGCCGCCCGCGCCCTGGCCGCCGAGGACTTCTTCCTCGTCCACGGCCCGCCCGGCACCGGCAAGTCCACGGTGCTCGCCGAGGTGGCGGCCCAGGCCGTCGCGAGCGGCCAGCGCCTGCTGTGCACCGCCGCCAGCAACGCCGCCGTGGACCACCTGCTGGACCTGTGCCTGGAGAAGGGCCTGCGTGCCATCCGCGTGGGCCACCCCGCACGCGTCGCCCCGAGGCTCCAGGAGCACACGCTGGACATCGTCGTCGAGGACCACCCGGACCGCGTCGTCTCACGCGACCTCTTCGAGGAGGCCTACTCGCTGCTGGGCTACGCGCGCCGCCAGCGCACCCAGGGGCGCAGCCGCGAGCGCTTCGCCAACGCCCGGGCGTCCTCCACCGAGGCCAAGGGCATGCTGGACGAGGCCCGCGCCCTGGAGAAGAAGGCCGTGCGCGCGGTGCTGGCCCGCTCCGACGTCGTCTGTGTCACGCTCGCCAGCCTGGGCTCCAGCGTGCTCGCCAACGAGGAGTTCGACCTGGTGCTGCTGGACGAGGCCACCCAGGCCACCGAGCCACTGGCCCTGCTGGGCTTCCTGCGCGCGCCCAAGGTCATCCTCGCCGGAGACCCGCAGCAGCTTCCGCCCACCGTCCTCTCGCAGGAGGCCGCGAAGGCCGGCCTCGGGGTGAGCCTCTTCGAGCGGCTGCTCAAGGACCATGGCGAGGGCGTCAAGCGCATGCTGCGCGAGCAGTACCGGATGAACGCGCGCATCATGGACTTCCCCTCGCGGGAGATGTACGCGGGCGAGCTGCGCGCCCACCCCTCCGTGGCGGACCGCACGCTGGCGGACGTGCTCACCGCGGGCGCCGACGCCGAAGTCGACGCCCCGCCCGTCCTCTACCTCGACACCGCCGGCAAGGGCTTCGACGAGGAGGTGGAGCCCACCACCCGCAGCCTCTTCAACGACGGCGAGGCCGGCCTCATCGTGGCCCGCGTGAAGGCCCTGCTCGCCCTGGGCCTGTCACCGCGGGAGCTGGCCGTGATTACGCCCTACAGCGCCCAGGCCCACCGGCTGCGCGAGCGCGTGGAGGCCCTCCACCCCGATGTGGAGGTGGACACCGTGGACGCCTTCCAGGGCCGGGAGAAGGACGCCATCCTCGTCTCCCTCACCCGCTCCAATGGCGAGGGGCAGCTCGGCTTCCTCACGGACTTGCGCCGGATGAATGTGGCCCTCACCCGCGCCCGCCGACACCTCTTCGTGGTGGGCGACTCCGCCACCCTGAGCGGCCACCCCTTCTATGCGCGCTTCATCGAGGGCACCCAGGCGTCCGGCGCGTACCGCTCCGCGTGGGAGTGGCCCGACGCGATGGAGTGACACGCAGTCCCCGGGCACAGGTCCAAACAGACCCTCCCTGGGGTACTACGCAAGGAGTGCGAGCCTCACGCGCCAGAATTGTCGCAACGCTGCACAAATTTTGTCACCCCACTCAGCGGGAGTTGGGGTGCTGTCCTGGAATTCCGGGCACATGGTGAAAAAGCAGTGTCCGGCACGGAACATGCTTCCTGTCCGCGTGGGGAGGAACCGCCAAATGTCTCAACGGCCCACGGTGACGCAGGAGAACGATGTCTGGGTTCTCCGTATCGAGAAGGACAACGGGAAGATGCAGGAGTACCGCTGCGCGACGGAGAACCAGGCGCGGCAGCTCGCGATGGTGCTCGCCAGACCGGACACGGGCGCACCGCCGCGCGCGCCCGCCGAGTCTCGCTGAAGACCCCGCCTCGTCCCCACCGGCCACGCAAGGCCGGTGGTGATTCTCTCGCGGGCCAGGAACGGCTAAGGCACGGGGCAGGAGGCGCCCGTGCCCACACCTTTTGAGTCCCTCACCGTCGACGCCCAGGGCCTGCCGCTGCATGTTCGCCAGCGCCATGCGTCAGGCGCGCCGACGGTCCTGTTCCTCCACGGCTGGTTGGACCACTCCCACAGCTTCGACGCCCTCACCGCGCACCTGCCGGACGACTGGCGCCTGGTGCTGATGGACTTCCGGGGCATGGGCCACAGCGGCCACGTGGGCGCCGGAGCCACCTACCACTTCAGTGACTATGTGCTGGACGTGGAGTCCGTGCGCATCGGCCTGGGGCTGGAAGAGGTGCACGTCGTCGGACACTCGCTGGGCGGCATCGTCTCGCTGGCCTACGCCGCCGCGCGCCCCGCGCACGTCCGGAGCGTCTTCCTCATCGAGAGCCTGGGCCCCAGCGCGGGCGCTCCCGCCGCGGCCCTGGACAGGCTGCGTGGATTCCTCGACGACTCGCACCGGCCGCCCAACCGCAAGCGCTACCCCAGCGTGGAGGCCGCCGCCGCGCGTCTGCGGGAGAACAATCCCTCCCTGCCCGAGCCCGCCGCGCTGCACCTGGCCCGCCATGGCACCGAGCCCTTCGAAGGCGGCG
>JBKGHK010000596.1:0-6372 GCA_046520375.1 Pyxidicoccus sp. 3LFB2
CGAAAGCAGGCCCTGCGCCAGACACTGGTGCGGGCCCGCGCGCTGAAGGCCGCCGGCAAGTACACCGAGGCGGTGACGCTGCTGGAGCCCGTGGCCAAGGCGGCGACGGAAGCCGGAGACCGCTACGGCGCCGCGGACCTGCTGCTGCTTTTGGGCGAGCTGCGCGAGGAGGCCGGCGACTCGCGCAAGGCGGAGGCCACGCTCTTCGAGGCCGTCTGGGCCGCGGAGGCCGGCCGCAATGACGTGGCGGCCGCGCGCGCGTGGACGTCGCTGGTCCGCACTTCTGGAGAGGTGCTGGAGCAATACGCCCTGGCCTGGCGCTGGAAGGAGCGCGCCGAGGCCGCCATCGAGCGGATGGGCGGAGACGCGGTGCTGACCGCGCAGCTCCAGGTCCGCACCGGGGCGCTGCACTTCGGGCAGGGCCACTACAAGGAAGCCTCCGAGCAGCAGGAGGCCGCGCTCGCCCGGCTGGAGCAGACGTACGGCCCGGACAGCCTGGAAGCAGCGGACGTCCGGATGGAGCTGGGCGGCACGCGCATGGCCCAGCACCGCGTGGAGGACGCGCTGCAGCTCTTCGAGCAGGCGCTGGAGACGCGGCGCAAGGCGCTGGGCCCCGACCACCCCGACGTGGCGCGCGCCCAGCTGAACGTGGGCTACGCCTACTGGCGGCAGGCCAAGCTGACGGAGGTGGAGGCGCTGTCGCGCTCGGCGCTGGCGGTGTTCGAGCGCGCGCTCGGCCCCGAGCACCCCCGCGGTGGCGGCCGCGCTCAACCAGCTGGCGGCCGTCGTGGAGCGCCTGGGCCGCGGCGAGGAGTCCCTGCGCCTGCAGGAGCGCGCGCTGGCCATCACCATCCAATCGGAGGGCGTGGAGAGCGCCGGCACGCAAGTGGTCGTGAGCAACCTGGCCAACCTGCTGGCGCGGCTGGGGCGACACGAGGAGGCCCTGGCTCGCCACTACGCCACCATTGCTCCCCTGGAGCAGCGGCTCGGCCCCCAGCATCCCCTGCTGTCCAGGGCCTACCGGGCGGTGGGCAACAACTACCGGGACATGAAGCGCTACCAGGAGGCCCACCCCTACCTGCTGCGGTCGCTGGCCATCCTCGAGTCACGCCAGGACGACGCCTACGGCTACCTGACGGGCACCTGGATTGACCTGGGCCGCAACTGGCTGGACTTGAAGCAGCCGCGCAAGGCGGCCGAGCTGCTGGAGCTGGCGGTGGCCAACCGCTCGGGCTCGAAGCAGACGCCGGGGGAGCGCGCCTACTCGCGCTACTTCCTGGCGCGGGCGCTGTGGGACGCGAACCTGGACCGGCCGCGCGCCCTGCGGCTGGCCACGGAGGCGCGGGAGATGCTCGTCAGCATGGGCGAGCGGTACGTGAAGGTGGTGGCGGAGCTGGACGCCTGGCGCGCCCGCCTGCCCCGGCCGGCGGGGGTTCCGGCCGCCAGCGACCGCTAGTCCACACGGCGGACGACGAAAGCCGCGCCGTGGGGTTCCCGCACCCGGGCAAAGCGCATTAAAGGAGGAGCGGGATGCGAACGCTCTTCATCGGGGACGTACACGGGTGCGTGGAGGAGCTGGACGCCCTGCTCGTCGAGTGTGGCTGGCGGCCGGACGACCGCGTGGTGCTGGTGGGCGACCTGGTGGCGAAGGGGCCGGACTCGGCGGGCGTGGTGCGCCGGGCCCGCGAGCGCGGCTTCCTCGCGGTGCGAGGCAACCATGACGCGCACGTGCTGCGCTGGCACGCTGGACGGGGGCCCAAGGGCAAGAAGCTCAAGCCCGAGCACCAGCACGTGCTGGACACGCTGTGCGCCGAGGACTGGGCGTGGCTGGAGGCCCAGCCGCTCTACCGCCGCTTCCCGGAGCTGAACGTGGTGGCCGTGCACGGCGGGCTGGTGCCGGGCGTGCCGCTGGAGCACCAGAAGGAAGACGAGCTGCTCAACCTGCGCAGCATCACCTCGGACGGCCTGCCCTCCAAGCGCGTGGACGGCGGCGAGCCATGGGGCAGCCACTGGAAGGGGCCGGAGCTGGTCATCTTCGGGCACGACGCCATGCGCGGCATCCAGCGCCACCCGCATGCGCTGGGCCTGGACTCGGGCTGCGTGTACGGCGGGCGGCTGTCCGCGTACGTGCTGCCCGAGGGCCGCCTCGTGTCGGTGCTGGCGAAGCGCGCCTACGTGGACGTCGACTCGTCGGGGTGAGGTTTCACACCCACTCCACCCGCGCGTAGGGCTCGGCTGCTTCTTCCAGCAGCCTCCGGCCTGCTTCAGGCACATCGCTCGGCAGCCGGACACGGAGCCCCCGCCTCCCGAAGCCCATCGCGGCGCGGATGGCCTCGGCGAGCGCGCGACAGTGCGCCGCGTTCAACAGGGCCGCCTTCACCGGCACCTTCTCCGAGGGCGTTACCTCCAGGGACCAGGTGCCCTCACTCGTGGCCGTGAAACGCTCCAGTCGGCGGGCCAGGGGTGAAGTGAAGCACGTCGCTACGTCCCACGAGCTCGCCTCCGTCACCTCCAGCCACGTCAGGTGCGGCAGCATGGACAGCTTGAGAAACAGTGCCTCCTCGAAGCGGTCCTGCCTGACAAGCTCCAACCGCCGCACCGGCAGCGGGTACGCCCCGAGCTGCGGGGCGACGGTGGACCGCATCCGGCGAAGGAACGTCACAGCATGCAGGTGCGGGTGCGCGAGCCAGCTCACGGCCCGGGAAGTGAGCGTCACCCCCCCATCGACTTCCCGAACCGTGCCCCAGGCTGGCCCGGGTGCGGGCCACTCCTGCCGGGAGAAGCGCATCCGGACAGAGACTGGGAAGCCCCGCTCGAAGCGGGTAGCCTCGTGGCGGACGAGTGGCCCCAGCGGGGCCTGCCACGCCAGGCCATGCTGCGCCAGCAACTCACGGATGCGGGCCTCATCCGCCCGCGGCGAGCACTGGAGCATGATGAACTCTCCCAGCGGGTCGCCCTGCTCCAGCAGGTGGTCCGCCAGGACGAGCCGTGCGGCGTCATCGTCCGGGTGGGCGTACACACGCGCCAGGAGCATGTCCCGCAGGGGAAGCCGGCGTGCCTCGGCCTCCGCGCGCAGGGCCAGGGCCGCCTCCAGCGCGTCACACGCGGCCACGGCTTCCGTGTTCAGCGCCACGCCCAGCGGGTGTGCCGGCGGCGCATCCCTCCTCGCCTGGAGGCGGGCCAGCGCTTCCTCGTAGGTGGTCCACGAACCCATCGCCTGGAGCAGCGCCTGGATGTCATCCGCCGTGCCCGGAGCCCGCAGGTGGAGCAAGAGGTCCCGAAGCGCCGCGATGACGTCCACATTCCGAGCGACAGGCCAGCGCGCGATAGTCCGCAGCACCGGAATGAGCCGGGGGTCCTCGGGCCATCTCTGGACGCTCCGGAGATGGCGCTCCAGCGCCTCCGCGTCTCCCTCGTTCGCGACACTCTTGAGCCAATCGAGGACTTGCGGAAAGCAGACAGGCCGGGGCAGCCCGCCAGAGAAGGCTCTGGACAGGAACGCGTACGATGGCAGCCCGAGGGCGAGCCGGTCCGACTGCTTCTGTACAAGGTCCGCGATGCGCACCGAGCGAGACTCGCGCCACGCGTCCAGCAGGAGCCGCAGCGCCGTCTCCTCCTCGCGCTGCTCGAAGGCCACGAGCGCGCCCGCCAGCAAACCGTTCAGGACGTTCCCCGTCATCTCAGGACCACTCTACCCGCGCGTACGGAGACACCGCGGCCCGCAACAGCCGCAGTCCCTCCGGCGTGGTGCGCTTCCTCACGCGGACGTGCAGCGCTCCCCTCCCGAAGCCCACCGCGCCCCGGAGCACCCGGGCCAGCGGCTCGACGCCCGCCTCTCCCAGCAGCGTCGCCCGCATCGGCACGTCCTTCGCCGGACGCACCACGAGCGCCCACGTCCGCTCCAGCCCCCGCGCCTCGAAGCGCTCCAGCCGCGACGCGAAGAGGGACGCCGCGCACAGCTGCACGTCCTCGGGCTCCGCGTCGTGGATGAGCAGGCGCGCCAGGTGCGGCAGCCGCTCCAGCTCGGAGAACAACACCGGCGCCTTCCGGGACACCGGCCCCAGCAACCCGAGCTGCCGCACGCCCAGCTCCCTCGCGCCAAAGCCCCACGCGAGCGTCGGCTCCACGCGCCTGAGCACCGTCACCCGGCGCAGCCTGGGGTGCGCGAGCCACTCCGCGAGCCCCGGGAACAACGTCCCCGCGGCATCCACCTCGCGCACCGTCGCCCACTCGGGCCCGGGCTCGGGCAGCGGCTCCCTCCAGCCAGGGCTCAGCCGGACGGCGGCGGGAAGGCCGCGCTCGAAGCGGGTGGACTCCGCCTCCACGTGAGGCCCGAGCGCCAACGCCCACCGCCACCCGTGCTCCTCCACCAACCGGGCGCTCCGGTCCGCATCCGCGTGCGGCGTGCACTGGAGCATGATGAGCTCGCCCTGCGGGTGGCCCTGCTCCAGCAGGTGGTCCGCGAGCACCATGCGCGCGGCGGTGTCCCCGGGGTCCGCGTACACGCGCGCCAGCAGCGCTTCATGGGTGGGAGAGCGCCGCGTCTCGGCGGCCTCGCGCGAGGTGAGGGCCCGCTCCAGGGCCGCGCACGTGGCGGCGTCCTCGTCGTCCAGGGACACCTCGGGGACGAAGGACCGTAGCGCCAGGTCCAGCCCCTCGGCCTGGCCGGAGCCGGGAGACAGCGTCTTTCGCACCGCGCGCAGCGGCTCCAGCGCGCGCGGGTCTCGCATGGCGGAGAACGCGTAGCAGAACGTCCTGAAGACCCGCTGCTCGAAGGCATCCGGCCGCTGCACCAGGTCCAGCAGCGGCGCGGTGAAGCGGGGGTCCGCGGGCAACTGGCGAACCCCGTCGAGCAGGTAGCCCACGACGTCCCACTGCCGCTGGTCCGCCAGGACGACGACGTGGGCGAGGACCCGGGGCAGGTCGACCGGACGGAACCGCTTGAAGAGCTGCGCATGCGTATCGGCCTGGAGCGGTGGCAGCCCTCCCGTCAGTCGCGCCGACAGCCGCTCGATGAGCACCGCGAGAGGCTCGGCGCGCGTCTGGCGCCAGGCCCCCAGCAGGTGCTCGAGCGCCGCGGCCTCCTCGTGCCGCTCGAAGGACTCGAGTGCGAGGCCCAGCAGCTCGCTCAGGGTGGGAATCGCCATCTCAGCTCCACTCCACGCGCGCGTAGCCCTTCACCGCCTTCTCCAACACCCGCCGGCTCATCTCGCTGACCTGCCCCACCCGGAGTCGGAGCCCTCCCGTTTTGCCGAAGCGCACCGCACCCAGAAGCGCCTCCGACAGCGCGGTGACGGAGTCCTCGCTCTCCAGCGTTGCCTGGACGGGCATGGGCCGCTCGCGTCTGACGGAGAGCGACCAGCCGCCCTCGTTGTCCGCGTTGAAACGCTCCAGCTGTGAAGCCAGCTCCGAAGCCGAGTAGTGGATGACGTCCCACCCGCTGGCGTCCTTCAACCAGAGGTGCTTCAGGTGGGGCAACCCGGCCAGCCGGTTGAACAGGTCCGTGCACTTGCTCACCACGGGGCCTCGCAGCTCCAGGGCCTTCAGGCCCAGGCCGCGCGCTCCCAGCCCTCGCGCCAGCTCCGCATCCAGGTTGTGCAACACCGTCACATGGCGCAGGTGCGGGTGTGCCAGCCAGTCGGCAACGTCCGGCAACATCACCGCGGCCCAGTCAAGCTCCCGCACCGTGGACCAGCAGGGCCCGGGCTCCGGCAGCGGCTGCCCCCAGTTCATGTCGAGCAGGACGTACACCGGGAAGCCCCGCTCGAAGCTCGCACTGCCCTGCACCACGACAGGCCCGAAGGGGGCCTCCCACCGGGCGCGATACGCGTCCAGCAACTGCCGGATGCGCGCCTCGTCGGGCTGGGGCCGACACTGCTGGGTGATGAGCTCGCCCAGCGGTTCGTCCTGCTCCAGCAGATGGTCCGCCAGCACCATGCGCGCGGCCGTGTCGTCCGGGTCCGCGTACACACGCGCGAAGAGCGAGTCGCGCAGGGGCGCGTTCCGGGCCTCCGCCGCCTCGCGCTCCGTGAGGGCTTCGTCCAGCTCCGCGCACAGCCGCGAGGCGCTCGCCTCCAGCGGCGGGCCCGGGTGGGGAATCCGCTGGAGGATGGCGTCCAGCCTCGCCGCCCGCACCGCCCCCGAAGCAAGGCCCCGGCGCAACTCCCGGAGCGGCTCCAGCGCGCGCGGGTCGCCCACCTGCTCCATCAGCGCGAAGAGCACCTCGGGCACGCCCACGTCGCTGGCGATGGGCATGCGGGCCAGGTCCAGCAGCACGGGGGTGAAGCGCGGGTCCGCGGGCCACCGCTGGAGCGCCAGCAGGCGCCCGGCGCACGGAGCCGGGGTAGCCCCGCTCCACCCCCCTCGCGGAGG
>JBKGHK010000597.1:0-6372 GCA_046520375.1 Pyxidicoccus sp. 3LFB2
CGAGGCCTCCAGCGGGAGGCAGCCGGCGCCGCTGAAGAAGATGGCCAGCAGGGACACCACCGCGTCCAGCGAGCGCTCCAGGCAGAGGCCCACCACTGCCTCCGGACCGGCACCGGCGGCGGCCAGGTGTGCTGCCAGGCGCGAGGCCCGCGTGTGCAGCTCGCGGAAGGTGAGGGTGCCCTCGGGCGCCACGACGGCGGGCGCATCGGGCGTGCTCGCCACCTGCGCCTCCAGCAGCGAGACGATGGTGGCTTCCGAGTCGAAGGGGCGCTCGGTGGCGTTGAAGGCGTGGACCACCTGCTCCCGCTCGGCGGGGGACAGCAGGGACAGCTCGCCCACGGAGGTGCGCGGCGAGGCCACCGCGTGCGCCAGCAGCCGGATGTAGTGGTTGCGCAGCCGCTCCACCGTGCCGGGCGCGAACAAGTCCGTGCTGTACTGGAAGTAGACCTCGAAGCCGTCTCCCACCTCGATGGCGGTGAGGAACAGGTCCACCTCGCACGTCCACGTCTCGATGGGGACGCGGCGTGCGCCGAGCGCATGGAAGCCGCTGGCGGCGGACAGCTCGGTGCGGTGCAGGTCGAACATCACCTGTACGAGCGGCGCATGGCCGGGCCCACGCTCCACGCCGAGCGCCTGGACGAGCCGCTCGAAGGGGACGTCCTGGTGGGCCAGCGCCTCCAGCGCGGTGCCCCGCACCTGCGCGAGCAGCGAGGCGAAGGACGTGCCCGCGTCCACACGGGTGCGCAGCGGGACGGTGTTGGCGAGCAGGCCGACGACACCCTCGGTGGCCGGGTGGGTGCGGCCGGAGACGGGCGTCCCGACGCAGAAGTCATCCTGGCGCGAGTAGCGGTACAGCAGCGCAGCGAACGCGGCGTACAGCACCATGTACGGGGTGACTTGATGCTGGCGGCAGAACGCTCGCAGGTCCTCGGAGAGGGCCGTGGGCAGCGGGTGGTAGCCGGTGTTGTCGCCCTGGTGCGTGAGGACGGCGGGACGGGGCTTGTCGGTGGGAAGCTGGAGCAGCTCCGGCGCCCCAGCAAGCTGCCGCTTCCAGTACTCCAGCTGTGCCTCGTCCCGCGCGAGGACGGGCTCCGAGCGCTGCCACGCGGCCACGTCGGCGGAGTGCAACTGCACGGGCGGCAGCGCGGGGGACTGGCCCTGGTGGAAGGCGGCATACGCCTCGCCCAGCTCACGCAGGAGGAGGCCGGCCGACAGCGCGTCACCAACGAGGTGGTGGAAGGCGACGAGCAGCACGTGCCGCTCTCCACCGGCCTTCAGCAGCAGGAAGCGGTAGAGCGGTCCGTGCTCCAGCGGGAAGGGCCGCTGGCTCGTCTCGGTGAGGCGGCGGGCCAGCAGCACCTGGGCGCCGGGGCCCTCGGGAACGGTCTCCACGTGCAACACCCGCGAGGGCACGGGCGACAGCGCGACGTGCGGCTGTCCGTGCACCGAGGACACGGTGGTGCGCAGCACGGGGTGCCGCTCCAGCAGCCACCGCGCGGCGGCATCCAGCGCGTCGAGGTCCGCGGGGCCGGTCCACTCGGCGGCCTGACCGACGCTGTACGCGCCGGAGTCGGGCTGGAGCTGGTGGATGAACCACAGGCGCTCCTGCGCCGGAGACAGCGCGAGCGGCGCGTCGGCAGGCAGCGGCGTGGGCTCGGGAAGCTCGGCGGAAGCGGCCTGGAGGGAAGCGAGCTGGCGGGCCAGTCCGGCCACGGAGGGCGAAGCGAAGAAGGCGGCCAGGGGCAGCTGCACGCCGAAGGACTGGCGCACCCGGGCCACCAGCCGCGTGGCGCTCAGCGAGTGGCCGCCCAAGTGGAAGAAGCTGGCGTCGCGCTCGACGCGCTCGACGCCCAGCACCTGGCCGAAGAGCTGGGCGAGCAGCTCCTCCACGGGGCCCCGGGCAGGGCCGCCAGCAGAGGGCGCATCATTATATGCGTCGTCCAGAGGCAGGGCGGCGAGCGCCTTGCGGTCCAGCTTGCCGGTGGAGGTGAGGGGCAGGGAGGGGCGCAGCACCCAGCGCGAGGGCACCATGTATGCGGGCAGCACGCGGGCCAGGCCCTGCTGGAGCGCCTCGGTGGAGACGTCGGCTGAAGCAGGCACCACCCAGGCGACGAGCCAGGAGTCCCCCGGCCCCCGACGCTGCACGGTGACCGCGGCGGAGCGCACGCCGGGCAGGGAAGCCAGCGCGGCCTCCACCTCGCCCAACTCCACGCGCATGCCGCGCACCTTCACCTGGAAGTCCACGCGGCCGAGGAAGCCGAGCGTGCCGTCCTCGTTCCACTGTCCCCTGTCTCCCGTGCGGTACAGCCGAGCGCCGGGCTCGGCGCTGAACGGATGTGGCACGAAGCGCTCGGCGGTGAGGTCCGGCCGGCCCACGTAGCCACGGCCCACGCCGGTGCCGCCGATGTAGAGCTCTCCGGGCACACCGGGAGGCACGGGCTGGAGCGCGTCGTCCAGGACGTACACCTCCATGTTCGCCTTGGGCGTGCCAATGGGCGTGCCGGCGCCTGACGGCGGCGCGTGCATCAGGTGCAGAGTGGCGGTGTCGGCGCACTCGGCCGGGCCGTAGGCGTTGACGAGCGGCACGCGCGGATATCGCTCGAACCAGGCGCGGCACGTGGCGGGCGGCAGTGCCTCGCCAATGGTGAGCATGTGGCGGAGCGCCGGGAGCGGCGCCTCGGCGGAGTCCTCCAGCAAGGCCTGGAGCAGCGAAGGCACCAACTCCACCACGGTGGCGCCAGCGTCTCGCAGGGCGGCGGCGAGGCGGGGCGGCTCGCGCACCACGTCGTCCTCCACCACGAAGGTGGTGCCACCGGCGGCCAGGGCGCCCAGCATCTGCCAGATGGAGATGTCGAAGGAGAGTGGCGCCGTCTGCGCGAGCACGTCCTCCGGGCCCATTCCCAGCCCACGCTGCATGCCCAGCAGGTGGTTGAGCATGCCGCGGTGGTCCACCATGACGCCCTTGGGCGTGCCGGTGGAGCCGGAGGTGAACAACACGTACGCGAGCGTCGCCGGAGAGGCGCGAGCCGTCAGGGGCTCCGCGCTCTCTGTCTCCAGTGCTTCCGAGGACAGGGACAGCACGCGAGGCCGGGCCGTCTCGGGCACCTGCGCGAGCACCTCGGCCAGCGGCGACTCCTCGGCGTCGAGCGCGAGGATGAACGGCGCGCGACTCTCCGCCAGCAGGGTGCCCAGCCGTGCGGGAGGAAGCTGCGCATCCAGCGGCAGGTAGGCGGCGCCGACCTTGTGCAGCGACAGCAGCGCGCGCACGGTGGCCTCGCTGCGCCGGCCCAGCACGGCGACCACGGACTCGGGCTCCACACCCTGGGCCGCCAGGCTGCGCGCGGCGCGGTTCGTCCACGCCTCCAGCTGCGCGTACGTCCAGCGCGCGTCGGAGGACGCCAGGGCCACGTGCTCGGGCGACTGGCGGGCGTGGGCGGAGATGCGCTCGGGCAGGCAGGCGCGCAGGTCGAAGTCCTGTGCGGGAGGCCGGGCATCGCGCAGCACCCGGGCGCGCTCGTCGGACGACAGCAGCGACAGCCGGGAGACAGGCGTGTGAGGCGCGGCGATGGCCTCGGCGAGCAGGCGCGGGTAGTGCTCCAGCAGCCGGCGCGCGGTGGCGGGCTCGAACAGCTCACCGCTGTAGCGCAGGAAGACCTCGAAGCCATCCGCGCCTTCGAGGACGCTCAGCGCGAGGTCGAACGGGCTGGCCCGCAGGTCGACGGCCACCGGCTGTGCCTGGAGCTCGGCGAAGGCACCCGCCAGCGAGCCCTGCGGCCGGTGCAGGTCGAACATCACCTGGAACACGGGCGAGTGGCTGAGGCTGCGCTCCACGCCGAGCGCCTGGACAAGCCGCTCGAAGGGCAGGTCCTGGTGGGCCAGCGCCTCCAGCGTGGTGCCCCGCACCTGGGCCACCAGCGCGTCGAAGGACGTTCCCGCGTCCACGCGCGTGCGCAGCGGGACGGTGTTGGCGAGCAGGCCGACGACGCCCTCGGTGGCCGGGTGGGTGCGACCGGAGACGGGCGTCCCGACGCAGAAGTCGTCCTGGCGCGAGTAGCGATACAGCAGCGCGGCGAACGCGGCGTACAGCACCATGAACGGCGTGGCCGAGTGCTCCCGGCAGAACGTGCGCACGGCGCTGGCCAGCGCGGGAGGCAGCGCGTGAAGGCCGGTGTTGTCGCCCTGGTGCGTGAGGACGGCCGGACGAGGCTTGTCGGTGGGAAGCTGGAGCAGCTCCGGCGCTCCGGTGAGCTGCCGCTTCCAATACGTCAGCTGCGACTCGTCCCGCGCGTGCACGGCGTCCGAGCGCTGCCACGCGGCCACATCGGCATAGCGGAGCGCAATGGGAGCCGCCGTGGGCTGCTGCCCCTGGCGGAAGGCGGCATACGCCTCGCCCAGCTCGCGCAGGATGATGTCCAGCGAGAGGCCATCCACCACGAGGTGATGGAAGACAGCGAGCAGCACATGCCGGTCCTCGCCGGCCTTCAGCAGGAGGAAGCGGTACAGCGGCCCACGCTCCAGCGAGAACGGCCGCCAGGACTCCTGGTGCAGCCGCTGCGCAACCCACCCGGGCTGGGCCGCCGCGTTCTCCACGTGCAGCACGTGGGCGGGCACGGGCGCCAGCGCCGCATGCGGCTGTCCCTGGTGCGAAGCCACGGTGGTGCGCAGCACGGAGTGACGCTCCAGCAGCCACCGCAGCGCTGAGTCCAGCGCGCGCGTGTCCACCGCGCCGTGCAGCTCCGCGGCCTGGGGGATGTGGTACGCGCCGGAGTCGGGCTGGAGCTGGTGGATGAACCACAGGCGCTCCTGCGCTGGAGACAGCGCGAGCGGCGCATCGGCGGGCAGCGGCGTGGGCTCCGGAAGCTCAGCAGAAGCCGCCTGGAGCGACGCCAGCTGCCGGGCCATTCCGGCCACGGTGGGCGAGGCGAAGAAGGCGGCCAGGGGCAGCTGCACACCGAAGGACTGGCGCACCCGGGCCACCAGCCGCGTGGCGCTCAGCGAGTGGCCACCCAGGTGGAAGAAGCTGGCCTCGCGCTCGACACGCTCCACGCCCAGCACCTGGCCGAAGAGCTGGGCGAGCAGCTCCTCCACGGGGCCCCGGGCAGGGCCGCCCGCGCTGGGCGCATCATTATATGCGTCGTCCAGAGGCAGAGCGGCGAGCGCCTTGCGGTCCAGCTTGCCGGTGGAGGTCAGCGGCAGGGAGGGGCGCAGCACCCAGCGCGAGGGCACCATGTACGCGGGCAGCACGCGGGCCAGGCCCTGCTGAAGCGCCTCGGTGGAGACGTCGGCAGAAGCGGGCACCACCCAGGCGACGAGCCACGAGTCCCCCGGCCCCCGGCGCTGGACGGTGACGGCGGCGGAGCGCACGCCGGGCAGGGAAGCCAGCGCGGCCTCCACCTCACCCAGCTCCACGCGCATGCCGCGCACCTTCACCTGCAGGTCAGCACGCGAGACGAACTGGAGCACGCCCGTCGGCAGCCAGCGGCCCAGGTCGCCGGAGCGGTACAGCCGCGCGCCGGGCTCGGTGCTGAACGGATGCGGCACGAAGCGCTCGGCGGTGAGGTCCGGCCGGCCCACGTAGCCACGGGCCACACCCAGGCCGCCCAGGTACAGCTCACCCACCACGCCCGGAGGCACCGGCTGGAGCGCGTCGTCCAGGACGTACACCTCCATGTTGGCCTTGGGCGTGCCAATGGGCGTGAAGGCGCCGCGCGGCGACCCGTTCAGGAAGTACAGGCTGGCGACGTCCGAGCTCTCCGTGGGGCCGTAGGCATTGGCCATGCGGCACTCGGGGCAGCGCTCCATCCACGTGCGGCACAGGGCGGGCGGCACGGGCTCGCCACCGAGCGCCACCCAGCGCATGTCCGGGAAGGTGCCGTCAGGGCCCGCGCCCTCCAGGACATGCTGGAGGACGGAGGGCACCATCTCCATGACGGTGGCCCGGCTCTCCCGGAGCGCCTCGGCCAGCCGCTGCGGGTCCCTCACCACGTCGTCCTCGATGAGGTACGTGGTGCCGCCGCCGGGCAGCGCGCCCAGCATCTGCCAGATGGAGATGTCGAAGCTGAGCGCGGCAATCTGCGCGAGGACGTCCTTCGCTCCCAGCCCCAGCGCATCGCGCATGCCCAGCAGGTGGTTGAGCATGCCGCGGTGGTGAATCATCACCCCCTTGGGCGTGCCCGTGGACCCGGAGGTGAACAGCACGTAGGCCAGGCACTCGGGCGTGGCGCGCGGAGGCAGCCGCCCGGCGCTCTCCGCCTCCAGGCCGTCCAGCGACAGCACGCGAGGACGCATCGCCTCGGGCACCTGCGCAAGCACCTCGGCCAGCAGCTCGTCCACGGGTCCGAGCGCGAGGACGAATGGCGCACGGCTCTCCGT
>JBKGHK010000598.1:0-6368 GCA_046520375.1 Pyxidicoccus sp. 3LFB2
CGCGCGCACCGCGCCCGCCCGCCCTGGCTGCTGCGCCACCTGCGCCAGCACGAGCGGGAGCTGGGCCGCCCGCTGCGCGTGCTGTCCTTCGCCTGCGGCCCCGAGCACACCCTGCGCGAGTACGCCACCACCGGGGCCTCGGGCCACTTCACCCTCTGCGACTTCGACCCGGCGCCGCTGGAGTACTGCCGCCGCCAGTTCCAGGTGCTCACCCGCCGCTCGGGCCCGGGCCTGCCGCCCCCGCCCACGGTGGACTACGTGCAGCTGTCCACCTACCAGGTGCTGCGCCACAAGGACCTGCTGGACCAGGTGCGCCACCCGGAGGGCCATGACGTCCTCGTGGTGGCCGGCCTCTTGGACTACCTGAAGGACAACGTCGCCGAGCGCTTCCTGGACGCGCTCGCGCCCCTGGTGGCGCACGGCGGGCGCGTGCTCCTCACCAACCTGCACCACCCCAACCCCTGGCGGGCCTTCATGGAGTACGTGGGGGACTGGCGCGTGCTGCACCGGAGCCAGGAGGAGTTCCAGGCCCTGTGCGAGGGCGGCCCGGAGCGGCGGCTGGCCACCCTGGAGCTGACCTGCGACGAGTCGGGCACCAACCTCTTCTGGGCCGGGCGCCGGAGCTGAGGGGGAGCTGAGCGGGGCGCGGTGCGCGGGCCTACCAGCGCACCAGGAACTCCGAGTGGTCCAGCGCGCAGGCGGTGCCCTCCACCTGGCTCTGCGCGCCCCCGCCCACCGCCATCAGCGCGGCGCGCAGGCTGCCCTCGTGGAAGCGCATGGGCTGCATGTCCCCCCGGAAGACAATCCTCACCCGGCGGCCCTCGAGCGGCTCGCAGTCATGGGAGCCGTAGCTCACCAGCGTCTTGTAGACGGTGGAGGTGCTGGAGAAGGCCCGCTTCGGGTCCCCCCGCCCCACCAGCTTGGACAGGGTGTTGCCCACGTGGGACTCGAAGAAGCCGGTGACGGTGGCGGCCCCGCAGGCCCGGAAGGTGTCGTCCACCGAGCCGTAGTGGGGCTCCAGCACGTCCACCGCCCCGTAGAGCAGGCGCAGGAAGTCCGCCGCGGGGTAGGAGAAGAAGTCGATGGGCTTCTTCAGCCGCACCTCCTCTGCCAGCCGGACCATGGCCTCGCTGCCTGCCCGCTGGGAAACGAGGGTGAGCAGGGAGTTGAAGATGAAGCCGCGAACGGTGTGGTCGGGACGCGTCAATGCCATCCGCTGGGCAAGTTCGCTCTTGTCGCTGGGCATCGAGGAGGGGTCTCCAGGCTGAGGAGTGCAGGCCCGCTGACCTTGCAGGCGTCTTGTACCAGAGTCCTCACACAGCAGTAGAGCCTGTGGGTCCAATCGCGATAAATGAAGGCCTCCGGAGGATTTCCTACCCAATGGCAGAACCCATCAGGACGCAGACCCCTGTCACGCAGCCCCGTGCCGCGCAGGCGGGAACGACCGACGACAGCGGCCGCACCGGGCGCGATGCGACCAGCATGCGCCGCTCCTTCCTGGACCATGTCCGCTACTCGCGCGGCAAGAACTACGAGACCTCCACCGCGCATGACCGCTTCATGGCGCTCTCGCTGGCGGTGCGAGACAGGCTCGCCGACCGGTGGGTGAAGACGGCGCGCACCTACTACGAGCAGGACGTCAAGCGCGCGTACTACCTGTCCGCGGAGTACCTGTTGGGTCGCGCGCTGGGCAACAACCTGCTCAACCTCGGCATGCACGAGGCCGCCGCCGAGTCCATGCGTGAGGTAGGGGTCGACCTCACCAACCTGCTGGAGATGGAGCCCGACGCCGGCCTGGGCAACGGCGGCCTGGGGCGCCTCGCGGCGTGCTTCCTGGACTCGCTGGCCACGCTCGGCTACCCCGGCATGGGGTACGGCATCCGCTACGAGTTCGGCATCTTCACGCAGGACATCGTCGACGGCTACCAGGTGGAGCGCGCCGACGAGTGGCTCAAGTTCGGCAACCCGTGGGAAATCGTCCGGCCGGAGAAGGCGGTGCCGGTGCGCTTCTTCGGGCGCGTCGAGCACCACCAGGGCCCGGATGGCCGGCCCATGGCCCGCTGGGTGGGCGGCAAGACGGTGGTCGGCGTCCCGTATGACACGCCCATCGCCGGCTTCCAGAACAACACCGTCAACACGCTGCGGCTGTGGCAGGCGCGCGCCTCGGAAGAGTTCGACCTGCTGCTGTTCAACGCGGGCGACTACGAGCGCTCGGTGGTGGAGAAGAACGACTCGGAGGTCATCTCCAAGGTCCTCTACCCCAACGACGCCTTCCAGGCCGGCAAGGAGCTGCGCCTCAAGCAGCAGTACTTCTTCGTCGCCTGCTCCATCGCCGACATCGTCCGGCGCTACCTGAAGAACCACTCGGACTTCAGGGACTTCCCCAACAAGGCGGCCATCCAGCTCAACGACACGCACCCGGCCATTGGCGTGGCGGAGCTGATGCGCGTGCTGGTGGACGAGCGGCGCCTGCTCTGGGACGAGGCGTGGAGCATCACCCAGGCGGTGTTCGGCTACACCAACCACACGCTCCTGGCCGAGGCCATGGAGAAGTGGCCGGCGACGCTCTTCGAGCGGCTGCTGCCCCGCCATCTGGAAATCATCTACGAAATCAACCAGCGCTTCCTGCGCCAAGTGCAGATCCGCTACCCGTATGACCAGGAGAAGATGCGGCGGATGAGCCTGGTGGAGGAGGGCCCGGAGAAGAAGATCCGCATGGCCCACCTCGCGGTGGTCGGCAGCCACAGCGTCAACGGCGTGGCCGCGCTGCATACCGACCTGCTGCGGCGCGACGTGATGACGGACTACGCCGCCATGTACCCGGAGCGCTTCAACAACAAGACCAACGGCGTGACGCCCCGCCGCTGGCTGGCGTGGTGCAACCCGCGCCTGTCGAAGCTGATTTCCTCCCGCATCGGCGAGGGCTGGACGACGGACCTGGACCAGCTGCGCAAGCTGGAGCCGCACGCCGAGGACCCGGCGTTCCGCAAGGCCTTCCGCGAGGTGAAGCGCGCCAACAAGGTGGACCTGTCCCAGCACCTGCGCGACTTGCGCCCGGTGAACCTCAACCCGGACGCCATCTTCGACGTGCAGATCAAGCGCCTGCACGAGTACAAGCGCCAGCTGCTCAACGCCATCCACATCGTGGCGCTGTGGATGAAGGCCCGCAGGGACCCGGCCTCCATCGTCCACCCGCGCGCGTTCATCTTCGGCGCCAAGGCGGCGCCGGGCTACCACCTGGCGAAGCTGACCATCCGCCTCATCAACGGCATCGCCGAGGTGGTCAACAGCGACGCGGGCACCACGGGCCTCCAGGTCATCTTCGCGCCCAACTACCGCGTGAGCCTGGCCGAGCGCATCATCCCCGCGGCCGACGTGTCCGAGCAGATCTCCACCGCGGGCATGGAGGCGTCCGGTACCGGCAACATGAAGCTGATGCTCAACGGCGCGCTGACGCTGGGCACGCTGGACGGCGCCAACGTGGAGATTCGCGACGCGGTGGGCGACGAGAACTTCTTCCTCTTCGGCCTCACGGCGGACGAGGTCATCGCCCGCAAGCGCGAGGGCTACCGCCCGCGTGACGTGTACAACCAGCACCTGGAGCTGCGCGAGGCGCTGGACCTCATCTCCACCGGCTTCTTCTCGCCGGAGGACAAGCACCTCTTCAAGCCGCTGGTGGACAGCCTCCTCGAGGAGGACCGCTACCTCGTGCTGGCTGACTTCCCGGCGTACATGGCGAAGCAGGAGGACGTGGTCCGCGCGTACCAGGACGCCGACGGCTGGGCGAAGAAGTGCATCATCAACGTCGCCCGCGGCGGCATCTTCTCCTCGGACCGCACCATCAAGCAGTACGCCGAAGAAATCTGGCGCATCCAGAAGACGCCGGTGGAGCTGTGAGTCACGGGCCAGCATCCCCTGCTGCCGCGGCCGGCACTGATGCCGGTCGCCGCGCGCTGGAGGAGGTGGTGCTGGCCTTCACCGACGCGTTCAACCGGAACGATTTGGACGCGGTGATGACGTACTTCACGCCGGACGCGCTCTACGAGACGTTCGACGGGAAGCACTGCCGGGGCCTCGCGGAGGTACGCGCCGCATTCGAGGCGCAGTTCCGCGGGGCCTTTGGCCGCATGACGTTCCTCACCGAGGACATGGTGGTGGACGTGCCCGCGGGCAAGGTGGTGCTGCGCTGGCGCTGCCAGCACGAGGTGTCCCTCACGGGCGGCCCGAAGCAGCTCCTCTACCGGCTGATGTATGGCCGGGACTTCGGCTGGTACGGGCTGGACGTGTTCCACTGGGTGGACGGGCGCCTGCGCGAGAAGCGGACCTATGCGCAGGCAGGCCTGCCCCTGGTGCGGCGCGGGAAGCCCTGAGCGTCACGGCGCGGTGCTGACCTCATCCGGGTCGAAGGCAGCGTGAGGGACACCCCACAGCTCGGAGTCGATGAGCTTCCGCCCCGCGCCGGACAGGGCCCTGCGCACGGCCTGCGCGGCGTCGGCGTTCGAGTATGGCCCCTGCTGTTCGTGCAGCGTGCGCAGGTCCGCCACCAGCGCGTCCGCCGTGGCGTAGCGCTCGGCCGGGGCTCTCCGCAGCAAAGTCTGGAGGATGCCTCGCAGCGGGGGTGACAGCTCTCCGGACAGACGTTCGACGTCCTCGGGCTGGAAGGTCGCCGCCTGGAGCGCCACGTGCTTGTAGGTCCCCAGCGACAGCCCCGCCGCCTTGACTGCATCCAACCCTCGGGCCATGCGCGCCCGGTCCTGCTTCTTCAGCCGCTTGCCCAGCCGGGACTCCAGCACGTCGGGGCGATTGTAGAGGTTGCGTCCGGTGGCCAGCTCCAGCAGTACGGCCCCCACGGAGAAGAGGTCCGCGCGCGGGTCCACGTCGTCCAGGAAGAGGGCCTCGGGCGCGGCGAAGTAGAGCGCGCCCCGGGGATGCACCAGGGTGGTGGCCTTCCGTCCTGGCAGGAGTGACCCGGCGAGCCCGAAGTCCGTCAGCTTCACCTGGCCGTCCGGACGCACGCGGATGCCGCTCGGGCGGAGGTCCCGGTGGATGATGCCCAGCGGCACGCCGCGCTCGTCGGCACGCGCATGCGCATGGGCGAGCGCTTCGGCGACGTGGAGCCCCACGTGCACCAGGAAGGGCTCGGGGAACGCGCTGCCCCGGGCCAGCTTCACTGTCACCAGGTCGTCCAGGGACAGGCCCGGCACGTACTCCTCCTCCACGAGCAGCGCGCCAGGGACGGTGTGCAGGCCGTACACCTGGGCAATGGCGGGGTGCTGGAGGTAGCTGGCGAGCCGGACCGACACCTCCAGGAGCCGCCGCGCCCGCGCCACCTCCGGAGCGGGCGGAGTCTCCTCGGGAAGCGCCAGCCACTTGAGCAGGCGGTGCTCCTTGAGGCCTCCCTGGGTGCGCCGGGCCAGCAGCCGCCTCACGCCGTGCGCGTCCTGCCCCCAATCCCTCACCAACTCATAGGTGACATCCCCCTCCCGCAGGAGGACGTCGCCTTCACTACCAGGGCCCTTCGTTCCAGCCATGACGTGCGGACTCCTTGCCGCCCGCGCGGACAGCCACCGCGCCCGGGCAAACAGGAGACTACCCACCAGGGTGTCGCGGGTGGAACGACGTGAAGGGTCCTATGCCTTCCCATTTGCGTCCTCGCCCCAGCCCGCCTGTTTTTGCAAATGGGCTTTACACACGGGGCCGCCGGACCTTCAGGGGAAGACGTCCACCACCTGGAAGAACAGCGCATAGGTGACGGCGGCGGCGTCCGGGGTGGACTCGGGGTGCTTCCTGCAGCCTTGCTCATTGCACAGCACGAGACAGACGGGGTAGCGCCGCCCGTTGGGCAGCTCCAGCGCCGTATAGCGGCCGATGACTGTCTCTCCCTTCGTCCACAGCCGGCCCTCGATCAGCGTGCCGTCCGGCAGCGAGGAGCTTTCGAAGACGCGGCTGACGATGTCGCCATCGCGCACGAAGAGCGGAGCGGATGCGGACCCGGGCTTGTCCTTGTTCACGTAGATGTTGACGTGACGCCCCACGTTCAACCGGAGAGCCCTCATGGCCTCGAGCGCCCCTTCCGGGCAGGGCGTGCCGGGCGTGGGGCGCACCTGCGGGCCGGAGCAGGCCAGGGTGGCAGCGGCGCAGCCGGCCACCACGCCGCGCTTGAGGGTGGAGACAAGGCCCGGCGCGGAGCCAGAAGGGGCAGAGGCAGTGGACATGGAGGGCTCCTGGGGTGGCGGCAATGGGACCAAAGCGGGGGCCGCCCCGGCGGCGGTAGCTTCGGAGACTCCGGAAGGAGGCGCCACTTTGGCGACCACCGCCTCCCCGGTACCGGAAGCGGCGGGTCGCCGGGTGCGCCCCAGCACCAGGGC
>JBKGHK010000599.1:0-6364 GCA_046520375.1 Pyxidicoccus sp. 3LFB2
CCAGTGCCCGCGTCCGTCGCCGGTGCCAGCATCCGGTGCCGGTACCCGCGTCAGACTCCGTCCCTGCATCGGTCTCGGAACCCGCATCAGTTCCAGTGCCGGCATCGGTCTCGGAACCCGCATCAGTCCCCGTGCCCGCATCCGTGTCGGAGCCCGCGTCGGTCCCGGTGCCAGCGTCGGTGCCGTCGCCCGCGTCGGTGCCCGTTCCGCTGTCCCGCGTCATGCCCGCGTCCGGCACTCCGGAATCGGGCTGCGGCTCGGTGTCATCACCGCAGGCGGTGACGATGAGAAGCAGCGCCGACAAGGGCGCCAGTAGCTGTCGGAAGGACCAGGACATTGGGGGGATCTCCGTTGCGGCTCGCGGGGGTCTCCCTTGAATCCCACAAATGTTGGCCGGTTCGCAAATAGCGGCAGACTACAATTGCACCGGAACCCACCTAGCCCCGTCATCCTGGTTTTCCCAGCAACTTCAAGGGCCTGCATCCGCGCCCGGCCAAAGCCCCGACACCCGCCGGAGGCCGCCCACCGCCCCCTTCTGGGCCGGGCCGTCAGCTGAAGCGCGGCTGTCCCGGCGTCACGAAGAGCCCGCGGGAATCACCTCGTCGACCACCTTCAAGAAGGCGCCAAGGTCGAAGGGTTTCTCCAGCACCGGCAGCGGGTAGCGGGCCACGAAGTCACGGGCCTCCGTAGACGTCACGCCGCCCGTGTAGAAGACGGTGCGCCGGGCGAGCGAGGCGTCCCGCGCGCACAGCTCGCGGTGGAAGGCCGGCCCTCCGCCCTCCGGCATCGTCATGTCGCAGAGCACCACATCGAAGCCGCCCTGCCCCGCCACGCAGCGCAGTGCCTCCGAGGGGCTGCCGGCCAGCGTCACCTCGAAGCGGCTCTGCAGCGTCCGGCGCAGCGCCTCGCGCACGCTCCGCTCGTCGTCCACCAACAGCAGCCTGGGCCGGGCGCGGTGCTCCGAAACGGTCACGGGCGCGGGCGGTGTCACCGGCGGAGCGGCACAGCCCAGCTCCACCGTGAAGGTGCTCCCCCGGCCTGGCGTGCTCTCCACGTGGATGGTGCCGGCCACCGTGCGCAGCAGCCCCAGCGACACGGACAGCCCCAGCCCCGTTCCCAGCCCCGGCGCCTTGGTGGTGAAGAACGGCTCGAAGAGGCGCTGCTGCACGTCCGGGGGCATGCCCACGCCATTGTCGGACACCCGGATGCGGACCGTGTCCCCGTCTCGCACGGCCTCCACGCGGACCTCGCCATCCGTCCTGTCGGCGGGAATGGCGTGGACGGCATTGGACATGAGGTTGACGAGGACCTGCTCGAGCAGGTCCTGGCTGCCCACGGCGTACAGCCCCCGGGGCACCTTCAGGGAGAAGGCGATGGACCGCGTGTTGGCCGCCTGCACCGTGGCCAGGGCCGCGTCCGCCGCGCTGGCAATCTCGTGGGTGGCGGTGGGCACGGGAGCGGCCGCGGCCCGCCCGGCGTCGAGCAACTGGCGCACGATGCGGCTGATGCGCTGCACGCTCGCGAGCGACTCGTCGATGCACTCCCCGCTGTCCTCCGGCAGCCGGCCCCCGGCCAGCTCCTCCCGCAGGTAGCGGAGGTTGGCCGCCACGGCGGCGCTGGGGTTGTTGATTTCGTGGGCCACTCCCGCCGCCAGCTGCCCGATGGCCGCGAGCTTCTCGTGGCGCATCAGGACCGCCTGCATCCGGGTCAGCTCCTCCGTGCGCTGGGACACCTTCTCCTCCAGCGCCACCCGGAGCTCCTCCAGCGACCTCGCGTTCGCCATGAAGCGCCGGGTCATCTGCACGCCAAAGAGCGCCATGAGGGTGATGAGGCTGACCTCCGTCAGCAGCGGCGCGGTGAAGACTCCCGCCACCACGAGGCTGTCGATGATGGAGACGGGGATGTTGAGGGCCATGCCCAGGAACACCGGACCGGCGTCGGACGAGCCGCCCCACCAGGCGCGCCCGAAGCGCACCAGCGGAGAGATGAGGCTGAGGCAGAGCAGGACGAGCGCGGCCTCGCCCAGGACGGTCGGCTTGAGCGTCCGGTAGCTGAGCTTCAGCCAGGGCACCTCGAAGGGGAGCAGCTCCGCCGTGTAGAGGACGCCCGGCCACGGGGCGAGCAGCGCCACCACCCCCAGCAGGCCCAGCAGGGCCCGGTCCAATACATTGAAGCGTCCCTGTTGAGACAGCGCGCCGTGCGCCACCCAGCAGGCGCAGAGCAGCGTGACGAAGGCCATGGACCAGCGGCAACACACCACCACCATGGCGTCGGGAACGCCCATGATGGAGCCGACGGAGTTGGTGGCCGAGTAGCCACTGAGCATCAGCGCTCCCCAGGCGGGCAGCCGGTAATCCCTCCAGCCGGGCGCGCTCGAAAAACCAAAGCCGAGCGCCGCCACCACGAGCCCCAGGCAGGTGCCGACGATGGAGATCAATGCCGCCAGGGTCAAAGCGATACCTCCTCGGGAGCCACGTCTCCCCCCTCCCGCAGGCCAGCTGGGGCCCTGTGTACTATTTCACGAAACCTGCTCAGCCACCCGCCCTCCACCGCACGCGCGCGCAGGGCAGCACGCCCTGTCTCATCGGGTCAGTGGCAACTCAGTGGGGAGTGATGGAGCACCCATCCAGGAGGCCCAGCAGGCCCGGCACTGAAGCCCGGCGTCCATTTCCGCACAGCGACCGGAAACCAGCGAAACCAGCGATTTCAAGTTCCCATCCGTCCCGGAGTCTCGTGTTATGGTTGCAATTGCAACTCACATCGAAAGGATTGTCATGCGCAAGGGAATCCAGAAGTGGGTCTTCGCAGTGGGGATTGTGGTGGGAGGCGCGTTCGGCGCGGTCAGCCCGTCCGAGGCCCAGGCCAGCAGCGAGTGCTATGACCGGTGCGCGGATGAGAGCTGCACCTGCGTCTACCAGTGTTTTCCGCTGGGACCTCACTGCATCTGTGAAGGTTTCCCCGTCTGTTATTGAGCCCCCGGGCTCACGGCTCCGAGCGGAGCACCCCGCCTGAGAGGAAACAGGGGGCACTGCTGAAGGCCCCTTGCCCCCAGGCGGGGTTCACAATGATGTCGGGAAAAGCGAGAATTCCTCCTTCACCCATCCAGAGAGGACTTCTTGCGACACACCCGACTTTCACTGGCGCTACTGGCGGCACTCGCCATCCTCGGTTGCGGCGGGCCGGAGGGCGCCGAGGCGCCCTTCCCGCCTGGACAGCAGCGCGCTGGCCTCGAGCTCAACGTCACCCTCAACAAGCCCGCCACCGCCAGCTCCACCCAGGCCCCCTTCCAGCCGGCGTACGCGGTGGACGGGAACATCACCGGCGATGACTCGCGCTGGTGCCCGGGCATCTACAACCCGGTGCGACAGCTCGACATCGACCTCCAGGGGACGTTCGACCTGGTCCGGATGGAGCTCTACACGGGCTACCGGGACGGCAAGCCGATTCGGAACTACGAGCTGTTCTACGACGACGGCACGGGCTGGAAGCCCATTCCCGGCGCGAGCCAGACGGCCAACGCGAGCATCGCGGTGTCCACGACCTTCACCCAGCCGGTGATGGCGAAGCGGGTGCGGTTCGCCTGCCATGACCCGCTGGCGGACAACTGCCGGGTGAAGGAGCTGTGGATTTTCGGCTCGCCGCGCGTGGGCAACGAGAACCTCGCGCCCGTGGCCAACGCGGGCCCGGACCAGGCCCTCACCCTCCCGGCCAACAGCGCGACGCTGACCGGGAGCGCGGCAGACTCGGATGGAACGATTGCCTCCTACGCATGGAGCCAGGTGAGCGGCCCCGCCGCCACGCTGAGCGGCACGGGCTCCGCCACCTTGAGCGTGAGCGCCCTGGCCGCCGGCGTCTCCACCTTCCGGCTCACCGTCACCGACGACGACGGGGCCACCGGCTCCGATGACGTGAGCGTTACTGTGACGTCCGGCCCGGCGGTGGCGACCAACGTGGCGCTCAACAAGCCCGCTTCGGCCATCAACAGCAACGGAGCGCGCGTGCCCGCGCTCGGGACGGACGGCTCCCTCACCACCTACTGGGAGTCGGCCTATCTCTTCCAGACCCACGGCTACTTCGACGTCGACCTCCAGGGCACCTTCGAGCTGCAGAGCGCGGAGCTTCACCTGTCGCTCAGCGCCACCTCGTCCTTCGCGATGACCGCCTTCGAGCTGCAAGCGTGGGATGGCGGCTGCTGGAAGACGATTCCCGGCACGGCGGTGGAGGGCAACCCGACTGGCACCACCCAGCGGACGCTCACCTTCCCCAGCCCGGTGGTCACCTCGCGGGTGCGCCTGGTGTGCAAGGACAAGGAGTATTGCCGGCTGCGCGAGCTCAAGCTCATGGGCACGCCGAGCGCCGCGCCCCTCAGCGGCCCCACCACCTGCGCCGCCGGGCAGCAGACCGTCGTGCGCGGCCCGCGCTACGACTACGCGCTCTTCCTCCCCGCGCAGTACAACGACGACCGCACCACCCGCTGGCCGTTGATCATCGCGCTCCACGGAGTGGGCGGCTCCACCCTCACCACCGACCGCACCGCGGTGCTGAGCAACCCGGAGGGCCTGGCAAAGCAGTTCAACTCGGCCACCTTCCGCGCGGCGATGAAGGCCATCGTCATCTCCCCCAACCAGCGGCTGGCATTCACCAACGCGGGGAACGGCTGGTTCGATGGCGCCCGAATCCTCGCGCTGATTGCCGATGCCCAGAAGGACTACCGGGTGGACGCGGACCGCATCTACCTCACCGGCCTGAGTGGAGGGGCCAACCTGAGCTTCGACCTGGGCATCACCCACGCGGGGCTGCTGGCGGCCATCGTCCCCATCGCCGTGACGTCCAACCCCGCGAACAGCCCTGACGCCTGCAACCTGAAGCCGCTGCCCATCTGGGCCTTCCACGGCGGCCTGGACACCCCGGCGCGCTCCACCGGCATCAAGACCTGGCTCGACACCCAATGCGGCGCCGGCCCGAGCGCGATGCGTGACGTCACCGTCTATCCCAACGCGGGGCACAACGGCGCGACGTGGGACACCGCCTACGCCACCCCTGCCCTCTACGACTGGCTGTTGCAGCAGCGGCTCAGCAACCGGCAGTAGGCCGCCTTCCGCCGGGCAGGCTTCGTGGGAGCGCGGGTGTCCCTGCTTCCACGAAGCCGTTGTCCGCGGCCTGCCAGGAACAACACATCTCGTGACCTACGCGAAGGCCCGCGCGAGAGCGGTCTCGAGCCGTGACGGCCTCAGCGCGGGCCACACAGGACTCGACCCCAAGTACGGTGAGAACCTCTACTGGGGCGGGAGCTCGACCCAAGCGGCTCCGTCCACGCTGGTGGGGGCCGCCGTCAAGTCCTGGTACGACGAGGTCAGCCAGTACAACTTCAAGAGCGGCGGCTTCTCTGGAGCCACCGGCCACTTCACGCAGCTGGTCTGGAAGGGCACCACCCGGGTCGGCTGTGCCGTTTCCCAGGGGAAGGGCTCCAAGTGGTACGAAACGTATGTGGTCTGTATCTACCAGGCGCCAGGAAACGTGCTCGGGCAATTCCAGACGAACGTCCTGCCCCCGCGCTGACCTCGAGCCACCCGCGGTCGGCGGGCCCTCCGCAGCCCGCTGCCGGGATGGGACCGTGGGAGCCAGCAGCGCGCCCTGAACACAGCCAGCGCACGAGGACGGCACAGGCGCCCGCCTTTTTCCTGTCACCTGACGAGCAATCCGGCAGCCTTTACCGGCTGACTGCGTGCCCGGGGAGCAGCGTTCAGAGTAAAGCCGCTCAAGGTTTGAAATTTGCATTCCGCGCGCCACCTCAGTCCGAGGAGGCAGCAATGAACGCACCGCGCTGGCTGTTCACGGCCGTGGGTCTGTGGGCGATTGCACTCATGGGCTGCGGGAATCCGTCCGCGCCCGCTCAGCAACCGCCCCCTGTCGTTACGCCCGAGGCGCCATCGAACCTCGTCGTGACACCGGCGACGCTGGAGTTCGGGCCCACGACGGTGGGGGCGACCCAGGTGCTCACGGTGCGGCTCTCCAAGCAGGGGCAGGCGCCGCTCACCATCGAAAGCGCGAGCACCACCTCCCCGCACATGGTCGTCCAGCCCTTCGCGCCCTTCACGCTGGAGGGCAACGCCGAGCGTGACCTGGAGGTGCGCTTCACGCCGGACGCGGAGGGCGGCGCGCGGGGCGAGCTGAAGCTGCGCACCCGCTCGGGCCCGCTGGGAGCCCAGGGCGAGGCGCAGGCGGACGTCGTCGTGGGCCTCTCCGGCAATGGCCTCGTGCCCCGCCAGGAGGAGAAGCCCTGCCTGTACACACTGGAGCCGGCCGAGGTGGACTTTGGCGAGGTGCCGGTGGACTCGGAGGGGACCGCCGAGGTGGTGGTGCG
>JBKGHK010000059.1:0-25154 GCA_046520375.1 Pyxidicoccus sp. 3LFB2
GTCCGAGCCCGGAGGCGCCGCCGCGAGCACCACCCCCGCCGGGGCCGGTGGGGCCACCGTGCCGCCGGGAGGCGCCACGCCTTCGGGAGGACTGCCCCTCAACGTGCTGCGCGTGTGGCTGTCGGCCTACCGCGTGGAGGTGGCGCTGTTCCTCGTGGCCTTCGTGGTGCTGGCCAGCTTCAGCTCGCAGCGCTTCCTGCGTCAGAGCGCGGCGCCGCACTTCATCTATCAGGCGCAGTCATGGCTGGACGGCCGGCTGGACATCGACCCGCAGGTGTTGCCGAACCTGGAGGACTGGGCCTGCGTGCGGGTGGTGGGCGGCGAGAAGGTCCGCTGCGAGGGCCGACCGCTCCCGAGCGACCGCTGGTTCGTGAGCTTCCCGTCCTTCCCCGCCGTGGTGATGCTGCCCTTCGTCGCGCTGCACGGCTACCAGTTCAATGACACCTCCTTCGGCGTCATCTTCGGCGCGCTGGCGGTGGCGCTCTTCTATTCGCTGCTGCGCTTCCTGGCGAAGGAGGGCGAGACGGCGCGCAACCGCAACGAGAACATCGCCCTGGCGCTCATCCTCGCCTTCGGCACGCTGTTCTTCTACTGCGCCATCCGCGGCGAGGTCTGGTTCAGCGCCGAGGTCATGGGCGTGGCCTTCACCTGTCTCTACGCGCGCAACGCGGTGCGCGCCCACCGGCCATTGCTCGCGGGGCTGTTCTTCTCCATGGCCACGCTCACCCGCACGCCGCTGCTCTTCACCGGCCTGTTCTTCGTCCTGGAGGCGCTGTGCCCCGGGCCGGAGTCCCGACTGGCGCAGCTCAAGGCGCTGGGCCGCGACTGGAAGCCCGCGGCGCGCAAGGTGGGCCTGTTCGCGGCGGGGGCGGCGCCGCTGGGGCTGCTCGCGGCCGCGTACAACGTCTACCGCTTCGGCCGTCCCGGTGAGTTCGGCCACGGCTTTCTCTTCAACAACCGCGTCAACTCGGACATCGACCGCTTCGGGCTGTTCAACTGGGAGTACCTGCCGCGCAACCTGGAGGCCGCCTTCCTCAAGCTGCCCGGGCTGTCGCTGGAGCCGCTGAGGCTCTCCTATGACCCGCACGGGCTTTCGCTGCTGCTGACGTTGCCGTTGCTCATCTTCCTGCTCATCCCGAAGACGCGCCCGCGCCTGCACTGGCCGCTGTGGCTGACCGTGGCCGTGTGCGCGCTGCCGGGCCTGCTGTACCAGAACACCGGCTACATGCAGTTCGGCTTCCGCTTCAGCCTCGACTACACGCCCTACCTCCTGCTGCTCTTCGCCGTGGGCGGCTGGTCCCTGCGCCACCGCGCGGTGCTGGCCGCGGTGGCGCTTGGCGTGTTGGTGAACTTCTGGGGTGCCGTGGCCTTCCGTGGCTACACGGAGCTTGTCCGGAACTGGTAGGCGCCCGGAGTCCATGGGCTTGAATCCTCCGCGCCCCGCGCGCACATAAGAGAGGCCATGCAACCTCCCACCGGACAGCCCCCTCCCGGCAAGCGCTGGCATACCCGCGAGGACAGCGGCATCCGTCTGGATGCCACCCTGCGCTGGTGGCACGACGACGAGCCCATCCAGCACCCGAAAATCATCGAGCTCTTCAACAGCTCGCTGGTGCTGGACGACGCGGACCGCTACCAGCTGCGTATCGGCAATGACTGGTGCTACGTCCAGGTGGAGGGCGCGGCCTACGAGGTGCGCACGGTGGACGTCACGCCGGACGAGCGCGTCTCCATCCGCCTGAGCGACCGCACCGCCGAGGCGTTGGACACCGCCTCGTTGCACGTGGAGCCGGACGGAGTCCTGTCCTGCCGTGTGAAGCACGGCCGGGCCCGGGCGCGCTTCTCGCGCGATGCCCAGTACCAGCTGGGCCAGCTCCTGGAAGAGGGACCTGACGGGGGCCTCCTGTTGTGCGCGGGTCAGCGTCGGCTGCCCCTTCCGGGCGCCCTGGTCGGACTGTCGGCCTCGTCCTAGCGACTGCTGTCGAGCTCGCGCACCGTGCACGGCGTGAAGTGCACGGGACGCCCTCCCATGCGGCAGCCGCGGTGCGGCTTACCGCAGTGGTTCAATCATACACTGCCGGAACTCCGAGGCCCTGAGGCCTCAGTCCTTCCTGGACGTGTATGCCATTGGCGCCAGGTGTCAGGACTGCTCCATCCTGAAGGCCGGTTGCCGCCATTCCTGTCAAATTGCAGCCGCAAAGTCAGTGCTGCCAGTGTTGGCGGATGGCGTCTGTCTTTCAATTGACGCTTGTGCAATTGAGGGGTACTAGCAATCTGGCAGCAATTGAACGCCAACGCAGGGAGGGGAAAATGAAGATGGACAAGTGGCTCGCGGTGGGCAGCGCTGTGGTGGGTCTGCTGGTTGTGGGCTGTGGCGGGCCTGTGGAGTCGCCCGCGTCCGAGAATGGGCAGCCGCAGTCCGAGACGGCGGCCCCGGGCGAGGTGACGGCGAACGGCTGTGGTGACTACGGCTGGTGGAAGTGCCCCGGCACGACCCAGACGTTCCTCTACTTCGCGTGTGCCTCCGAAGAGACGGGGCCGAGCCGGGCCGAGGCCGCCGCCTTCTGCGACGAGTATTGTTCGGCCATCTGTGTGGATAATGGCTGGATTCGGGGCTGAAGTTCCCCTCTCCTGACGGGCTTCGGGCCATCCGCGAGAAGCCCCACAGTCCCTGCGGCGCCGCCGAATCCAGAGTGATTGGGCAGCGCAGCGGAGCACCTGGGTAGGGCCGAAGCGGCTGGCCCTGCTCATGGGAGAGAGGGTGTTTGGATTAACAGTCTTTCCCTGGGCAGGGGTCTGTCCATGCCCAGGGGTTCCGCGGGACACCGCGTCGGACGGAAAACCGAACCCGCGCTTCTGCCCGACCCTCCTGTCCCGGCCTGCTCGCGAGCGACGCCCCGTGCCGTCGACGTGGGTCAGGCCGCGGCTTCCGCAGCGGGCGGAGGGCAGGGGAGGGCAGGCCTGCCGGTGAGCTCCCTGCCAAGCGCATCGAGGACCTCCGGGTGCTCACGGAGCCACTCCGCCGCGCGCTCGCGACCCTGACCGATGCGCTCGCCGCGCAGGCTGAAGTGGCTGCCGGACTTGTCGATAAGACCCATGGCCACGCCCAGGTCCAGCACCTCGCCCACGCGGTGGATGCCGCTGCCGTACAGCAGGTCGAACTCGGCCTCCTGGAAGGGTGGGGCCATCTTGTTCTTCACCACCTTCACCCGGGCCCGAGAGCCCACGACCGCGTCCCCCTCCTTGAGGTTCCCCGTGCGGCGGATTTCCATCCGCACCGAGGAGTAGAACTTCAGCGCATTGCCACCCGTCGTCGTCTCCGGGTTGCCGAACATCACGCCAATCTTCATCCGAATCTGGTTGATGAAGATGATGCACGTGCCCGAGCGGCTCACCGCACCGGTGAGCTTGCGCAGCGCCTGGCTCATCAGCCGCGCCTGCACGCCCATGTGCGCGTCGCCCATCTCCCCCTCGATTTCGGCCCTCGGCACCAGCGCCGCCACCGAGTCCACCACGATGAGGTCCACCGCCCCCGAGCGCACCAGGTGCTCGGTGATTTCCAGCGCCTGCTCACCGGTGTCGGGCTGGGACACCAGCAGCTCCTCCACCTTCACGCCCAGCTTGCGCGCATACGACACGTCCAGCGCGTGCTCCGCGTCGATGAAGGCCGCCACGCCGCCCGCGGCCTGCACCTGCGCAATCGCATGCAGCGTCAGCGTCGTCTTGCCCGAGGACTCGTTGCCGAACACCTCCACCACGCGCCCGCGCGGGTAGCCGCCCACGCCGAGCGCCCGGTCCACGCCCACCGAGCCCGAGGGGATGACCGCCACCTTCTGCTCCTGGGCCTCACCCCCGAGCGTCATCACCGAGCCCCGGCCGAACTGCTTCTCGATTGCCGCCACCGCCGCCGCCACCGCCTTCAGCTTCTCCGTGAGCTTGCTCATCGCGTCCTCGGCTCCCTCGCCGCCCTGCCTGTGAGTGGGTGCTGCGCCACGGCGCGCCGGGCGCATCGGACGGGCAGGGGAGCAACGGCCATGCCGGGCCGCGCTCCCTCGCAGGGAAGGGACGGAGGCGTCCACGCACGTGGCCTCGCGTCTCGCGCGGTGGAGGGGGAGGCGGACGTCGGGTTCCGCCCGGCGAAATGCGGGAGGAGGGCCGCTTGCGACGGGGGAGTTCCGTCTCGCCGGCAGATGAAGGCAGGCCCCGCGCGTGACGGGTCGAAGCGGCTCAGCCCGGCGAGGTGTGGAAGGCGTGCATCGCGTGGCCCGAGTCCGGCGCGTATGCGACCCGTTCGGGCACTTCGCTCTGGCCCCCGATGTCGCGGTGGAGCTGGGCGATGGCGTCACGCACCTCGTGCATCAGCGCGTCGCGCTCCTCGGGCGTGCGCCCCTTCGTCTCGATGGGCCGCCCCACCTTCACGCGGATGGCGTGGGGACGTGCCCTCAGGCTGTCCGGAGGCAGCACCCGTCCCGAGCCTTCAATGGCCACCGGGACGATGGGCACCTGTGCCTCCAGCGCGAGCACGAAGGCGCCCTTCTTGAAGGGCAGCAGGGTGCCATTCTTGGAGCGGGTCCCCTCGGGGAAGGCGAGGATGTTGGCGCCCTGGCGGATGCGCTCGCCCGCGAGGGCCAGGCTCTTCACCGCTTCCGTGCGCCGCGAGCGGTTGATGAAGATCATCCCCGTCATCGCCATGTACTGCCCGAGGAAGGGCACGTACCGCAGCACATGCTTGGCCACGAAGCGCAGGTTGACCGGCAGCGCCGCGAAGACGCAGGGGATGTCGAGCGCCGACTGATGGTTCATCAGGAAGATGTGCGGCCGGCTCCAGTCGATGTCCGGCAGCGGCTCCACCGTCATCCGTGAGCCGGTGACGCGCCAATGCATGAGCGCCCAGAATCGCCGGGCCAGCATCAGCGCCACGTCGCCATCCCGGGTGAGCAGGGTCATCAGCCCGGCCAGGGTTATCCAGAACACGCTCCACGCCATCAGGAAGACGACCTGGAGCACGGTCAGCAGCGGGTACAGAAGCATCATGAGCAGCGTCAGGTGACAGCCCCATTTTCCACTGACGCAGTGCGTTGTCACCCCTTCTTCTAGGTGCCTCCAGGGGAGGGCCCGCCCGGCTGGTCGCGTTTTGGCTCTTCGCGTTGAACTTGCGAGGGCTCGATATGAACTTCTGGAGCGTGAGCCCGAAACCGAAACGCGAAGACCTGCCCCATGTGGTCATCCTCGGCGGAGGTTTTGCTGGCCTCTACGCGGCCAGGCACCTCTACAAGTCGCCGGTGCGCGTCACCGTGGTCGACCGCCACAACCACCACCTCTTCCAGCCCCTGCTGTACCAGGTGGCCACGGCGACCCTCAGCCCGAGCGAGATTGCGGCGCCCCTGCGCGGCATCCTGGGACGGCACAACGTGGGCGTGGTGCTGGCGGACGTGACGGGCGTGGACACGGCCGGCAAGCGCGTGCTGCTGGCGGATGGCGAGCTGACGTACGACTACCTCATCGTCGCCACCGGGGCGACGCACTCGTACTTCGGCAATGACCAGTGGGCGCAGTTCGCGCCGGGGTTGAAGTCCATCGAGGACGCGGTGGAAATCCGCCGCCGCATCCTGATGTCCTTCGAGCTGGCCGAGCGCGAGACGGACCCGGAGGTCCGCCGCGCGCTGCTCAACTTCGTCATCATCGGCGCCGGCCCCACGGGCGTGGAGCTGGCGGGCTCTCTGGCGGAAATCAGCCGCAACTCCCTGCCCGGTGACTTCCAGAACATCGACCCCCGTGAGGCGCGCATCATCCTCATCGAGGGTGTGAAGAACGTGCTTCCCGTCTACCCGGAGGACCTGTCCCTGAAGGCCCAGCGCACGCTGGAGAAGCTGGGCGTCGAGGTCCGCACGGGGGCCCGCGTCACCAACATCGACGAGACGGGCGTCTTCATCGGAGCGGAGCACATCCCCGCGCGCACCGTTCTGTGGGCGGCGGGCGTGGCCGCGTCCCCGGTGGCGCGCACGCTGGGCGTGGAGCTGGACCGAGCCGGGCGCGTGCTGGTGACACCCGAGCTGACGGTGCCCGGGCATGACGACATCTTCGTCGTCGGAGACCTGGCCTCCGTGAAGGGCGATGACGGCAAGCCCGTCCCGGGCTTGGCCCCCGCGGCGATGCAGATGGGCAAGCAGGCCGCCCACAACATCCGCCACCGGTTGGCGGGCAAGGCGATGCAGCCCTTCAAGTACTGGGACCGCGGCTCGTACGCGGTGATTGGCCGCGGGCACGCGGTGGGCATCGCCTTCCGGCGCTTCAAGCAGTCGGGCTTCCCCGCCTGGGCGGCGTGGCTCCTCATCCACATCACCTTCCTCATCGGCTTCCGCAGCCGGCTGGCGGTGCTGCTCGACTGGGCCTACTCGTACCTGACGTTCGCCAAGTCGGCCCGCATCATCACCGGCCCCACGCCCCGGCTGGATGCGCCGACCGCGCGTGCGCAGCTTCCGGATGGGGGCGCGAAGTCGGTGGAGCTCGAGGCCGCCGCCCGGGCCCGGGTCGCCCGAACCGAGCCCACCACGCCCGTGACGCACTGACGTCCCGGCGGGTCCTCAGATGTCCTCGCGAGGGCTCGCCGTCCCGGAGAACCGCGGAGCGTGGGACTCCTGCTGGGGCGCGTGGGAACCCGGCATGTTGGCATGCAGCCAGTTCTCACGGTCCAGCATCCGGCAGTCGATGGCGAGCTGGATGTCCACGTCCTCGATGCGCGAGTGTTCCTCCAGGTCCGCGCGGGTCAGCGCGACCTTGAGGATGCGGTCATGGGCGCGCGCGGACAGCGCGTACTTCGTCACCGCCCTCTCCAGCATGCTCTCCGCGCGGGGGCTCAGGACACAGTGGCGGCGCAGCAGGTGTGGCGGGAGCTGGGCGTTGCAGTGCACGCCTGGCTCGTCGCGGAAGCGGGCCCGCTGGCGAGCGCGCGCGGCCTCCGCCCGCTCGCGATAGTAGCGACTCGGTGGCTCCCGCGAATCCGCCTGGGCCAGGTGCTGGTACTCCACCGGGCGCGTCTGCAGGGTCATGTCGATGCGGTCCAGCAGGGGGCCGCTCACCCGCGTGTGGTACTCGAAGCGCCGGTAGGGGGCGCATTTGCAGCTGCGGTTGGGGACGCCGTAGTAGCCGCACGGGCACGGGTTCATCGCCGCCACCAGCATCACCCGGCACGGGTAGGTGATGTGCTGGTTGGCCCGCGCCAGGTGGATGACGCCTTCCTCCAGGGGCTGGCGCAGCACCTCGAGCACGTTCTTCCGGAACTCCGGCAGTTCATCGAGGAAAAGCACTCCGTTGTGCGCCAGGGACAGCTCCCCGGGGCGCGCCGCCAGACCTCCGCCTACGAGCCCCGCGTCGGAGACGGTGTGGTGCGGGGCCCGGAAGGGTCGCTCGCGTACCAGCGCATGCCCCTCTCCCAGCAGGCCCATCACTGAGAACACCTTCGTCACCTCCAGCGCCTCGGTAAAGGTCATCTCCGGGAGGATGCCGGGCAGCCTCCGCGCCAGCATGGTCTTCCCGGAGCCCGGCGGCCCGCACATCAGGACGTTGTGACCGCCGGCGGCCGCCATCTCCAGCGCCACCTTCAGCTCCGGCTGGCCCCGCACGTCCGCCATGTCCGGCACCGAGCGGCGCTGCCCGGGCGTCGCCTCGGCCTCACGCACATGCGGCACCACCGGACGGGCCCCCGTCAGGTGGTCCACCGCCTCCCGCAGGTGGGCCACCGGCAGCACCCGCAGGCCCTCGACGAGCGCCGCCTCGTCCGCGTTGGCGGCCGGCACCATGACGCCGTCATAGCCCCCGTTGCGCGCGGCCACGGCCAGCGGCAACACACCCTTGATGGGCCGGACGGAGCCGTCCAGCGACAGCTCGCCACCGAAGAGCAGGCGTGCCAGCGGCGCCTCCTCCAGTTGCTTCGCCGCCACCAGCACGCCCAGGGCGATGGGGAGCTCGAAGGCGGCCCCCTCCTTCTTGAGGTCCGCAGGCGCCAGGTTCACCGTGATTCGCTTCTGCGGCAGCTCGAACCCCGAGTTCTTCAGCGCGGAGATGACCCGCACCTTCGACTCCCGCACCGCCCCCTCCGCCTGCCCCACCACGTTGAAGTAGGGCAGGCCCAGGGCCATGTCGACCTCGCACTCCACCACCACCGCGTCGATGCCCATCAACGCCCCCGACCGCACCCTCGCCAGCATGTCCGTCCTCCCGAAGCCGCTGGCGGACTCCTTCAGCAATGGCCGTACCGTCGCCCACCCAGGGCGTCGGGTGGCCAGGCCCAATCCCACGCGGTGGATGCCCGTCCCACCTCCGGGAGCCGCGATTCCAAGCGCACCGGATTAGTGAACCCGGATCTAGCCAGGGCGGGGGGAGTCCGGTACCTTGCCGACCTCGTGGGGAACGCGATGGGGGAGCAGGCCACAGTGGATACCGAGACTCGTCAACGCCGTCCGGTCCGTATTCGCCGAGCGGACATGAAGCGCGGCCAGCGTATGAAGCTGGCCTTCGGGGTGTTCCGCTTCTGTCTGTACGGGATGCTGGGGCTCAGCTCCGAAATCTTCTTCTACAACCTGGTGCGGATTGCCCGGCACGTGCCGCTGCTGGAGGCGCTCTTCCGGTTCCAGTGGCGCGTGGACGACCGGCTGGGGCTCAACGCCATCTGGGACACCCCCATCGTCACCGCCTACGGCCAGTGCTCGCTGTGGATGTTCCTCATCTACGGCGTGGCGTGCTTCTGCTTCGTCGAGCCGCTCTACCGGTGGATGCTGTACCAGCACACCGGGCTGCGCGCCGCCATCTACGGCATCGTCATCCTGCTCTTCGAGGGCTTCTCCGGCGTCGTGCTGGAGCGGCTCACCGGCTACCGCATCTGGTACTACGGGGACGCGGGCGCCATCCTCTGGGAGATGACGTCGCTCTACATCCTGCCCATCTGGATGGTGACGGGCCTCATCGCCGAGTTCATCTACAGGGAGATGATGGACCCGGACCTTCTGGCCGCCTTGGAGTCGCCGCTGCCCGCGACGCCCGAGGAGACCGAGGCCTCCCTCCAGTTGATGCGGTAGGTGCAGGCGTGGCCGTCGTAGCCCGACATCTCGATGACGATGTCATGGGCTCCGGCCACCCTCAGCCCGGCGTGGATGATGCCCGCGGTGAAGTCGGGGTAGGTCCCTACCTCGTTCATCCACAGCTCGAACTGCGCCGGCCCCAGCTCCTTCAGCTTGGACTCGGTGTAGTTGTTGCCGGCGCGGAAGTTCTGCGTGGCGCGCATCAGCGCCCGCCGGGGGCCCAGCACGCGCAGCAGTGACAGCACGGCGCGCCCCAGCATCGTCTCGCGGAAGCCCTCGATGTAGGCCTCGCCCAGCTTCCAGGTGCCCTGCGGCAGCGGCTCCCCGGGGAAGAGCTCCTCCGAGGTGATGCGCAGGAACGTCATCCACGACGCGAAGGGGTAGGCGGGCCGCAGCTTCTGGTCCACGTCCAGCCCGGCCTGGCGCAGCCGCGCCTTGCACTCGGGCGTCAGCCGTCCGCTCAGCGCGCGGAGGAACAGAGCTTCAATGGTCTGCTCAAAGATGAGAAGCTCGTCGGCCATGAGTCGTGGACTCTAGCCGACGAGCTTCTCGAAGTGAATCAAGACTCCAACCCGGAGCGTAGGCCGCCGGGAGGAGGTGCTCAGGGAGCGGGCGCTGGAGCCGGCGGTGCGGCGGTGCCGGTGTCGACCTCGGTGCCCTGGATGACCGCGTTGGGCGGCAGCTCGGTGGCCATGCCGAGCACCTTCGCCCCGGCGGCCTTCGCGCCGTCCAGCGCGACGATGAGACGCCCGTAGTTGGTGGCGTCATCCGCCATGAAGAAGACGATCTTCTCGTCCGGCTTCTTGGCCGCCAGCATGCGCTTGAGGCGGTTGATGTAGTCGGCCGGTTGGATCTTCTCCGTGTTGATGGAGTAGCCACCGTCCTTGTCCAGCTGCACCACCAGCTGCTGGTCGTTCGGGTCCGGAGGCTGCGGCTCCTCCTCGACCTCCGTGTCGGGGACACGCACCAGGATGTCCTTCTCCAGGAGCGGCGTCACCACCATGAAGATGATGAGGAGCACGAGCACCACGTCCACCAGGGGCGTGACGTTGATTTCGGAGTTCGGTGGCGTCGCGGGCTTGACCCACTGACGCTGCTTGCGTCCCGACATTACTTCTTCTCCTCTACGCCGAGCGCGATCTGCTTCGCCTTGGACTTGCGGGCCACGTCCAGCACCTTGCGCACGTCGCCGACGTTGAGCGTGTTGTCACCCTTGAGCAGGATCTTCTTGCCCGGGTCCTTCGCCAGCTCCTCCGACAGCTTCGTCTGGAGCGCCGCGTCGTCCACCTGGTCGTTCTCCACGAACACCTTCTTGTCCGGGGTGATGGAGAGGACGATGGGGTCTGCGTCTTTCCCACCTTCCTTCTCGATTTCGGTGGCCTTCGGCAGCTCCACGGACTTGCCGCGCTGGAGCATGGGGGTGACGACCATGAAGATGATGAGAAGCACCAGCACCACGTCCACCAGGGGCGTGACGTTGATGTCGCTCTTGATGCCCCCCTTGGGGCCTGCTGACATACCCATGCGTGTACCTGCTTCCTGATGGAGGAGAGAGCCCGCCCCGCGCTGTGGCTCCGGCCCCTCACTCAGGGGCTGGAGCGCGACCTACGCGAAGGGCGGGCCTCGGGTCGTCCCCGGGCTCGCCCGTGAAGGCTTTAGGCCGCGTGCGAGGAATGCGCGCCGCCGCCCATGTGGCGGGCCACGACGTCCAGGAACTCGTTGGAGGACTCGGAGATGTCCACCGAACGGGCATCCACCCAGCCCTGCAGGAAGTTGTAGGCCATCACCGCGGGGATGGCCACCAGCAGGCCGAATGCCGTGGTGATGAGCGCCTCGGCGATACCGGCGGAGATGGTGCCGAGACCGCCGGAGCCGGCCGCCGCCATGAGCTGGAAGGCGTTGACGATACCCATCGTCGTGCCGAGCAGACCCACGAACGGAGCCGTGGAGCCGACCGTGGCCAGCAGGCCCAGGCCGCGCTTCATGCTCTGCACCTCGCGCTGAGCCTGACGCTCGAGCGCGCGCGCCACCGACTCCACCGCCACGTCCTTGTTGTTGGGGCTGATGCGGTACGCCGTCAGGCCCGAGTTGATCACCCGGCCCAGGTGACCCACGTCCTTGCCCAGGTTCGTGTTGGCCGCCGTGTTCAGGTCGCCCTTGGCCAGGATGGCCCCCATCTTCGCGGCGAAGTTACGGCTGTCGGAGCGGGTCTTGCGGAAGACGAGCATCCGCTCCGCCATCACGACCAACGACGCCACCGACATGATGGCCAGGGTAAAGATGATGCAACGAGCAAAGAGGCCCGTGTGCGCCCAGATGTCTGCGAGAGTGAATTGCATGGTTGGGTTGAGCGCTCCTCCTCACGAGCGCGGGGTAGTCTGCGGTGCTGCGGTACGGCGTGCCGGGTCAGCGTCAGCGCGGCAGCTTGAAGTTCAGCGTGAAGGTGTAGTCCACCTGCACCGGACGACCCTGGAAGGTGACCGGCTTGTAACGTGACGACGTCAGGGCGTCCAGGACGGCCCGCTCCATGTGGGGCAGGGGCTTGATGATCCGGCAGCGCTCCACGCGGCCTTCCACCGTGACGATGCACTTGACGATCATGGTGCCCGCCACGCGGGCCTCGAGCGCCTCGCGGGTGTACTCCGGCTGGGGACCCGAGATCTTCTCCGGGCGCGTCATGCCGGCGCCGAAGGGCAGCACGTCCGTGCCCGTTCCGCCCAGCTGGCCGCCCACCACACCACCAATCACACCGCCCACCACGCCACCCACCACACCGCCGGCGACGCCACCCTCCACGCCGCCCTCGACCTCTTCTTCGGTCGCCTCTTCCTGGGGCTCCTCGGTGGGCTCGGCCTCCTGGGGAACCTCCTTGGGGACCTCCTTCGGCTGGACGATCTGATCCGGCTTCTTGGGCTTCTTCTTCTCCGTCTTCGGCTTGGAGGACGACGCCGGAGGCGGCGGAGGGGGAGGAGGCGGCGGCGGGGCCATGGAGGCCTTCAGCGTGACCTCGATCTCCTTCTCCTCGACGGGAGGCGGCCGGGTCGACAGCCAGAGCGCGAGGCCGAAGAGCCCGACGTGGAGGATGACCGAGATGGTGGCCCCGATGCCGAACTTCGGCTTGGGCCCCTGACCCCGGTCAAGGACTGAATCGAACATGGACTAGACTCCTCTTCACCAGTGGACACCGGCCACGCCCTGCCGGATGAAAGGGCGCGTCACCATACAGAAACGGAGTCCGGGTTCAAGCGAGCGTGTCGAAGGCTTTCGACGTGATCGCGCAATTGCCCCACTGGTCACCAAAAAGCAACGGTCTATTGACAACTGCCTGACCTCGGATATTTTCCCGAGTCATTTTCGGTTGCAGCCCACCTTGGAGGGGTATGGTATGCACTTGAACCGAGTGCTCCGGGAAACCGGAGTTGTCCTGGCCGCAGGTCTGCTTTATGGATCGGCGGCTTTCGCGCAGTCGAGCACGATGATCGGTACGGTCATCGACGCTCAGAGCCGGCAGCCTGTTCCTGACGTTGTTGTCACCGCGACCTCGCCCAACCTTCAGGGTGAGCAGACCGTGGTTTCCGACGCGCAGGGCAACTACCGTATTCCCCAGCTACCGCCGGGTGTTTACACCCTGCGGTTCGAGAAGGAGCAGTTCAAGCCGTACGCGCGGTCCGACGTACAGCTGCGCCTCAACCGCACCATCCGAGTGAACGTGGAGCTGCTCCCCGAGTCGCTCGGTGAGGTGGTGGAGATTGTCGGCGCCCCGCCGACCATCGACGTGGGCTCCACGACCACGGGCGTCAACGTGGATCAGGAGTTCATCAAGCGCATCGCGGTGGCCCGTCCGGGCGGCAAGGGCGGCGCTGCCCGCTCCTTCGAGTCACTGGCCGAGCTGGCGCCTGGCGCCCAGACGGACAACTACGGCGTGTCGATCAACGGCGCGACCTCGCCTGAGAACGGGTACGTGGTGGACGGTCTGTCCACGAACGACCCGGCCTACGGCGTGAACGCCAGCCCGCTGAGCATCGAGTTCGTGCAGGACGTGAACATCATCACCGGCGGTTACATGCCGGAGTTCGGTCGCTCCACGGGCGGTGTGATCAACGCGGTGACCCGCTCGGGCTCGAACGAGTTCCACGGCACGGTGTTCGCGAACTGGACGCCGGGCCCGCTCGAGGGTGACCGCAAGCTCGTCCGCAACGAGGGCACGGTCATCACCGGCCTCAACGAGCTGCAGAACCTCGGCGACTTCGGCGCCACCCTCGGCGGTCCCATCCTCAAGGACAAGCTGTGGTTCTTCGCCGGCTTCGCGCCGTCGTTCACGCGCTACCAGCACACGCGCGCGCTCAACGCCCTGCAGATTGATGAGTCGCGCAACGCGTACGCCGAGGACGAGAACGGCTTCACCATCGCCAATCTCATCCCCGGGTCCGAGCGCCAGTACTACGCGGACTCCCGCTCCGTGCAGTACATGGGCAAGCTGACGTACCTCATCAACCAGGACCACAACGTCTCCGTCTCCTTGAACGGCACCCCGTCCTCGACGGGTGGTCTGGGCAAGCTGACGCTGGACCCCCGCACGGGCCTGCTGCCTGGCGCCCAGGCCTCGCGTCCGGGCGACTTCGGCCTGACGGAGAACAAGAGCAACGCCACGGCGCTCGGCCTGAAGTACGCCGGCGCGTTCATGGACAAGCAGGTCCTGGTCGACGCCAACCTCGGTTGGTTCCACCAGACCGCCTCCACCCTCCCGGGTGACGGCAGCGCCCTGGGCAGCTCCCAGGGTCTGGCGGGCTACTCCCGCATGGCGTACGTCAACGAGCGTGCGCTGACCGTGTTCGAGAGCCTGCCCGCGGGGCAGGAGGGTGCCTGCGATCCGTACGAATACACGGACGAGGCGGGCGACCCGCACACCCTGCAGCGCTGCCCGGCCAACGGGTACGCGGTGGGCGGCCCCGGCTTCATGAGCGACGCGAAGCTGGACCGCTACCAGGCGAACGCGAAGGCCACCTACCTGCTGAACGCCCTCGGCACCCACGTGCTGAAGGCTGGCGTGGACACCGAGTTCCTGGTGTACGACCAGACGAAGGCGTACGGCGGCGGCGTGTACTACCAGGAGGTCGATTACGGTGTCCTCAGCGACTTCCGTCGCTACGGCTACCAGACGGGCCCTGACTCGCCGATCACCCAGCTGACCCAGCAGTCGAAGTCCACCGGCACCACGGTGGGCGGCTTCGTGCAGGACTCCTGGTCCCTCGCGAACCGCGTCACGCTGAACATCGGCGTGCGCTACGACGTGCAGGCCATGTACGGCGGCAACGGCGACCTGTCCCTCATCCTGGGCAACCAGTGGTCGCCTCGCGTGGGCGCCATCGTCGACCCGTTCGCCAACGGCCGCGCCAAGTTCTTCGTGAACTTCGCCCGGTACTACGAGGCCGTTCCGCTCAACCTGCTGGACCGCAGCTTCCCGCCTGAGCGCCGCATCAACGCGCAGCGCGCGATGGCGGAGCCCGGCAGCGGCGAGGAGGGTTGCGATCCGTCGAGCCGTGAGAGCCAGGCCACCGCCTGCCAGGATCGGGACAACGTCATCGCCATCGCGGAGACCAGCCGCAATCCGAACCGCCTGTACACCGGCGGCAAGACGGAGAGCACGCCGGTCGACCCGGACATCACCCCGCAGTCCTCCGACGAAATCGTCGTGGGCGCGGAGTACGAGGTCCTGGCCAACACCCGCCTGGGCGCCAACTACACGCACCGCGACATGAACTCGGTCATCGAGGACATGAGCCGCGACGACGGCAACACGTACTTCCTCGGCAACCCGGGCAGCGGGTTCGCCAAGGAGTTCCCGAAGCCGGAGCGTAACTACGACGCCGTCACCGTCTACCTGAACCGCACCTTCGCGGACGGGTGGCTCGCCCAGGCCAACTACACCTGGTCGCGTCTGTACGGTAACTACCCCGGTCTGTTCCGGCCGGAGACGGCGCAGCTGGACCCGAACATCCTCTCGGACTTCGACCTCGTCGACCTCCTGGAGAACCGCACGGGTCTGCTGCCCTTCGACCGCACGCACGCCATCAAGGTGTTCGGCGCGAAGGAGTTCAACGTCACGAACGCGCTGTCCGCGAGCATCGGTCTGTCGTACCGCGGCAACTCGGGCACGCCGATCAACTACTTCGGCGCGCACGCGGCCTACGGCGAGGATGAGTCCTTCATCCTTCCCCGTGGCGCCGGTGGCCGGACCCCGTGGATCAACACGATCGATTCCAACATCGGCGTGAACTACCGGGTCAGCAAGGACAGCGTCGTCTCCTTCACCCTGGACGTGTTCAACCTGTTCAACTTCCAGGGCGTGGACCAGGTCGACCAGACGTACACCACCGAGTACGCGCTGCCCCTCAAGGGCGGCAAGGCGAGCGACATCGAGAACCCGGTGGGTGTGATTGGCTGGCAGGAGGGTGCGGAGCGTGATGACGACCCGTCTACCCCGAATGTCGACGAGTCGCAGTTCGGCACGGTGGAGAACGACGTCAACAAGAACTTCAAGAACCCCACCCGCTACCAGCCGCCTCGCCAGGTGCGCTTCGGTATCCGGTACACGTTCTAATCCCAGGCCACCCACGGAATCCCAAGTCACATGACCAAGAACATCCTCAAGACTGCGCTGGTGGTTGTGAGCGCGGGCAGCCTGATGACGGGCTGCGCCTTCGAACAGCCAGAAGCCGGCTGCTTCGTGCAGGACTCCTCGAACTGGTACGCGACCTACGACATGGTCGAGGAGCCGAAGCTGGCGGATGGTACGTCCTGCACGGACGTGCCGCTCATCGGCGAGCGGGTTGGCGTGTTCAAGTTCGTCGATCCCGACAACACGTCCACGCCCCCCAAGCTGACCATGCGTCCGGACACCCTCGTGGCGCTCTCCACGCGGGACCCGGGTGACTCGTCTGCCCAGACGGCGATGGGCACGCTGGGCACCGAGGCGGATGACAACGACTTCTGCACCGCGACCGACTTCTCGGTGGCGACTGTGGATGCCGGTCCGACCCCGGCCGGTGCGGCCCGCCGGACGGTCAGCTACGCGTTCAGCAACGTGCGGGTGTACTCGGCGCCGAGCGCTCCGGGTACGCAGCTCACGGGCGACCTGACGTACACGAACAACGGTTGCTCCTCGAAGTACGTCGTTCGGGCGATGTGGCCGGCGGAGCCCTGCATCCGGGGCACCACCGCGCCGGCGACCAACTGCGGCGAGGGCTCGGGTCTGAACCCGGACTTCGCGGCGGAGTGCGCCCCCATCGACAACTGCACCACGGCGGCGCAGCGGGCGGCCGGCTACAACGGGTGCTGCATCCCGTCGAAGCCCATCCCCTCGTTCGTCGACGCGGCGGAGTAGTCATCAGTTGAGCCCTGCCACCCCCTAGGGTGGCGACCGCGGCCCCGGCAGCCCTCCCTCATGGGAGTGGCCGACCGGGGCCGCGGTGTTTACAAGGCTGTACCTTTCTGGAGGCGCATTGGAGGGCCGATACTCACTCATCGAACACGTCAGCTCGCTGCTGGCGGACGAGCAGGGCACGCTCTACAAGGCGGCGCCCTACCGGGTGGCCCTCTGCTATCCGAGCCCCTACCACGTGGGCATGAGCTCGCTTGGCTTCCAGGCCATCTACCGGGAAGTGCACGAGCATCCGGGGGCCACCGCTGAGCGGGTCTTCCTCCCGGACGACGTGGAGGCCTTCAAGAAGACGCGCGTCCCGCTGTTCACCTGGGAGTCGCGAAACCCCGTCTCCAGCTTCGACATGCTGGCCTTCTCGGTGGCGTACGAGCTGGAGCTGACGGGGTTCTTTTCACTGCTGGAGCTGGCGGGGCTGCCCCTGCTGGCGGAGGAGCGCCGGGACGGTGGCTACCCGTTGGTGGTGGCCGGTGGCCCGCTGACCTTCTCCAACCCGGATCCGCTGGAGCCCTTCGTGGACGTGCTCGTCCAGGGAGAGGCCGAGGACCTCATTCATGTCCTGGTGGATGCGGCGGCGTCCATTGATGACCGTGAGTCCCTGCTTGCCCACCTGGCGCGCGTCCCCGGCCTCCGGGTGCCTGGACGGGGTGGAGCGCGGTACCACGTCGCCAAGGCGACGGACGGCCGGCTGCCGGCCCGCTCGCAGATTGTGACGCCGCACACCGAGCTGCGCTCGATGTTCCTCATCGAGCCGGAGCGGGGCTGCTCGCGGGGCTGCCACTACTGCGTCATGCGACGGACCACGAACGGGGGCATGCGGACGGTGCCGCCGGAGCGGGTGCTGTCGCTCATCCCCGAGACGGCGAAGCGGGTGGGCCTGGTGGGCGCCGCGGTGACGGACCACCCCCGCATCGTCGAGTTGCTGCGGACCATCGTCGACTCGGGCCGCGAGGTGGGCGTGTCCTCGCTGAGGGCGGACCGGCTGACGCAGGAGCTGGTGGATCAGCTGCGGCGGGGCGGGGCCACCAACCTGACGGTGGCGGCGGATGGGGCCTCGCAGCGGATGCGGGACCTGGTGGACCGCAAGCACTCGGAGGAGCAGATCATCCGGGCCGCCACGTTCGCCCGGACGGCGGGCATGCGGCAGCTCAAGGTCTACAACGTGGTGGGCCTGCCCTTCGAGGGCGACGAGGACATCGACGAGCTGATCCGCTTCACCAGCGAGCTGTCCCGCATCCTCCCGGTGGCGCTGGGCGTGGCCCCCTTCGTGGCCAAGCGGAACACGCCGCTGGATGGGGCCCCCTTCGCCGGCATCCGCGAGGTGGAGAACCGACTGGAGCGGCTGCGCAAGGGCCTGCGGGGCCGGGCCGAGGTGCGGCCCACGTCCGCGCGCTGGGCCTGGGTGGAGTACATGCTGGCCCAGTGCGGCCCGGAAGGTGGGCTTGCGGCCATGGACGCCTGGCGTGCCGGGGGCAGCTTCGCCGCCTGGAAGCGCGCCTTCGAGGCGCGGGGCTGCGAGCCCTACATGGCCCGCCGGGTGCCGGACGGGCGTCGCAACCCCGTGCTGTGGCCCACCGTCCCCAAGGTGGCGCCTCCGGAAGTGTCCCCCCCGGCGTCCGCCGCCTGACGGGGCCGGTGACGTGGCGGTGCACGGCCGCCTCGGCTTCCGCTACAACGCCCCTGGCGCCGATGGCCGGCGTCTAGGGCAGCGGAGAACCGTGTGAGCACGCAGCGCGTGGACAAGGCGTGGCAGCAGAAGGGCCTGAAGGAGTACTCGACGGAGGCCCTGCTGGGGACGCTCGGTCACTACGGGCTTCCCGTGGCCGAGGAGGACTTCCGCAAGCTGGCGGAGACGTCCTTCCCGCTGGGAATCGCCCAGGAGTGGAGGCCGAAGTGGAAGGGCACGGGCCCCTTCAAGGACTTCGTGGTGGCGGCGGCCGTGGAGCTGTGGAGCCGCTGGCTGCCGGACCGCGTGGCGCCGATGGAGCTGGCGGACACCCTCACCGGCCTCATGCACGCGTGCGCGCTGCTGCTGGACGGCAAGCAGGACGCGCCGGTGACGCAGGCCTTCGAGAAGATGAATGCCCTGCGCTCGCGCATGCCGCTGGATGAGCGCGGCGCCCCGCAGGAGCGCTTCATGCGCGAGGCGCTGGCCCCCTTCACCGAGAAGCAGGCCGAGGTCTTCGACAGCCTCGCCGAGGCGCTGGCGTCCCGGGGCCACGGGGCCCACGCGGAGGCCTTCGCCGACGTGGAGGAGTTCCTGCTGCCGGACCGCAAGGGCATCTCCCGCGCCATGGTCCGCGCCGCGCGCGGCGAGCTGGACGCCGCCACCGACGACCTGGCGAAGCTGACCGAGGACACCTCGCGTTCGCCGATTGCCCGCCTGCTCGCCGTGGACGGCCTCATCCACGTGAAGGCCCACGGCCGCGCGGCCGCGGCGGCCCGCACGCTGCTGGACTCGGCGGAGAAGGGCGGGGACCTGCACCTCGCGCTGGACCTCGTGCCGCGCCTGGAGCACATCTACAAGGCGCAGAACGACCGCGAGCAGCTGCTGGACCTGATGCGCATCTCCGAGCGCCTCGAGGCCGCGCACGACAAGATTCACCCGGGCCACCGGCGGCACCGCCACGGGCCCTGAGTCCGTGTCCGTACCCAGGCGCGGTGGGCGGGCCTGACGAGGGCCCACCTCCCGCGCCTGGCGCAGGCCGGCGCCCGTCGCATTCTGGGGGCGCATGCTTCAGCGTGGAACGAGCGCCAGCCTCATCGAAGGGAGTCGAGGCTGAAGGCCCGTCCTTGGGGCGAGAGCGCGTCAGCCCAGCCCGTCCGGGCCGCCGGCCTCGTCCTTGGGGGCGGAGGCGTGCGGGAGGGGCAGCTCCACGCCGGGAGCGGCTTCCTCCTTCGCGGCGCCAGCCGTGCGCTTCAGCGGCACGCGGAGCACACCCGGGACACCCTCGGCCACGTCCCTCACCGGGACGACGGCGCCCACCGTGGTGTAGCGGATGGCGCCCGTCTGGGTGAAGGCGTGCTTGAGCGTGTACTCCTTCGCGCGGGGCAGGAACCACTCGCGCGCGGCGCGCATGGGCAGCACGTGCAGCTCGCCCTGCGAGAGGAAGACGTACACCAGCAGGTCCGCGCCGCTGTAGAGGAAGCAGCCGGGGGTGTCCTTCTCCAGGTTGGACACCAGCTCGAAGAAGTAGCGGCGGCGCGTGGCGTTGCGGTCGCCCTTCACTTCGATTCCGCGCACCTCTCCCGAGGGCAGCTCCCAGAGGAGGTCCACGCCGCGGTGCTGGAAGCGCGGGTCCGCCTGCACGTCGTGCACCCGCGAGTCCGGCTCCGTCTCCAGGAGCCATGCGCGGGCGTGCTGGACGGCGCGGTCCGCCGCGCCCTGCACGCCCCGCATGCTGAAACTTCTCGCCATGGCGTCAGCTCAGCGGCGCAGCTCGACGCCCGTCGCCACCAGCTGCACCTCGCGCGGCTTGCCGTCCGCGCCGCGCGGGACGATGGCGCCCTCGGACTCGTAGTGCTGGGCGCGGCTGTCGCTCAGCTCGGCGACCTTCAGCACGCCCTCCACGCGCGCCTGGGAGCCGGCCGAGTCCAGCGGGACGAAGAAGCCGTAGTCCTTGAACGTCACCCGGACGCCCGGGCTCTTGTCCTTGCTGTCCGCCGCCAGCTCCATCCAGCAGCCCTTGCGCTCGCACGCCTTGCGCACCGTGCCCTCGACCAGCACCGTCTTGCCGTCGTGCGCCTGGGGCTTCGCCAGCACGTCCGCGAGCTTCACCGCCTTGGCGCCCTTGAGGGGCTCACCCCGGGTGAGCTTCCAGCCATCCTGGGCCGGGGCGGCGGCAGCGGCGGCGGGCGCGGAAGCCAGCTCCACCTTGGCGGCGGGGGCCTCGGCCTTGGCGGCCTGCGGCGCGGGGGGGGTGGTGACAGTCAGCCTCGGCGGCCTTGGCCCCCTTGGCGGGCGTCTTGTCACCCGCGAGCGCGACCAGGGGAACGGCGACCAGCAGCATCAGGGACGTGCGGAGCGAGTTCATGACCCGTACGCTTAGCCAGAAGTCATTGCCCCGGCAAGCCGCTGGCCATACTAGAGTCCACCTGTCCCACACCCCCATGGTGAGGCGCGCATGAAGGTCCTCATCCCTCCCCGCAACCGTCGCTTCGGCACCGTGGATGCCCTGGGCCTCGCCGGCATCCTGGGCCTGCTGGTGGCCCGCTACATCCCGGTGGCCCGCCTCATCCCGTTCTGGGGCTGTGTGCTTCGCGAGCAGACGGGCTGGCCCTGCCTCGGCTGCGGGCTGACGCGGGTGGCGGACCGGGTGTCCCACTTCAACTTCGCTGGCGCCTGGGACGCCAACCCCCTGGGGACGGTGGCCGCCTTCGTCTTTGCCCTGCTGGCGGTGGTGGCCGTGCTGCACCTGGCCTTCGCCATGCCGATCCCGGAGGTCCAGTTCTCGCCCCGGGAGTGGACGGTGCTGCAGGTGGTGCTGCCCGTCCTCATCGTCGTCAATTACGCCTGGGTGGTGGTGAAGACGCGCTTCCCCCACCTGCTGCTGTAGCCTGTACCGCGTGCCATACGCGCTCGTCCTGCTGGGCTACCTCGCCGGCTCCATTCCCTTCGGTGTGCTGCTGACGCGATGGCTGGTGGGCGTGGACGTGCGCCAGAAGGGCAGCGGCAACATCGGCGCCACCAACGTCACCCGCGTGGCGGGCAAGAAGCTGGGCGCGGTGGTGCTGCTGCTGGACGCCCTCAAGGGCGCGCTGCCGGTGGCGCTCGCCCTGCGGCTCTTGCCGGGGCAGCCCCTGGTGCACGTGCTGGTGGGCCTGTCCGCGGTGCTGGGCCACGTGTACCCGGTGTGGTTGAAGCTGCACGGTGGCAAGGGCGTGGCCACCGCGCTGGGCGTGCTGGTGGTGCTGGTGCCCACGGCGGCGCTGGCCGGGGCGTTGGTGTACGCCGTCATCCTCGCGGTGTGGCGGGTGAGCTCGCTCGGCTCGCTGGCCGCGGGGGCCACGGCGGTGGGGACGTCCGCCCTCACCGCCCGCGCGACGGAGTACGCCGGGCTGTCAGCTGTCCTCTTCGCCCTCATGCTGTGGACGCACCGGGGCAACATCGGCCGGCTGATGCGACGCACCGAGCGGCGCTTCTGAGCCCTCCGCGCCCCCCGCGCCCGCCGACAGCCCGGAGCCGACCGGAGGCCGGTAGCCCAGCAGGGTGCAGGCGATGGGGCCATTCCACATGTCCCGCTTCATGGACGGGCGCGCGTGGAAGGCGCTCTCGAAGGCCGGGTTGCCGGAGAGCACCCAGACGCGCCAGCCCGGCACGCGCAGGGACTCGCCCAGCTTGTAATAGAAGCTCTTCATGCCCTTCTGTCCACCCGCGCCCAGCCGGTCTCCATAGGGCGGGTTGGTGATGATGAGGCCGCCGCGCTCGGGCAGGGACGGAAGCTGCGTCGCGTCGCCCTCGGCGAGCTGGATTTCCTCCGACAGCTTCGCCGCGCGCACGTTGCGGATGGCGGCGTCCAGCGCCTCCGGGTCCTTGTCGAAGCCCAGGAGCGGCACCGTCACCTTGCGCTCGTTGCGCCGGGCATCCGCGCGCATGTCCGCGAGCAGTTCGCGCGCTCGCGTCCCCAGGTCCGGCCAGCGCTCCACCGCGAAGTCGCGGTTGAGGCCGGGCGCCCGCTTCCGGGCGATGAGGCCCGCCTCGATGAGCAGCGTGCCCGAGCCGCACATCGGGTCCACCACCGCTTCTTCCCCCGTGTAGCTCGCGGCGCGCAGCAGGGCCGCGGCCAGCGTCTCCTTGAGGGGCGCGGGGGTGGGGCGCACGCGGTAGCCCCGGCGGTGCAGGGGCTCGCCGCACAGGTCCAGCGACAGCGACAGCGTCTCGCGCGCCAGGTGCGCCACCACGCTCACGTCCGGGTTGCGCGTATTCACGTCCGGCCGGGCGCCCACCGCGTTGCGGATGCGGTCGACGATGGCGTCCTTCACCTTGAGCGCCACGAAGCCCGAGTGGCTGTGCTCGCTGTCTTTCAGCGTGGCATCCACCGCGAACGTGGTGTCCGGGTTGAGGTGCTCCTCCCAGGGGATGCTCAGCGCGGCTTCGTAGAGCCCGTCGGCACCATGGGCCTCGAAGGTGCCCAGCGGGTAGAGCACGCGCATGGCGATGCGGGACCAGAGGCTCACCATCAGCGCCTCGTCGAGCGTGGCCATGAAGCGCACGCCGCCCCGGTCCTGGCGGATGCGGCGGGCTCCGAGTTCCTTCAGTTCCTCGGCGAGGAGGTCCTCGGTGCCTCGGGCGGCGGTAGCGAAGAGGGCAATGCGTTCAGCCATGGGATACCGCCCATAGACGACGCGGAGCCTGTTGGGAACCCACAACGCGCATCAAGTGCCCACCACCTCGTAGATGGCGAAGGTGGCGCCCTCCTGCTCGGCGCTGGCCGCCTTCGCCTGCTGGAAGTCCTCTGACTGGAAGTAGGCACGCATCGCCTCCCTGTCGCGCCAGCGCGTCACCAGCAGCAATTCCGGCGAGCGCTCGAAGGACCGCAGCACCTCCAGGCCCAGGAAGCCCTCGTAGGCGTCCACCCGCCGGGTGCGCTCCTGGAAGCGGGCGACCAGGCGGTCCGCGTCCTCGGGCGCCGGGCGGAAGCGGGAGATGGCGACAATCATGGACACGCGCCTCGCGAAAAAAGAGGCGGGGGCGCCCGGGCCCGGCCCGAACGCCCCCGACAGGAAGAACCGCCCGGGGCACCCTGTCCGTTCCCGGACGGGGCGCCCTTCCGAGCTTCCGGGCCGGGCTACATCGCCCCGGCGCCCGGCATGTCGCCCACGCCGCGGATGAGCACCTCGCGGGGCTTGGCGCCGTCCGCCGCGCCCACCACGCCGTCGCGCTCCATGCGCTCAATCATGCGCGCCGCGCGGTTGTAGCCGATGCGCATCTTGCGCTGGAGCATGGAGATGGAGACGGCCCGCATCTCGCTGACCGTCGCGAGCGCCTGGTCGTACAGCTCGTCGGACAGCTCGTCCTCCTCGCCGCCACCGCCTTCGCCTTCCTCGTCGCGCGGCTTGAGGATGGACTCGTCGTAGACGGGCTTGCCCTGGGCCTTGAGGTGGTCCACCGCGCGCTTGATTTCGGTCTCCGACACGTAGGCGCCGTGCACGCGCTGCAGGTGCGCGCTGGTGGGCGGCATGATGAGCATGTCGCCCATGCCCAGCAGGGCCTCGGCGCCCACCGTGCCCAGAATCGTCATCGAGTCCGGCTTCGAGCGCAGCATGAAGCTGACGCGCGTGGGGAAGTTGGCCTTGATGATGCCGGTGACGACGTCCGTGGACGGGCGCTGCGTGGCGACCATCAGGTGGATGCCGGACGCGCGCGCCATCTGCGCGAGCCGGGCCACGTACGTCTCCACCTCGCGGCTGGCCACCATCATGAGGTCCGCCAGCTCGTCGATGATGACCACGATGTAGGGCAGCTTCTGGCGCTGCTTCTTCTCCGCCTTCTCCGCGGCGGCCGCGGCGACCAGCTCCTCCTCGGAGTCCTCGGGCTCGGCCTCCACCTCGGGCACCTCGGGGGCCTCCTCGGACACCACCGCCTCGCGCATGTCCTCGTCGTCGTCGCGGGGCGCGGCCACGCCCAGGCCCTCGCTGCCGGCGGGCATGGACGGCTTGTCGCCCGCGGCATCCAGCACGAGGACATTCTTGGGCTTGGCCCTCTTCTTCGGAGCGGACTCGGCGGCGGGGTCCTTCACCTCGGTGGCGGTGCTCTCCACCAGCTTGTTGTAGCCGCCGATGTTGCGCACGCCGGCCTCGGACAAGAGCTGGTAGCGGCGCTCCATCTCCTCCACGGCCCAGCGCAGCGCGAGCGCCGCCTTCTTCGGGTCCGTCACCACCGGCAGGAGCAGGTGGGGGATGCCCTCGTAGACGGAGAGCTCCAGCATCTTCGGGTCCACCATGATGAAGCGGACCTCCTCGGGCGTGGCCTTGAGGAGGATGCTCATGATCATGGAGTTCACGGCCACCGACTTACCGGAGCCCGTGGTACCGGCGATGAGCAGGTGCGGCGCCTTGGCCAGGTCGAGGACGTACGGCATGCCCTCGATGTCCTTGCCCACGCACATGGTCAGCTTGCTGGCGCCCTTGTTGAAGGCGTCCTGCTCGGCAATCTCCTTGAGGTAGACCGTCTCGCGGTCCTTGTTCGGCACCTCGATGCCCACCACGCCCTTGCCGGGGATGGGGGCGACGATGCGCACGCGCATGGCCTCCATGGCCATGGCGAGGTCGTCGGCGAGCGCGGCAATCTTGCTCACCTTGATGCCGGGGCCCGGCAGGAACTCGTACATGGTGACGACGGGGCCGGGGCGAATCTCCACCACCTCGCCGACGATGCCGAAGTCCGCCAGCTTCGCCCGCAGCTTCTCCGCGGTGACGAGGAAGGCGTCCTTGTCCAGCGCGGTGCGCTCCTGCCTGTCACACTCGAGCACGTCCAGCGGCGGCAGCGAGAAGCTCTTGCGGTCGCCCACGAACTCGAACTGGTCCTGACTCTTCTTCACCGTGGGCTTGGGCGGGGCCTTGGGCTCCACGATGAGCGGCATGCGTGCGGCCAGCGTGGCCGGAGGCGCCGGGACGATGGCGGCCGGGGCGGGCGCGGC
>JBKGHK010000005.1:0-51414 GCA_046520375.1 Pyxidicoccus sp. 3LFB2
GGCCACCGTGGATGAGCACCGTCTCTCCGGGCTTCAGCTCGCCCTGCAGCACCAGCGCGTCGTACGCGGTGAGGTACGCCTCCGGCAGCGCCGCCGCGTCCGCGAAGTCCATGCCCTCCGGCATCGGCAAGCGCCTCGCGCTCGTGCGTGACGAGCGACTCCGCCCACGCGCCGCCGCCCACCAGCCCCATCACCCTGTCCCCAACCTTGAAGCGCCGCGTGCGCGGGCCCACCGCCGTCACCTCGCCCGCGTACTCCAGGCCCGGCACGTCTGGCGGCACGTCCGGCGGGGCAGGGTAGAGGCCCCGAATCTGCAGCAGGTCCGCCCGGTTGAGCGCGGACGCGCGCACCCGCACCCGGATTTCACCAGGGCCGGGCTCGGGCTCGGGGCGCTCTTCCAGGGCGAGCACTTCGGGACCGCCGGGCTCGGTGATTCGCTGGACCTTCATGGCAGGGACCTCCCACGGGTGGCCGGGCACGAAACATCCTGGCTCGCGCGAGCGTCAACGCTTATCTAAGCCCCATCCATCATGAGCCTCTCGAAGTGTTCCATCTGCCAGAAGCCCGTTCCCCCGCGTGCGGAGAACGCCTCCTTTCCCTTCTGCTCCCGCCGCTGCCGCGCGGTGGACCTCGGCCGCTGGCTCGGCGAGGAGTACCGCGTGCCCGACCGTCAGGCGGATGAGCAGGAGGACGAGCTGCCCTCCTCCCGTCACCCCGACCGGCAGGGCGGAGACGCGTGAGCGGCTTCGTCGACCTGCACTGCCACCTGCTGCCCGGGGTGGATGACGGCGCCCGCTCGCTCGAAGACGCGCTGGAGATGGCGCGCGCCCTGGTCGACCTCGGCTTCTCCACCGTCGCCCCCAGCCCCCACGCCCGCCCCGAGTACGCCCCCGTCGAGGTGGTGGACGCGAAGCGCGAGGAGCTGGCCGCGGCCCTGCTCCGCGAGCGCATCCCCCTGACGCTGGGGCGCAACGCGGAGAACGTGCTCGACGACGCCTTCCTGCGCGGCCTGGGCACGCCCTCGGCGCGGACGCTGGGGCCCGGCCGCTACGCCCTGGTGGAGCTTCCCTACACCGCGCCCGTGCCGGCCCTGCCGGACATCCTCTTCCGCATCCGGACCAAGGGCGTGGTGCCCCTGCTGGCGCACCCCGAGCGCTGCCTGGAGTTCGAGCGCAAGGGCCGCGCGGCGGAGGCGGTGCGGGCGGGGGCGCTGCTCCAACTGGACATGGGGGCGCTCATCGGCCGCTATGGCCCCATGCCCAAGAAGCTGGCCCGAGCCTTCCTGGAGGAGGGCCTCTACGCGGTGGCCGCCACGGACCTGCACGCCCCGGTGGGAGCCCGGGACTGGGTGGGCCGCTCGCTGGCGGAGCTGCGGAGCAGGGCAGGGGAGCAGGCCTTCGCCCGGCTCATGAGGGACAACCCCTCCAGGCTGCTCGGCGGCGAGTCGCTGGAGTCTGACCCGGACTGACGGTATACCCGGCCGCCGTGAAACGCGCCGTCAAGCTGCTGGCCAGTCTGCTGGTCACCTTCATCTTCATGTGGTGGGCCTTCCGGGACACGGACTGGGCCACGCAGGTCGCCAGCCTCAAGGCGGCCAACTACGCGTGGCTGGTGCCGTACTTCGGCTGCCTCCTCGCCATCCACGTGTTCCGCACCCTGCGGTGGGGCTGCCTCCTGTCGGGTCTGGAGAAGGTGCCCTTCCGCAAGCTCAACGAGGCCTCCGGCATCGGCTTCATGATGTTGCTGGTGCTGCCCTTCCGCCTGGGCGAGTTCGCCCGGCCCTTCCTCATCGCCCAGCGCAGCTCCATCCGCCGCAGCGCCGCCATGACGTCCGTGGTGCTGGAGCGCATCGTGGATGGCCTGACAGTCGCGGCGATGATGCGCGTGCTGCTCTTCTTCGTCCCCACCGAGACGCCGGAGATCCGCTACGTCAAGTGGGGCTCCTGGGTGCTCTTCGGCGTGTTCGGCGGCGGGCTCGCCTTCCTCCTCTTCGGCCTGTGGCAGCAGGAGCGCACCGTGCGCCTCGTGCGCGCCACCGTGGGCCGCTTCGCCCCGGGCGTGGCGCACAAGGTGGCGGACATCGTCGACACCTTCGTCGGCGCCATGCGGCAGCTGCCGGACCGCACGCAGATTGCCCTCTTCTTCCTCTACACGGTGCTGTACTGGGGGCTGAACGGGGCCGGCATGTCCATGCTCGCCAACGCCTTCGACTGCTCGGGCGCGGCGCCCGGCTCCGCCTGCCAGCCGATGACGCTGTCGCTCTTCCAGGCCTACGTCGTCCTGGGCGTGCTGGTGGTGGGCGTCATGATTCCCGCCGCGCCGGGGATGATGGGCACCTTCCAGGCGGCCACGAAGGTGGGCCTGGGCCTCTTCCTCCCGGCCACCGTGGTGAACGCCAGCGGGCTGGCCTACGCCAACGTGATGTGGCTGTCCCAGACGGTACAGCAGGTGGCGGTGGGCCTCATCCTGCTCTCCGTCGGCCACATGTCCTTCCGGGACATCGCCGGGAAGATGGGCGACAAGGAAGGCGAGGCTGCGGCGCCCTCCGCCTGACGGCCTCTCCGGCCAGTCGAAGTCGCACGAAAGCAACGGGGCCGCGGCGAGACATCGCACGCGGCCCCGGGCTTTTTGAGGGGAAGGGAAGGACTACGGCGCGGGCGTGGTGGCCTGCTCGGTCTTCTCGGCCGGCTCTTCCTTGCCCGTCACCACGCCCTTCACCTTCTTCACGGCGGCGGACGGGTCCAGGTCGCCCTTGATGGTGCCGAACGGGGTCTCGATTTCCTTCTCGCGCTTCGCCTTGCTGGCGTGGCCTTCCGGGGCGCAGAGCGCCTTCTCGGTGTCGCGCATCGAGACGAAGGGCGTGTCCACGCTGGTGGTGTCCGTGGAGGTCGCCTTGGTGACGAGCTTGTCCTCGCGCATCAGCACACAGCGGTCATCGCCGTAGTACCAGGCGGTGGACTTGTCCGGGAACTCCTCGGCGCGCGAGGGGCCGGTGCCCATCGCCTCCACGACCTGACTGGACGACATGCCAGGGTAGAGCTTGTCGAAGCCGCCCGAGGTCGCACAGCCGGTGGCGACGAAGGCAAGGGCCGCGGTCAGCAAGGGGAAACGCATGGGGTGTGGGAACTCCTGTTCAAGGGGAGTCCCCAGCCTACCCCGTGTACCCGTCCGGCCTCCAGGGAGGGGCCGGACGCGGGACTCACAGCTCCTGGTCCAGCCAGCGGATGATGGCCTCGCGGATGGAGACCGGCCGCTCGGCGGCCAGGCGGGTGCGCGGTGCGCGGACGGCGTCCGAGTCACGGACCAGCGCGGCCGGGACGGGCTCGCGGGTGCGGGACGGCGACGAGCGGGTGCCGAAGGCGACGGCGCTCATGACTGGCCTTCCTCCTTGGGCGTGCCACGGCCGTACTTGCCGAGCAGGTCATCCACCGCCTCGCGCAGGTACTCGCTCTGGTGGATGCGGGTGCGCCGGGCCAGCTCACGCAGCTTCTGGACCTGCTCCTCCGGCACCAGGACGTGGGTGGACACGATGTCGGCCTCGGGACCGCGCGCGTCGACGGGGACCTCGGCGGACGCCGGTGACGATGGAGCCTCGGGGCTCAGGGGTCTGGCGCTTCCATCCTGCATCGGACTTCCTCCGGGCGTGGCTGCTACAGGCCGCTACCGACCTGTCCGCGGCATTAGGCGGGCGGTCGGGCGCTCCGTCAAAAAAAGCGTCGGAGGGCAGACAGGCAGGCATGGCGCGAAGGTGGGCGCCGGGCAGGGCCCGGAACCGCCACCCCCGGCCCACGGAACCCGCGTGCGACCGGAGCAGAATCGGGGCGTCTTCCCCTGGAGGGAACCCTCGTAGGAGACTCGCGACACCCCCATGCATCTTCGTTCTTTTGTCCTGATGACGTGCTGCGCCCTCACCGGCGCGCCCCTGGTCCCGGCCCACGCCCAGCAGGCCCCGGTGGCCCCCACTCCGGTGGAGCCCTCCTCCGCGCCGGCCGACGCACCGCTCACCGGCACCTCCGAAGCGCAGGTGCCCCCGCCGCCTCCGGAGACGGCCTCCGCGCCCGAGGCGCAGCCCTCCGCCGCGTCGGACCTGGAGGTGCTGCCTCCTCCTGGCGCTCCGATGTCCTCCGCGCAGTTCAATCCGGACGAAGACCTCGTGCCCGAGACGGGGGTGGAGCCGGTCATCCCCCGGACGGTGGTGACGGCCACGCGGCGTCCCCGGGCGGCGTCCAGCCAGCCGCGCGCCATGTCGGTGGTGACTAGGGAAGACCTGGCCCGCCGGCCCGCGCGCACCACGCCCGAGGCGCTCTTCGAGTCGGAAGGCGTCTTCCTCCAGAAGACGAACCACGGCAGCGGCACGCCCATCCTCCGCGGCCTGTACGGGCAGCACGTGCTGCTGCTGGTGGACGGCGTGCGGCTGAACAACGGCACGGTGCGCTCGGGGCCCAACCAGTACCTCAACACGGTGGACCCGTTCCTCGTGGAGCAGCTGGAGGTGGTGCGCGGTCCGGGCTCGGTGCTGTACGGCTCGGACGCGCTGGGCGGCGTCGTCAACGTGCGCACCTTCTGGCCGCGCTTCGCGACGGAGGCCACGCCCATTGGCGCCCTGCGCGCGCAGGCGGGCAGCGCGGACCAGAGCCTTCAGGGACACCTGCGCGCGGGTGTGTCGCTGCAGGACACGGCGGTGGCCGGTGCGCTCACGCTGCGCGACTTCAACGACTTGCGCGGCGGAGACCGCGTGGGGGTGCAGCAGTACACGGGCTACCAGGAGGGCGACGCGGCCTTGAAGATTCGCCAGCGCCTGCGGCCGGGCCTGCAGCTGTACCTCCAGTACCAGGGCGTGCGGCAGTCGGACGCGCCGCGCCTGGACCGCTCGGTGCCGGGCGACTTCCGCCGCTTCAGCGACCAGGTGCGTGACTTCGCGCATGCGCGGCTGGAGCACGCGGGCCCGGGGTTCCTGCGGCGGGGCGCCGTGGAGGTCAGCGTGCACCGGCAGGGTGAGCAGGTGGACCGCTTCCGCGTGTCACGCGACAGGCTGGAGCGGGACCAGGTGGACGTGTGGACGGTGGGCGTGCGCGCCGAGGGCGAGGCCCCGGCGATTTCCGCGCTGCCCGGCGCGCCGGTGCCCCTCTTCGGGGCGGAGGTCTTCCACGACAAGGCGTCGAGCACCTTCGGGCGCAGCCCGCTGTCCGGGGCCGAGCTGGACTTCTCGCCCCGTCCGGAGGACGCGCGCTACCCGGGGGCGCCCACGGCGCTGGCGGCCGGTGTCTTCGGCCTGCTGTCGAGCGACGTGGAGCGGCCCTTCTCGTACCACGCGGGGGTGCGCGCCCAGCTCCACCATGTGTCGCTGCCCGAGGACGGGCGGCTCGCCGAGCTGTTCCCCGACGCGAGCGTGCCGCTGCCGGTGTTTCCGGCCATCACGCAGAACGCGGTGGGCGTGGCCGGTGAGCTGGGTGTGAGGCAGCGGGTGGCGCAGGGCGTGTCGGTGCTGCTCAACCTGGGCTCGGGCTTCCGGGCGCCGAACATCGACGACTACCTGCGGCTGGGCGCGGAGGGCCCGGGGTACCTGGTGCCCGGTCGGGACTTGCACCCCGAGCAGTCCTACACGGCGGAGGTGGGCACGCGCGTGGACCGTGGCGTGGTGGGCGCGCAGCTCTTCTACGCCTTCACGGTGGTGGACGGGCTCGTGGGCAACGTGCCGACGCTGCTGGACGGGGAGCAGTTCAACCCGGACGGCGTGCCGTACCTGACGCGGCAGAACCGCGAGCGCGCGGACATCCACGCGCTGGAGGCCTCGGTGGCGGTGAAGGTGCTGCCGACGCTGACGCTGGCGACGCACGCGACGTACACGCACACGCGCCAGAAGCGCAGGGACCTGACGGTGGAGGGCGAGCCGCTCATCCTCGAGCCGCTGTCGCGCACGCCGCCGCTCAACGGCCTGGTGCGCGCCACGTGGGAGCCGGGGGAGGTGTTCTTCCTGGAGGGGGTGTCTCGCTGGGCGCTGGCCCAGGACGCCTTCTCCGCGGCGGACCTGTTGGACATCCGCACCTGCGCGGAGGTGCCGGACTGCGCCGAGACGCCGGGCTTCATCGTCTTCCACGCGAGGGCGGGGGCGAAGCTGGGCAAGCGACTGTCGGCGGCGCTGACGCTGCAGAACCTGTTCGATGCGACGTACCGCACGCATGGCTCCGGCGTGGAAGAGCCGGGCCGCTCGGCGGTGCTTTCCCTGGAGGCTTCGCTGTGATGCGCCGGTTGGTGATTCCCTGGTTGTGCGCGGTGGTGCTGGCCTCGGGCTGCGGCTCGGGCCTGGGCGAGGCGTGTGATGCACAGACGGCGTGCCCGGACGACCTGGTGTGCAGCTTCCCCAATGGGGATGACGGCCCGGCGGCCCGGGGCGTGTGCGACTACGCGCTGCGCGGCGAGGGCGAGGCGTGCACGGTGGCCGCCGAGTGCGAGCGGGCGCTGACGTGCTCCAACCACTTCACGCCCGGGGACCGGTATGGCACCTGCGTGAAGAAGCGCGCGGAGGGCGAGGCCTGCTTCGACGACAGGGACTGCGAGAGCGGCACCTGCGAGGGTGCCTCTGGCAGCGCGCTGGACGGGGCCTGCGCGGCGGACAGCTGAGCGGGGTGGGTGGAATCTCTCCCAGTTGAATCGACCGCGACGGCGGAGAAGGATGCGTCGTCGCGGCGGGCCCGCCCCTGATTGCAGGGGCCCGGTGCCAGTCATTGGGGGAGCCCTTGCTGTTCCTGACAGAGATTGACTCGCGGGCCCAGGTGAAGGGCTCGCGAGACCCTCTGGGCTTCGTGCCCGTCTGGTCGCGCTTCGGGCGACGTGTCGTTGGCAACCTGACGACGGTCTCAAATTCGGTGCGAGGCTTCACCACGCTGTTGCTCGGGTATTACTTCGCCGAGCAGGCGCAGGAGCGGTTCGGGAAGGACGTCGGTTCGACCCTGGACCTGTTCCTCAAGTTCGAGCAGCTCGCCGCCTACTGCCGGTATCACGCCAGCTCCCACCAGGATGGGGACTTCCGGGGTGTGGAACGCGTCGGGCGGACCCTGGAGCAGGGCACTTCGGTGGAGATTGGCGCCGAGCAGGACACGCAGATCCTCTCGAACCAGAAGGTCTACGGCCTGTGGGGCTTGTTCAGCGTGCCCGCCAGGAACAGCGGGCTGCTGAAGCAGGAGGAGCTGACGCTCGAGGACGCGGCCCGGGAGCACGTCGAGGCCGTCCTGCTGCCTGCGCTCAAGAAGCGGGGACTCAAGGACCCGGGCGTGATTCTGGACCTGCTCAAGCGGGAGCGGGTCACCGTGTATCTGGACGGCCGTCATGCGCAGCTTGCGAGCGCGCTGGCCCGGACGTTGGGGCCGAAGCTGGGAAGCGAAGAGCGCCGGTTCTACGAGCAGCACCTGTTGCTCGGAGGGGACGACGACGCCACCCAGGGCTGCCAACCGCACCTTGCCGAGTTGCTCAAGGGCCTGCCGGGCGACATGGGCTTCGGCATGGGCGAATTGCTGCACGTGGTGAACGCCGCAGGGAAGCGTGGATGGGATGACCTGCACTCGCGCCTGGACGCCATCCACGCGCTGGAGCCGCTGCTCGTTGCCGCCACGGAGTCGTTTGCCCTGCTGTGCTCGCGGGACGGTGAGCCCTTCGCGGAGGTCGCGGGCGAGCTGGCGGAGCACTGGAAGGGCGCGCTCCGGTTCCTGCGGGTGGACAAGCTCGAAAGCGAGCTGAGCCTCATCCAGGATGGCTACGCGGACGAGGCCCTGGCCAGACGCCTCCTGGAGGCCGCGCGTGCCTTTTCCGGCGGGGACGTGCCCCAGGCCTTGCGGCTGCTCATCCAGCAGAACGCCGACATCATGAAGTCGCGCCACGCGGCCGAGCCCTGGGTCCGCATCGAGCGCAGCCGGCTGAAGGTCCACTTCGCCGACGAGGTGGGGGCGCTCCCCAAGAAGTCGGAGCTGCCGCACATCTGGAAGAACACCTACTTCATCAACTCCCTCCAGAACGTGGCGCGCACGTTGGGAGACGCCTGATGGCCACCATCCCCATGCAGGTGCTGTCCCAGGCCTTCTCCGCGCAGCTCGCGAAGCGCGAGGTCCTCGACCTGGTGTTCCTCACCTTCGCCTTCGAGCCCGCGTTCTTCGAGGCGGAGATTCTCACGGCCTTCGTGGACGTCGCTTCGAGCGCGAGCGAGAAGATCCGCCTCGCGATGCTGGACGAGGCGCTGCGCTCCAATATCGAGGTGGCCGTCTACTATGACCCTGGCGTCCTCAAGGCGGGGGATGGCTCCTCGAAGCTGCCAGTCCGCCGCATCCCCGTGAGGCGCAAGCAGGGCTACTTCCACCCGAAGAACGTCCTGGCACTTCTTCAGGACGAGGAGGCGGACGAGCGGGGGCGCCGCAAGAAGCACCTGCTCGTGGCCACCCTGTCCGCCAATGTCACCCAAGCGGGCTGGTGGAGCAACGTCGAGGCCTGTCACATCGACGTGCTCACGGAGGGCGAGGAGAGCTCCCTCCGCCAGGACGTGCTCGCGCTCATCGCCTCGCTCAAGCGGCAGGTGCCGGATGACCGGGAGCCACACACCGCCCTGGAGGCCATCCGGTCCTTCCTCTCGCGCGTTCCGCAGGCGGAACACCGCTCGAAGGGTGGGGTGCTGGCACCGCGCATCTACATGTCCGGTGAGCCGGTCGACGAGTTCCTCAAGCGGCACCTGGGAACGAGCGTGCGGGGCCTCAACCTGGAGGTCATCTCTCCCTATTTCGACGAGGCGGATGCAGGCCCCCTGCGCCGGCTGATTGAACGGTTCCAGCCGGCGGAGACGCGCGTCTACCTGCCTCGGAATGCCAAGGGCGCGGGGAAATGCAGCGAGCGCCTCTTCGAGTCGGTGGCGGGGCTTCCCAACTGCCATTGGGCGCACCTGCCCGAAGCGACCACCCGTTCCGGTAAGGCGGAGGCGGCCACCCCGCGCGACGTCCACGCCAAGGTGTACCGATTCTTCGACCCGCGTCGTCGCCACGAGGTGGTGTTCCTCGGCTCCCCGAACCTGACCACCGCGGCCCACTCCGGCGTGGGCAACTTCGAGACGGGCATCCTCGTCGACACGGACCCGAAGCGCGTCTCCGACTGGTGGCTCGCTCGCGATACCCGAGCGCCCAAGGTCTTCCTGGGCTCCGACGACGACGGCTCGAATGCGCGGGCCAGCCCGCTGATTGCACTTTCGATTCGTTACGACTGGGCCCGAAGTGTGGCCGAGGTGTGCTGGGAGGCCGACACGTCCTCCCCCGTCCTGACGCTCGAAATCCAGACGTCGACCCTGGAGGTCGGGACGCTGCCTCCCCGTCAATGGGTGGTCCTGGAGCCCGCGCATCGCGACATCTTCGCCGAGCGCCTGCGGCAGACCTCGTTCGTCAACGTCTCCGCCCCGGAAGTCGAGCCCGCCGTCGTCCTGGTGCTCGAAGAGGGGATGGAGCAGAAGCCGGGTCTCCTGCTGGAGCTCACCACCGCGGAGATTCTGAAGTACTGGGCCCTGCTGACGCCCGAGGAGCGCGCTCGCTTCCATGAGAGCCGGCTCGAGGAGCTGGCACCGGCGCAGCGTGCGGAAATCCAGCGCCGCCGGGGCCTGGAGGCGGCTTCGATTTTCGACACGTTCGCCGGCATCTTCCACTCCTTCTCGGCCATGGAGGCGGACGTCCAGAAGGCCCTCGAGGAAGGCAAGCTCAAGGCCGTCCACGCGAGGCTCTTCGCGCAGAAGTACGACAGCCTGCCGATGCTCCTGAGCCGCGTGGAGAAGGACCTCGAATCCCCTGCGGCGGACCCCATCCAGGCCTACGTCATCGTGCTGTGCGCGCAGCAGTCGCTCCAGGCGCTCGTCGAGCTGCTCCCCGAGGAGGACGCCTTCGGTCGCAAGAAGGGCCAGGAACTGCTTCAGCGGGTCCGGAAGCTCCGCGACGTGCGCGAGAGAATCGTCATTCCAGAAGGGACGGACCGCGAGGAGTTCTTCGTGTGGTTCGAGAAGTGGTTCCTCAAGCGCGCGGGCGGCGAGCGGAGCGCGGCATGATTTCGGTCCAGACGGCGGGAGAGTTGCTCCACTTCGGAGGCCGCATCTCCGACAAGGCCGCGCAGGGGCAGTTGGAAGGCGCGGTGGCGCTTCACAACCTCCTCGACAAGCACGGGGTTGCCTATCTGGCGGACGAGGTCGGCATGGGGAAGACCTATGTCGCCCTCGGCGCGCTGGCGCTGTTCCGCCACTTCCAGCCGAACTTCCGCGTCCTCATCCTGGCGCCCCGCGCGAACATCCAGAAGAAGTGGGGCAAGGAGCTCCAGAACTTCGTCGCGAACAACGTCCGGTTCCCCGACCTGCGGGTGAAAGCCCTGCATGGAACCCCGGCACGCTCCGTCGTCCTCTGCGAGAGCCTGCTCGACCTGGTCACCCAGACCTCGCTGGACCCGGACCGGGACTTCATTGCCCGACTGCCGAGCTTCAGCCTGGCGGTCTCCGAGGAAGAGCTGGACTCGGACGGGAGGGACCGGAAGGCGGGCCCCTGGCGGAAGCTGTTGCCCTGGTTGGATTCCGAGAGCTTCGGTGGACGCGGCAAGGGCGCCTTCAAGGACGCGGTCGGTCGCGCGGCCTGCTGTGCGCTTCCCACCTTCGACCTGGTCATCGTCGACGAGGGCCACAACCTGAAGGCCGGCCTGAAGGAGGGCGTCGCCGCGCGAAACAGGGTGCTCGCGCTCGCCATGGGCCACCCGGACGTCGCCGGAGACCCGAAGCGCTACAAGGGCTACGGACCGCGTGCCACCCGCGTGCTGTTCCTCTCCGCCACTCCCGTCGAGGACGACTACCTCCAGCTCTGGAATCAGCTCCAGCTCTTCGGCAAGGGGGAGGTCGCGCCGGAATTGAAGGACTCCGAGCTGCCCGCCGAGGTCCGCCAGGCCGCGGCGAGGCGCTTCCTCATCCGGCGCGTCACCAGCCTGGAGGTGGGCGGCGAGACGCTGACCAAGAACCTCTACCGGCGTGAGTGGCGCGAGGGCGGTGTCGCGCAGCATGACGAGCCCCTGCCCGAGGCCGCGGACCCGAGGGCGCGCCTCGCGGTCGCGCTGGTTCAGAAGAAGGTCTCGGAAGTCATTGGCGCCCGCTTCAACCACAGCTTCCAGATTGGAATGCTCGCCTCCTTCGAGAGCTTCCTCGAAACGGCGAAGGTTGAAAGCGTGTCGGACGAGTCGGAGGGCTCGAACTTCGACCAGGTCGACCAGACGGAAAACCTGGATGAGCGCGAGGGGGTCGACGTCGAGTCGATCAACCAGCTCGCCAGGAACTACCGCAAGAAGTTCGGGACCGAGCTGCCCCATCCGAAGATGGATGGATTGGTGGATACGCTGGCGGGCTCGTTCGACTCCGGCGAGAAGGCGCTGGTGTTCGTGCGGCGCGTGGCCTCGGTCAAGGAGCTGCAGCGCAAGCTGGAGGACCGGTATGACCAGTGGCTGATGGGGCGGCTGAAGGCAGAGCTTGCCGCGGAGCTCTGGCCGCGCCTGGAAGCAAGCTTCCAGCAGTACCGGGCGGAACGCATCGAGCGGAGGGACCGACTCCACGGCCACACCCACGGTGACGAGGATGGAACCTCCGGGCTCGACAGCTTCTTCGCCTGGTACTTCCGCGGCGACGGCCCGTCGAACATCCTCAGCGGCGCGGCCATCGCCAAGCGGTTCGGTCAGGCGGGCGCCCTTCAGTCGACGTTCTTCGAGGACAACCAGGTCGCCCGGGTCCTGGAAGTGCGGCCCGGTGGCGTCCTCGCGGCGCTGCGCGAGGCCGTGGCGATGGACGAGCCACGACTCCTGGAGGAGCTCAAGGCCCGTGCGGCGAGGCAGCTTCGCAAGGTTGGGAAGCATCCGCGCCGCAACCTCTTCCTCGCGTACCAGCACGCCGCCATCTCGCTCCTGGCGGAGCAGGGGGGCGCGCTGCGTGCCCATGCCGAGGACCTCCGTCAGGAGCGCTACGGCTCGGGTGACCTGTCGAACGGGTTGGGTGTCGACCCGGGCAGCCCAGCGGAATGGCTGGAGCTGTCGACCTTCTGGACCGACCTCCGTGAGCGGCCGAAGCTGGCGGCGCTCTGGCCGGCCACGAAGGCACAGGAGTTCCGCGCGAGGTTCCGCGAAGAGGAGCTGCGCAGGGAGCTGCTGTCGACGATGGTGCGACTGGGCAACCCGCTCATCGACCTGTACGTGCTGGTCGTCAACCGGCTGGGCACGCTGGAGCTGCGGGCCCGCGAAGCAGAGGACGCGGCCAGTGACCTCTCCAAGCGGTTCCTTGACCTGCTGGAGGCGCAGTCCGAGCGCGCGGGGCATCACTCGTACCGCGAGCTCTCCCTGGCCGCCACCTACCTGGACCTCATCCTCGATACGAACTTCCCGGCGCTCCGGCAGGCCACCCTGGCGGATGTGCCGCGTGAGCTGGGGAAGTGGCTGAAGAGCCAGATGCCCGTGGGCGGCATGTTCGGAGCGGTGAACGACACCGTCGTCAGGCAGTTCCGGATGCCGGGCTATCCGTTCGTGCTCTTCACCACGGACCTGCTGCAGGAAGGGGAGGACCTCCACACGTTCTGCTCGCGGGTCTACCACTACGGCATCTCCTGGATGCCGTCCTCGATGGAACAGCGGGTGGGGCGGGTCGATCGCGTCAGCTCCGAGACCGAGCGGAGACTCGATGGCCTGGGGCGCACGCCCTCCGGTGGCGAGAAGCTGCAGGTGTTCTATCCGCACCTGCGGCAGACGGTGGAGGTGTTGCAGGTCCAGCGGGTGCTCAGCCGCCTCGACACCTTCATCCGGATGATGCACGAGGACCTCGCCGCGCCTGCTCGCGAACAACGGCACATCGATATGCGGGCGGAGCTGCTCCGGCACTCGGGCCGTCCCGCGCCGCCGCTTCCCGCCCACCCCCTGCGCTCCGCGTTCGAAATCCTCCCAGCGATGCTGGGGAGGGCGAATCGGAAGCTGGCGGTCACGAAGCAGGACGCCGACGCACTGACGCTCCGTTTCCAGAAGCTGCGCGAGGCAGGGCTTCCAGCGCTGGAGGTGACCTGGGAGGCGCAGCATCCTCGGGATTCGCTGCTGGGAACCGTTCTGGTGCTGGACCGGAAGCAGCCCTTCACGCTGCTGGCGCGCTCGCTGGGAGGACACCTGCTCATCCGGTGCATCTCGCCCGTTGGCCGCGTCCTGTCAGGCGCGGGCCTGGACGAGATTGCCGCCACGGCCGAGGGCCACGCGGTGCGGCTCTCGGTCACGAGGGATGAGCGCTTCGATACGTATGACGTCGCCGTCGAGGTCGACGTGATTCTGGCGGCTCCCCGGTTCGACGGTGAGCTGGTGGCCTCGGCGGTCAGGCGGGCAACCACCGCCGCCGACCAGTTGGAGCGGACGCTGTTGCAGATTGATGCCCCCCTGGATGCATTCCGGGAGAACCTGGAGGAGGAACCCCGTGTCGCCCGGTGAGATTCGCGAGCTGTGCCGAGCCGTGGGGTACCCCCTCCGGGACGGTGCCTTCGAGGTCCCCACCTACGGAGACCGCTCGCAAAAGCTGCGCGTCGGTGACGTTGTCGACGGCGTGCTGCGCATCGTCACCACGGTGGTTCGCCCTGCTCGGGCTCGGGAGGCGGAGCTCTCGCATCTCGCGTGCTGGGAGCGGAACCGGCTGTCCGAGCTGGTGGGCCTCCGAATGGGGAGCCGTGGGGAGGTGCTCGCGGAGGTCTGGGTTCCCGTGGCGGGACTGACACCGGAGCTCTTCAAGGTCTACATCGAGCAGCTCGCACTCACGGGCGACCGGCTCGAACATCAGCTCAGCGGAGAGGACGAGAACTGAGCCCATAAAAACAAACCCCGCCCCCGGCAACCCGGGGGCGGGGCATGGGCATCAGGTCTGGGAGCTACCGACCGTCGAGCCTGCCATCCAGGTTCCGGTCAATCGCGATACGCGTACCGGAGCCCGGGGGCACGGCGGTGAACGTCACTTCCTGGCCCGCCGTGTTCGCCAGCGCGCGCAGGGCCGCGGTGGTGATGTTCGCGGTGCCGTCGTCGGGCTTCCACGTGCCCGGCGTGCGCTCGTACAGGAAGCCCTTCATGCGGCCGGCCACGGCCACCTTCGCCACCAGGTCGGCCTCGTACGTCGCGCCGCCCAGAATCTTGGAGGCGAACGGCGCCCGGGCGCGCGCAATCAGCAGGTCGATGCGCGAGCCAACGGCCGAGGCGTTGGTGTTGGTGAGGGTGATCTGCTGGCCGACGATGGGCGCCAGGTCGGTGTCCGCCGCCATCATGAAGTCCTCCATCTCGCGGCGCTGCGTGTCGCTCTGGAAGCCCACCGCCGGTCCACCGATGCTGGTGTTGGTGAACACGATGGCGCTGAAGAAGCGGAACAGGGTGTCCACCGCGCCGTCGTTCGTGAAGCCGAAGCCGCGAATCTGGTCGCCCATCGGGCCCGTCTCCGGGTGCGTGAAGAACGAGCTGTCCGGGAAGCCGAACATGCCTACCTTCGTGTACATGTTCCGCACGTGGGGAATCTTCACGATCTGCGGGATGCCCTCGAAGCTCGCCAGACCGTCGGTGCCGAAGAAGCCCTTCTCGCCGTCGATGGTGTGGCAGCCGTTGCAGTTGAAGCCGTTGTCGGCGCCAATCGCGATGCCGTCCACGCGGCGGCTCCCGAAGTAGAAGTTCTTCGCGTTCTGCTGGGGGGTGGTGAGCGAGTTGTCCAGCCGGCGGATGGGGTTCGGCGGCAGCTGCACCTGGAGCTGGAAGGTCGCGAACTTGCTCATCTCCGCCTCGGTCGGCATGGACGCGCGGCCGAGCAGCCCCTCGAACGCCACGATGAAGTTCTTGAACGACAGCTCCTCGTCGTACGCGTCGATACCGAAGAAGCCGTTCGCGCGGTCACCCCGCCAGTGCATGGCGCCCTGGTGGGTCATGCCGCGCAGGGTCTGCGTGGTCATGGGGCCCTTCATCGGGTGGAAGATGTTCGCGTCGTTGTTGCCGTTGATGTCCGACCGCGGGTGCGTCGTAAACGTCCGGAACAGGCCAATCTCGAGGGCGCTCGCGAGCCGCTTGTCGATGGGATTGGAGGTCACCTCGTCGTCCGGGTTGCCCAGGTCCCAGGCGAGCTCGTCCTTGTCGCCGAAGATGTGGCAGCTGGCGCAGGACGCCTCGCCGTTGGCGGAGGAGAAGTTCGCGTCATACAGGAAGGGGCGGCCCTCCACGACGGAGGCGGGCTCCGGGTTGTAGAAGCGAGCCACGGCAATCTCGCTCTTCGTGGCCAGGTCGATGACCTTCACCGCGTTGTCGAAGCGGGTCGTCACGTAGAGACGGTTGCGCGCCTCGTCCAGGACGAGGCCGCTGGGGCCGCCGCCACTCACCGGGATGTAGTTGGCGCTCGCGGTGCGCGGATCGAAGGTGTTGTTCTCCAGTGCCGCCGTGTCGAAGACGCCGACCTTGCTGGAGCTGAACGCGGCCACGTACAGCTTCGTGCCGTTGCTGGAGACCACCATGTCCGTCGGGGTGGAGAGGCTGTGGTTCTTGACGGTGGGGTCGAACCCGGGCTTGCCCGCCAGCTTCGAGTAGTCGATGTGCTTGTTGAGGTGGCGCGGAGAGACGGAGCCGCCGTTGATGACGGTGATGCGCATCTTCGCCAGGTTGCCCTGGACCGTGCTGCCGCCGAAGACACCGGGGCCCTCGAAGCGCGTCAGGTTGTTGGCATCGCTGTTGGAGACGTACAGCGCGCCCGTCCTCGGGTTGGTGACGAGGTTGAAGAGGTTGGTACCGACGCCGGTGTAGAAGGCCGACTCCTGGAGGGTGTCCGCGTTGATGGCGAACACGTCCTTGTCGGGCAGGTTGAAGCGCACGGCGTTGTTCCAGTTGCGGCCGAGCGTGTCCTCCCACCGGTTGGTGGCCTTGTTCCACTTGACGATGAGGCCCGTCTCGGGCGCCTTCACGCCGGCGACGTTCGTCGAGGGACCGGGCAGGCCGCCCGGCATGAGGTTGTTGCCCCACGGCCGGGTGTCAGGGAAGACGAGACACCCGATTTCGCCAAACCCGTTGCAGACACTGTCGAAGCTGATGGTGGTCGTCTGGTTGCCGGACTGGGCAATGGCCGCGTAGACGGTCTTCTTGTCCGGGCTGACGGCGAGGCCGCGAGGCGTGTCGCCGAAGAGCGTTACGATTCGCTGCGGCGTGCCGCCCAGGGTGGTGCCCAGCGACGCCGGGTTGAAGACCCAGACGTCCGCGCGGCCCACGCCCGGCGTGGTCAGCTTCGGGTCGCCAGCGCCGGGGACATTGGCGATGGACGGGTCCGTGCGGTGCTGGCCGCGGTGCGCCGTGGTGATGAAGGCAAGGCCATTGGTGCCGGCGAAGACGATGTCACGCGGCTCGTCACCGACGAGCAGCGTGCGCACCACGCGGGGCGTGCCGGCGAGGCTCACCACGCTGACGCTGTCGGACAGGTGGTTGACCACCCAGACTTCCGTGTTGCTGCGCACGGCGACGGCGACGGGCTCCATGCCCACCGGCACCTCGGCGGCGAGCGTCAGGCCCGCGCTGGTGATGTTGAAGACCTCCAGCCGGTTGTCCGGCGTGTTGACGGCGAAGAGCTTCGTCCCGTCCGGAGAAATCGCCAGCGGGCGCACGTGCCCGCTGTCGAACTCGATGAAGGAGGGCGCCTGGGCGGAGGCGCTGGATGAGACCAACAGCGACACAGCAGCGCACAGCGAAACTGCCCGAGCGCGCCACCGGTTCCTGCTCGCGCCGACTTGTTGGGTACCCACGATATGGACCTCCTGAACAGAACGGGGAAGCGATGCTGTCCGGGGAATACCAGGGCACCCCGCGACATCGCCCCCACCGAAGGGAGGGGGAACGGGCCCCTCTTCACGGCTCGAAACCGGGCGTCAACGCGACGCGGCGGCAGCACAGTGGTACTTGTGCAGCGGGGTTGCGTTTATGGCGTCCCGCATCACGGGGAAGGGGTGTGTTGCGACGCGGCGCGGTGTTTCCCCGGCGACATTCGCCTCGGGTGGGCGGGGGTCAAGGCGCTCTGCGTCCATGGTCTACTGATTCCGGAATCAGCCATCGGGGGAAGCACCTATGCGGAGCCGTCGAAACCCCATGGGGGGTCGTCAGCTGTCCTCGCCCGTGCCGCCAGGCGCCTCGGAAGGCGCCGCGCCGCTGGGGGAGCACCTCTCGCATCTGCTGCCCACGAAGCTCTCACCCCCACAGGCCGCGTCGGTGCTGGTGACGCGCAGCGCGCCCCTGCGGCAGGTGGACCGGGGCATCAGTGGAAAGCTGGTGCTGGTGACGGCGCCGCTCGGCTCGGGCAAGACGACGCTGCTGACGCAGTGGTACCGCGAGGCGAGGGTTCCGCACCTGCTCGCGTGGCTGTCGCTCGATGAGCAGGACAACGCGCCCGAGCGGTTCTTCTCGTACCTCGTCGGGGCCATCCGCCGGGTGGCGCCGGACTTCGACGCGTACATCGCGAGCCAGCTGGACGCGCAGGTGGCGCTCCCGCTGGACCACGCCACGACGGTGTTGCTGCGCAGCCTGTGGAACCTGGGGCGCGAGCTGGTCATCGTGCTCGACGACTTCCACGTGCTGCGCGAGCAGGCGCTGGTGCGGGCCTTCTCGTACCTGCTGGACCACTCGCCGCCGCACATCCACTGGATTGTCGCGTCACGCCACCCGCCCGAGCTGGACCTGGCGAAGCTGAAGCTCACCGAGCAGCTGGTGACGCTGGACAGCAGGGACTTGAGCCTGGACGGCGAGGCCATCCGCGAGCTGGGCCAGCGGCTGTGTGGCGCCGCGCTATTGCCGGAGGACGTCGAGTACCTGCGCGCGCGCACCGAGGGCTGGGTGGCTGGGGTGAAGCTGGCGCTGCTGTCCGCGGGCGAGCACGCCAGTGTGAGCGATGCACTGCGGAAGGCCATCGGCTCCAACCACGACGTGGCGCGCTACCTCGCGGACGCGGTGCTGCGCGAGCAGACCGACGAGGGGTACGAGTTCCTGGTGCTGAGCTCGGTGGTGGACCGCTTCAACGGCGAGCTGTGCAACGCGCTGCTGGGCATCACCCACGGGCCGGCGATGCTGTCGGATTTGGAGCGGGGGCAGCTGTTCATCCAGCCGCTCGACACCCGGCACCAGTGGTACCGGTACCACCCGCTGTTCCTCGACTTCCTGAGGACGCAGCTCGCGTGCGACTTCGGAGACCGCGTGCCCGGGCTGCATCGCGCGGCCAGCGTGTGGTTCGCCGCGCACCAGATGCCGGACGAGGCGCTGACGCACGCGTTCGCTTCTGGAGACCGGAGCTGGTGCCTGGAGCTGACGGCGCGCTGCGTGGAGGCGTGGATGCGCGAGGGGGAGCTGGCGCTCGTGCTCCAGTGGATGGCGAAGCTGACGGCGGAGGAAATCATCCGCTCGCCGGCCCTGTGCGTGGCGCACATTGCCTGCCTCATCCTGTCCCGGCGCTTCGCGCATGCCACGGCGGCGCTGCAGGACGCGCAGCACCGGGTCGCCTCCGCGCCCTCGTCGTCGGAGCGGGAGCGGCTGTCGAAGCACCTGGACCACCTCACGCTGCTGCATGCCGTGCTGTCCGACTCGGCACCGGGCACGGGCATCGACCTGGACGCAACCTCGGGCTACGAGGAGCCGGACGTCTTCATGGCGGGCGCGGTGCTGGCGGCGAAGGCCTACCAGGCGCTGCGGATGAACCGGTTCGATGCGATGCGCCGGCTCGCGCTGAGCGCGCGGGAGAAGCTGCAGGAGCGCAACAACCCGTTCCTCGTCAGCTACACGGATGCCCTCGTCGCGCTGGCGGACCGGGCGCAGGGGAACATGAAGGATGCGGCCGAGCGGTGCGAGGCCGCGTTCGCGAGCGCCAGCCTCGGGCGGCGCAACCCGGTGTGGGTGAACGCGGCGACGGCGCTGGCCAACACCCGCTACGAGCAGAACCGGCTCGACGAGGCCGAGGCGCTCTGCATCGAGGTCTTCCCGCTGCTGCCGCAGGCGCCCGCGTTCGAGACGTTCGCGCTCGCGTACTTCATGCTGGCCCGCATCAAGTCGATTCGGGGGAAGTTCGCGGAGGCCTACCGGCTGCTGGACTATCTGCACAGCGTGCTCGAGGCCAGTCAGCAGACGCGCTTCCTGGCCCATGTCTGTGGCGAGAAGGTCCGGCTCGCGCTGGTGGAGCAGTCGCCCGAGCGCATGAAGGCGGTGGCGCGGGAGTTCGGCCTCGGCGAGCGGATGCGGCGCGGGGAGTGGAGCGAGCGGCGCTTCTACGACGAGACGTGGGAGCGGCTCGGGCTGGCGCAGGCGTGGGTGCTGATGGCGCGCGGGCGGCATGGCAAGGCGCACGCGTTGCTGGAGACCTTGCGTGCCAGCGCACATGACGTGGGCTACGTGTCGCGTGAGAGCGCGCTGCTGGCCGCGGTGGCGGTGTGTCACTGGCGCGCGGGGGACTCCGCGGCGGCCTTCGCGGCGCTCAACCGGGGCATCGCGTTGGTGCAGCGGTTCGGCTTCAACCGGGGCGTGTTCGACGAGACGCCGGGCTTGCAGGAGGTCATCGTCGCGGCGGCCACCCAGCGGAAGCTGAGCTATGTGCTGCCGGCCCGGTACGTGGAGCGGTTCCAGGATTTGCTCTCGGTGGGGACCACCGGGCCGAGCGAGTTCGCGGACCCGCCTGGCGCGCCGCTGGAGCCGCTGACCGAGCGCGAGTTCCAGATGCTCAAGCTGCTCGCGCAGGGGCTGAGCAACCAGGAGATCAGCGAGCGCTCCAACGTGGCGCTCTCCACCACCAAGTGGCACCTGCGGAACGTGTTCGCCAAGCTGGACGTCACGACCCGCACGGCGGCCATCGTGAAGGCGCAGGAGCGGCTCCAGAAGAACCTGTGAGCCTCACGCCGGGGAGGGCAGGGTGGCCCATGGCGCGCTGTGTCAACTGCCGGACGGATGCGCGCGGCGGGCCCGGGGGCGGAGGCCCTGGAAACAAAAAACCCCCGATTCTCCGAAGAGAACCGGGGGCTACCTGTGGCCAGGGTCGGACTTGAACCGACTACCTGCGGATTATGAGACCGCCGCTCTAACCAGGTGAGCTACCTGGCCGTAAGGTCTAACCTACGGCTTTTACTGCGGAACTTCTACTCCCTCAATACTGCCCCTCCAGTCGTTAATCAACCTGTACGGACTTCGTACGGACTGGAGGACGGGGATGCCGACATGGACAGGTAAGTGGGCGGGCGGCCGAACCTACGTGAACAAGCAGGGCAACACCGTGTGGGTCCTCGAAAAGCAGGTCCACGGGCGGCTCTATACCACACGGCTGGCGGCGGGCAACGAGAACGAAGCGCTCGGTGAGCTGGCGCTGTTCAAGAGGGAACCGGACTCCTACATCGCCCGGGCCCAGGCCCAGGCGGCAGGGCCGGCCGCCAAGGGGGAGGACGGCACCTCTCCGGTCCACATGGACCCCGAGCGGGTAGGGCGGTTCCTCGAACACCTCAAGCGCCAGGGCCGCACGGAGCGCCACCGGAAGAACGTCCGGAACTACCTGGCGCAGTGGGCGGAGGCGCTCTTCGAGAAGGACCTGCGCGTCCTCCGGCTCCAGGACCTGAAGCAGGTTCTGAACGGCTGGTACGACGCCGAGAAGAAGGAAGTCGTCGCCAAGCGGCACCGCATCGCGGCCATCAAGTCGTTCTTCTCCTGGCTGCGCGAGGAGGAGGCGGTGCTCACCACGGCCGAGGACGCCACGCTCGCGCTCAAGGTGCCCCCGGCCCGCCCGGAGAAGGCCATGCGGGACAAGGGGTACTCCATGCGGGACGTGGAGCGCCTCTACGCCGCCATCCAGGGGTGGGAGTCCAAGAAGTACGGCTGGAAGGGGACGGGCCGCGTCACCGACGTGCAGCCGGTGCGGGACGTGCTGATGCTCCACGCCAAGTGCGGCATGCACGGCACGGAGATCGACCGCCTGGCCCGCGGCGAGGGCAAGGTGAAGGTGCTGCAAGGGCAGGGCGCCATCGCGGGCACCATCACGTTCGTCCACAAGTCGGGCCGGGTCCACGTCCAGTCCGTGGATGCGCAGGCCCTGGGCGCCGCCCTGCGCCTCCAGGCCCGGGGCTCGGCTCCGGCGGACTGGTGGATCCGGCAGGTGGTGAAGCGGGCGGCGAAGTCCATCGGCCTGGAGCCGCTGCGCATGGGGGAGCTGCGCCACAGCTTCGTCACCTGGGCCGCGGAGTGCGGAGTGGAGGTGAAGCCCCTGGACGGCGGCGTGCCGCTCTCGCGCATCGCGGCCACCATCGGGCACCAGTCTGCTGTGACGACGAAGAAGTTCTACGAGGGCGTCAAGGTGCCTCCGATGATCCAGCTCCCCCTCAAGCTGGACCACCCGGAGGACCCCGTGCTGCTACTTGACCGACAGCTTCGCGATGGCAGCAGCCACTGACTTCGCGCTCCGGGCCCGGGGCTTCGCCGGAGCCGCCTTCTGCGGGCGCTCCGGTGGGGCTGGGCGGGCCGAGGCATTCAGCAGCGCCTCCACGGACGCGCGGAGCACCATGCGCTTCCGGCCGAACTTCTCCGCCGGCAGCAGGCGCCCCTGGTTGAGCAGCTCATAGACCTTGGTGGTGCCGCAGCCGAGGAGCGCCGCCGCGTCCTGGATGGTGCAGGCGGTGGCGGTGCTGCCGGGTGTCCCCGCTTCGGGCTCCGCGGTTGTCAGCGGCGCGAGGACGCCCACGGGGACTGGCAGGGCCAGCGTCCTCATCGCGCCAGCCCGGAGGTGAGCCAGCAGCAGCCGGTTGACCTCGACGGCGCGCTCATCCGCGTCCAGGACCTCGCGGCACCGGACGCAGGGCAGGTCCAGCTCCTCCTCCCTCGGGGGGCGGTACGTCCAGTCGAAGTTCCGGCAGCACTTGCGGCACGCCCACGCCTTGGGCTGGTCGTACCAGTCGTCCGGCACCGAAGGGAACTTGTAGCCCGGCGGCAGCGGCGGGGGCGGTGCACAGCAGACGCCCCTGGGAAGACGTCTGAGGGGCGCGCTGGCCTGGTTCGACTTGGGGCCCTCGGCCTGGGCGGCGTCGGGGGCGCTGGGGGGCATGGAGTCCATCGCGGAGGTCATTTCTTTGTAGGTGCTCTCGGTCCGGTCGCCGTGTGGCTCCGGATGGTGCGGGCGGGCCTGCTCCTCCGTGGAGCAGGTGGTTTTCCCGGCGTCTGCGAGGCGGTCAGCGGGGGAGCTTGTCATTGAAGTCATCCAGGAGACCGGGAGGTCGCATCGAGGAGAAGTCCCCGCGCTCAGAGGCCGGTGACGCCAGCCAGCGCGAGTGGTGGCGTGCCCGGGCGTGTCCCACCGCGTACGCCGGAAGTGCGTCGAGGACCTCCGGCGCCCCGCGGGTGCCACACGAGTGCGCGCAGTAGAATTGGCCCATGTTCCCCTCGCCGGTGGACGCGAAGATGACCGAGGAGCTGGTGGGCGCCTCGTTCGGCTTCAGCGGCTGGGTGTGCAGCTCGTTCCAGGGGCACAGCACCGCGTACTTCCCGCCTCCCAGCGGGCGCCCGAGCATGCCCGCCGCCTCGAAGGCGAGCTGGAGCAGGCTCGGTGTTCCCGTGCTGGTGGAGGACCGTGGACTCGTCCGCGGCGGCGTGGGGTGCGGGGCGGGCAGGGACCGCAGCAGCGCGTGCAGGTCCAGCGTCGCGCCGTGGAGCTGGTACACCTCGCGCACCGGGTCTTCCACGCGCCTTCGCGCCGCAGGGAACCAGGGGTGGTGAGGCCCGTCCGTCGCCGGGTCGAACCCCGGCCCCGTGAGTCGCGCGAGCGCGCCGAAAGCGACGCGGGCGGTGGCATACCCGTTGCGCCAGGCCAGCACTCCGGACTCCGCTCCGCCGACCACGAAGGGCTGAGCCAGCGGGAGGATGACGCGCCACTTGGGCAGCTCGGGGGTGTGCCCGCCGCTGCGGTGGATGAGGACGGCGAGGCCCAGCTCCATGAGTACACGGAGCAGATCCCACCAGTCCCCCACGCCGTCCGCGTCCAGGTGCAGCGCGTGCAGCGCCTGGGTGCTGGCGTTGTTGCGGTAGCCCGTGGTGTTCGCCGTGGCGTTGTAGACGGGCCCCTGCCCCTTGGGGACCACGAGCTGCGCCCACTCCATGTGACGTCGGCCGTAGTCCGCCCAGGGGCCCTTCCACGGGATGCCGTCCCAGGTGTGCTCGATGCCATGCCACTGCATCCAGATGGTGTCGGTGACAGGCGGGCCCACCGCGGAGCGGAGCGCGTGCAGGGCCATCTCTCGCAGCTCCTCCTGGTCGAGGAGCGGACGGCGCATGAAGTCGCGTTTCAGCGCCTCCTTCTGAGCCGCGTCCGTGGCCCCGCCCCGCTCGGACACGTAGCGGTTGAGGGCCTGCCGGTCAGTGGCATGAAGGGCGTCGCGGAACATCTGCTGCATCTGTAGGGCCTGAGGGTTCTCCGCCTTCATCACGGCCGCACCTCCTGGTTGATGCGGTAGCGGTCGCTGCCCTCGGCCACGAGCACGAAGTCCCCGGCGCGTACCATCGAATTCCAGCAGCCGTTGAACGTGCGTGCTTCCAGGCCGTTGCCCCCCTTGAGCCGCGCCCGCACCTCTGCCATGGCGAACGTGCCCCCGTTCGCGTCTGCCACCCGCCGGGCCGCGGCCATGACGCGGGCCTCCGCCTCGCGCCAGGTGCTGTCCTGAAGGGCGTGGAGCAGCCGGGCCACGACGGCCTGGTTGTAGTTCATCACGTCCCACGCGCCCTGCATGTCGTCTTCGGAGATCTCCGTGGACCCACGGGTCGCGGCGAAGAGAAGGGCCAGGCGCATGGCGATGATGGAGGCACGGCTGGTGGCCGCCTCCATGAGGTCGGACTCGTGCTCCTGCTGGTGGTCATTGCGGTAGTGAGCGGTGTGAACCGCCAGGGCGCCAGGGCTCAGGGTGAAGAGCCTCCCCCACACCGCGGCCATGGCCTGGTTCAGCCCGGCCAGCAAGGTCTGGTGCTCCTGTTGACTGATGGGAGGCCGCACCGGGATGGGCTTGCCGGGCTCGCCGTGGACGAGGAGGAAGCGGTTGAGCAGGCCGTCGTGGACGTGCCCTCGGGAAAGCGCGCGGCCCATGTATGAGTACGTGGATGCGGCGAGGATGACGGTGAGCGGATTGGTGGCCGTGACCTGCTCACGCCGCGTGCTGAGCGAGAGGGTCTGCGGCTGGTCCCACAGCCGCAGCAGAATGCCGTTGAAGTTGCCGGCCGCGTCCTTGTTGGACTTGGTGAGCTGCGAGGCGAACTCGTCGAACTCGTAGAGCGCGCACCGGCCAGTCATCTTCTCCGGCGGGTCCTCGCCCTTCTTCTTGCCGGGCGGCCAGAACTCCTGGTCGGAGATCGCGTCCGTCATGCCCTCGCCGGAGGCGAAGCCGCTCACCACGGAGAGACGCTGGGGCTCCCCGGGGTAGCGCGGGCGCTGCATGTACGGGTCCAGGATGAGGCGCCGTGCGTCCTGCATGGCCGTCGTCTTGCGGGTGCGGCCGGTGGCCCCGAGCAGCAGCAGGTACAGGGTGGGTCTCAGGGGCTGCGTGCCCCATGGCAAGGCCACGCCTTGGGCGAAGAGCGCGGAGAACATGCCAGCGGCAGATGCCCAGAGAATGGGGTCGCTGGCCTCGCAGGTATCGGCGACGAGGTCGAAGTAGCGGGCGAAGGCGCCCGGCCAGGCCGTGTCGGGGAACTTCGGCGCCGTGCTGTCCGAGAGGGGCGTGTCAGGCGCGGCGGTAGAGGTGTAGACTGTGTCTTGCATCGTGGCGTTCCTTTCGTTCGGGGTGCTGCGAGTGAATGGCCACCGGGTCACGGTGGCGGCTGATGAGGGCTCGCTCGCCGGGCAGGGCGGGCGGGCCCTTCCACTTCCAGGTCATGGGCTAGGCGTCCGCCGTGATGGCGTGGGTGGCCACGCCGAGGACGGCGGCGACGCGGTCGGAGAGGTCGGCGGGCGGTGGATGGACCGCACGGACCCAGCTTCCGAATGTCGTGGGCGGGATGTTGAGCCGCCGCGCCACCTCGGTGAGCGTGAGGTTCGCGCGGGCCAGCTCGATGCGGAGCTTCAGCGTGTCGATGGACTTCAACGGGTGCCTCCCTGCGGCAGTTGCAGCGGCAGGAGGCACCCGGGACGGAGTTATGGCTTTCCGAATCCTATTTCCCCGTGTAAGCGCTCGAATTGACGGAGGATTTCGGCGACCGTAGAATCTTGCTTCCGCGGCGCTGAAAGGTCTTGACTTCGGCGGAAGTCGTGTCCATCGGGCATGGGGCTCTCGGTGAGGCTGGGCGGGATGTGGTCGGCCAGCCGTTGCAGCACCTGCTGTGTCTCGTACCGCTCTTCGAGCGCGTAGCGCCAGTTCATGGTCCGGGACTTCACGAGCTGAGGGTTGGGCTGCGGTGGCTCCAACGGGTTCGGCGTCAGCACGGCGAGCGCTGCCAGGTGCCGCTCTCGAAGGGGTGGCAGTCCAGCCGCCTCGGTCACGGATGCGATGATTCCCGCCTCCAGCTTCCGCGGATGCTTGAGGAACTGCTTGAGAGTCATGATCGTCCAGAAGCGCCGCCCAAGCATCCGCTCCCGTATCTCCGTGAAGAAGACCGGGGACGGTGTTGCTTCCGCGAGGATTCGTGCGATGTGCTTCGTCCCTTCGAGGAGACCTTCCACGAGCGGGTGGTTCTGCACAGCGGTAGGAATGCGGAGGACGAGCGCCTTCCCCTCGGGTTGCAGTGGGAGGGGTGGTTCCATCCGCTTGAAGATCCAATCCTCATAGGCGGTCAGGACGACACGGGAATCGGTGGCCAGCTCGCGAGCTTGAAGTGCCACCTCTACCTGCGCGTCGTTCAGACCGCCCGCGCCGACCAGGAAGGCGCGGGACGTTTCAGGTGTCTCGATGAAGCTGGTGCGTGCCTGCTTGCTGGCGGGGCTGGGGCCTCTTCTGCGAGTCATGTTCGTGATTGAAGCGGTGGACGTGCGGCGGGAGCACCACCGCGCCGAAGATGGGACGTGCGGGACCGGGGGACAGGCGGGACCAAGGAGCCTGTGGGGACCCGGGGGACGAAGGGGACCAGCGGGACCGTGAGGACGGTGGGGACCGTGACGGATGGGACGTGAGGGCCGTGGGCGACGGCGTAGGGCGCTGGAGCCGGACGGTGGAGTGGTCGTGGTGGCTGAAGGCGTGCCGGTCCGTGAAGTCCATCCAGGAAGGTATGTTCCTCCTGGGAGAAGGAGGGGACGCTCTCTCTCTGGGACAACGAAAGGACGGTCTCTTGCCCGTCTTCATGCCCCCCTTGCATCCTTCTCGTCCCTGAGTCCCCCCGTCCACGTTGTCCCGACAACCACCCCGTCCACCCCGTCCTGGACGTCCCCCTTGTCCCCGCGCCCCCACAGCGCCGGGTGAGCGTCAGGAGGACGTGGGCCTCCAGGCGGCACAGTGTGTCCTTCCCACACGAACCGGGTTGGCCTCACAATTCCAGGATGACGAACGCCACCATCAGGAGCGCCGTGCAGGCCGCCCAGGCCGCCATCAACGGCGCGAAGTCCCAGGGCCCCACCAGCGCCGTCGGCAAGGAGCGCAGCTCCCTCAACTCCGTGCGCTACGGGTTCAGCGGCGCGCACCTGTTGCTCCCCGGTGAAGACGCCGCCGAGTACGAGCGGCACCTGGACGGCTACTTCGCCGCGCTCGTGCCGACCTCGATGCCCGAGGCCGTCATCGTCGCGCAGCTCGGGGACCTGAGCTGGAAGCTGGAGCGGCTCACGAAGGTGGAGAACAACCGGCTGCGAGCGCGGCTGGAAGAAGAGCTCGGAGAAGACGGACGGCCCGGGGAAGACCCTGACCGCCACCCGCGGCGCGTTGCTGCTGGGTGAATGCGCTGGCCGAAACCGTGGACGCCCGTCCCCCGTGCCGCCTGACACAGCCGGGCCCACGGGACACTTCCTCAACACCGTGGAGCGCGTGGTGACGCAGCTCCGAGAAGTGCCGGAGCTGCCGGGTGAGGTGGTGAAGATCCTCGCGGATGCGCTCACCGCCGCCCAGGACCTGGTGAAGTGCGTCCGCATGAAGAAGGACGCCTACGTGGCGCTGGGCAACGCGGCCAAGGTGGTCCGCGGCGCGCTCACCGAGAAGCAGTCCCGCGAGGAGGCCGGGCTTGGGCCCGTACGCGAGCGGCTGGCCGCCGAGGTGCTGCTGCTGGAGGACGCGGACTTGAAGAAGTTGGAGAAGTACCGGCGCACGCTGGAGGCCAGCCTGCTGCGACAGACCGAACTGCTCGGCAAGATGCGCTCCCAGGTGGCCGCCGCGGAGCCCGAAGCGTTGACGGAGGCGAAGGAGCTGCGGGTGAAGCTCCGGCTGGTGCAGTGATGGGGCAGGCCACGGACAACCTGGTCGCACCGGACATCTGCGGCATCCTTCCAGGCTGGCGAGCGGCATTTCATCTTGTGCTGGCTGTAAGACTCCGCTACCTCGTCCGTAGGCAATCGATGATGGCGTTGCGCGTGCTCGCAGTCCTGGCGGTCCTGGTGCTGCCCTCCTTGGCGGGGGCGGTCGAGGGACTGTTCCATCTGTGCCACGGCAGCGTGCAGCTCGACCTCTCCTGCTGCTGCGACCACGACGAAGGGAACGTCCGACAGTCGCAGCCGGATGCTTACCTCCCGGGCGAGCATGATGCCTGCTGCGGCGAGCTGAAGGCGCAGCACGTCCCGACGCCGGCTTCCAAGATGCCCTCCGGGCACGCCTGGACCCCCGTCCCGGTGGCGATGGTGCCCCAGTCGGTCCCCAGCATCCCCCCTGCGCCAGAGACGCTGCCCTTGGCGTGGGTGCGCCTCCTCGGTGTCCACCGCGCCACCGCGCCGCCCCTCTACATCCAGCACTGCTCCTACCTGAAATGAGACCGGCAGACGTGCGCTGAAGCACGGCCGGCGGGCGTGTGTCCGCTGGCCGGGTTCCGCCCGCCGCCGGTGACGCCCGTGCTCCGGCGACAGGCACGTCCCGTTTCCCTGGAGCAGGAGTCATGTCGTCTTTCAAGAGAAGTGGGTGCCTCGTTCCGCGGGGTGCCCTGGCCGCCGGTGCCGCAGTGTGGCTCTGGTCGAATGTAGCCGCAGCCGAAGAGCGCCCTGGCGACGCACGGGCGGAAGCGCTCGCACAGCAAGCCCACCATTCCTCCGAAGGCGAGCCCTTCGCCCAGGCCCCGGTGCTTGAGCGCGCCGAGGTCGTCCGGCAGGTGCTCGCTCGCAACCCCTCGCTGGAGGCAGCACGGGCGGCCTGGCAATCCGCCCTCGCTCGCGCTCCTCAGGAGACCGCGCTGGAGGACCCGATGCTCTCCTACAGCATCGCGCCTCTGAGCATCGCGGGCAGTGAGCGATTCGGGCAGACGCTGGAGCTGAGCCAGCAGCTTCCCTTCCCCGGAAAACGGGGACTGCGAGGCGAGATGGCGCAGGCCGAGGCCAACGCCATGAAGGAGGACCTGGAGGAGCTGCGGTTGCGCCTGGCCCTCACGGCGTCCAGCCTCTTCGATGATCTCTTCGTCGCGCACCGGGCGCTGGTCATCACCGACGAGCACCTTCGGCTCCTCGAACAACTCAAGAAGAGCGCCGAGGCCCAGTACGTGGCGGGCCGCGCCTCGCAACAGGATGCGCTTCAGGCCGAGGTGGAGCTGAGCGACGTGCTCCGCGAGAAGGTGGCGATCGACTCGGAACATGAGCGTCTGCGGGCGCAGCTCAACGGTCTGCTGCACCGCCCACCCCAGGCGCCGCTACCGCCAGCGCCGGATGACCTCGCCTTGCCGGCCGAGGAGCCAGGTCCGAGCGAAACGCTCCAGGAACTCGCGCTAGGCCAGCGGCCGGAGCTGGACGGCCTTCGAGCCCGCCTTGGTGGGCGGGAGGCGGCTGTTCGTCTCGCCCAGCGCGACTACTACCCGGACCTGCGGGTGATGGGCTCATACAACTCCATGTGGATGGACACGCCCCACCAGTTCATGGCGGGCGTCTCCATCAACGTCCCGCTCAACTTGGGTAAGCGCAGGGCGGCCGTGCGGGAGGCGGAGGCGAACCTCCAGCGCCTGCGCGTCGAGGAGCGGCACCTCATCAACGACATCCGCGTCGAAGTGGAACAGGCGCGCACGCGCCTCGTGGAAGCCCGCCGGATTGTGGCCCTCTTCCGCGAGCGCCTCGTCCCAGCGGCCCGCGATCAGGTGGCTGCCGCCCGCGCCGGCTTCGAGAGCGGGAAGGGCGGCTTCCCATCCCTCATCGAGGCCGAACGCAAGCTGCGAAGTGTGGAGCTGCGCTCCCAGATGGCCCTGGCGGACGTGCAGCGCCGACAGGCGGAACTCGACCGGGCCACAGGTCAGGTCCCCGGTCTCCCCGCAGAAGGAGCTTCACGATGAGCCCCCGAAACGTCCCGCGCCGTCAGCGTCTCGTCCTGGCCCTCGGGCTGCTGGGACTCGTCCTCCTCGCCGTGCTCCTGGGAAAGCCCCTCCTGGCCTGGTTCACCGGCAAGCCCATGGGCAGCGGTGCCGGGCAGGTCGTATCCCCTCATGGACACGAGGCCAGGCCGTCAGTGGGCTCCCAGCTTTCCCCTGCGGCGCTTGAGTACATCCGCGCGGCCTTCCAAGCCTATGAGTCCGTGCGCGAGTTGCTCGCGAGGGACTCCGTGGAGGGCATCACGCCGAGGGCAGGGGAGATGGCCGACGCGCTCAAGGCAGCGGCGGATGCCGCCGGAAGCCAGCACGCGGATCTGACGGCCCACCTCCGCCAGGGCGCAGAGGCAGCCGGGCGGCTGGGAGCGTCGAAGGACGTTCAGCAAGCTCGCCAGCACTTTGCACAGGTGAGCGAGTCCCTCATCGCCCTGGCCTCGGCGGACGTCCGGCTCCAGGTGGGCTGGCACGTCTTCGAGTGCCCCATGGTGGAGGGCATCAACAAGTGGTTCCAGCGCGAGCCCCGGCTGGAGAATCCCTACATGGGCCAGCGCATGCTGGCCTGTGGCTCCGGAAGTGAGTGGGGCGTCTCCGTCCCGTCCCCGTCCCCCCAGGGACAGGTCCACGGAAGTGACGAGGTGGCCCACTACACCTGCCCGATGCACCCGGCGGTAAAACAGGCGGGGCCCGGCCAGTGCCCCATCTGCGGCATGGACCTCACGCCCGTCAGCCGCGCGGATGTGGAGAGCGGCGTCATTGTCGTGGACGACGTGCGCCGCCAGCGCATCGGTGTGAAGACGGCCCGGGTGGAGATGATGCGGATGGACCTCTCCATCCGCGCGCTCGGCCGCGTCACCTATGACGAGAAGGCGCTGGTGGACGTCACGCTCAAGCTGGACGGCTACATTCACGAACTGCGCGTCAACGCCACGGGCGAGCCGGTGAAGAAGGGTGACGTCCTCTTCACCCTCTACAGCCCGGAACTCTACGCCGCCCAGCAGGAGTATCTGCTCGCGCGCAAGAGCCAGAGCGCCGCCAATTCCTCCCTGGTGGGGGCGTCGCGCAAGCGGCTGGAGCTGTGGGGGCTGACACCGGCGCAGATTGACCGTGTTGCCCAGCGCGGAGAGCCCATCGAGAACATGCCCTTCCTCTCTCCGGCGAGCGGCTATGTCATCGAGAAGGACGTGGTCGAGGGCGCAGCGGTGAAGGCGGGCGAGCGCCTCTTCCGTATCGCCCCGCTGGAGAAGGTGTGGGTGGAGGCGGAGGTCTACGAGCAGGACCTGCCCCAGGTGAAGGTGGGCCAGCCGGTGGAAGTCACTCTGCCTTACCTTCCGGGGAAGCAGTACACGGGCCGCGTCGGGTACATCTACCCTGCGCTCCAGAGCAACACGCGCACGGGGCGCATCCGCATCGAGCTGCCCAACCCGGGGCTCGAACTCAAGCCGGACATGTACGCGGACGTCCGCTTCGTGATGCAGGGCGGGCAGCGCCTCCAGGTGCCCGAGGCGGCCGTCCTCTACACGGGCCCGCGCCGGCTCGTCTTCGTGGACCTGGGGGAGGGGCGCCTCAAGCCTCAGGAGGTGAAGCTCGGCCTCCGGGGCGAGGACACCTACGAGGTGGTTGAGGGACTGAAGGCCGGCGACATGGTGGTGACGAGCGGCAACTTCCTCATCGCCGCCGAGAGCCGCCTGCGCTCGGCCGCGGACACCTTCGGTGGTGGAGGCGACCATGCAGCCCACTGAGCCCGGCGAGCAGCACGGCCTCGTCAGCCGGCTCATCGCCGCCAGCGCGCGCAACCCCTTCCTCACCCTGCTGCTGGTGGGGGCCATGGCGGCCTGGGCCGTCTTCGCGCTGCGCAACACGAAGCTGGACGCCATCCCCGACCTGTCCGACACGCAGGTCATCGTCTTCACCGAGTGGATGGGCCGCTCGCCGGACCTGGTCGAGGACCAGATCACCTATCCCATCTCCTCGTCCCTGCTGGCGGCGCCGAAGGTCAAGGCGGTGCGGGGCCAGTCCATGTTCGGCATGTCCTTCGTGTACGTCATCTTCGAGGATGGCACGGACATGTACTGGGCGCGCAGCCGCGTGCTCGAATACATGGAGACGGCCCGGGGCAAGCTGCCCGAGGGCGTGACGCCGACGCTGGGCCCTGACGCCACGGGCGTGGGCTGGGTCTTCGAGTACGCCCTGCTGGACGAGACCGGGAAACACTCGCTGGCGGACCTGCGGAGCATCCAGGACTGGAACGTGCGCTATGCGCTCTCCAGCGTGCCCGGTGTGGCCGAGGTGGCCAGCGTGGGCGGCATGGTGAAGCAGTACCAGGTGCAGGTGGACCCGAACCAGCTCCGCGCCTACGGCGTGACGCTGGGCGAGGTGGCGCGTGCCATTCGCGAGTCCAACGAGGACGTGGGCGGCCAGGTGATGGAGATCGCCGGCCACGAGCACGCCATCCGCGGGCGCGGGTACATCCGCTCCACCAAGGACATCGAGAACATCCCGCTGAAGGTGGACGAGGCCGGTACACCGGTGCTGGTGAAGAACGTGGCCGTGGTGGGCCTGGGGCCGGAAATCCGCCGCGGTGTGGCGGAGCTGGACGGCAAGGGCGAGGTGGCCGGCGGCATCGTGGTGATGCGCTACGGAGAGAACGCCCTCTCCGTCATCGAGGCGGTGAAGGAGCGCCTGGACGAGGTGCGGCAGGGACTTCCGGAGGGCGTGAAGCTCGTCGTCACCTACGACCGCTCAGGGCTCATCGAGGAGTCCGTTGACACGCTCACCCGTGCGCTGGCGGAGGAGATGCTGGTGGTGAGCTTCATCATCTTCCTCTTCCTGATGCACGTGCGCAGCGCGCTGGTGCCCATCCTCACGCTGCCCATCGCCGTGCTGCTCGCCTTCATCCCCATGTACTACCAGGGGCTCACCGCCAACATCATGAGCCTGGGCGGCATCATCGTCGCCGTGGGCGCCATGGTGGACGCCTCCATCATCATCATCGAGAACGTCCACAAGAAGCTGGAGGCGTGGGAGGAGGCGGGACGGCCGGGCGAGAGGCGGGAGGTCATCATCTCCGCGATGCAGGAGGTGGGCCCGTCCATCTTCGGCTCGCTGCTGGTGCTCACCGTGGCCTTCCTTCCTGTCTTCACGCTGGAGGCCACCGAGGGACGGCTCTTCAAGCCGCTGGCCTACACCAAGACGTACTCCATGGGCTTCGCGGCGGTGTTGGCGGTGACGCTCACCCCCGCGCTGGCGGTCCTCTTCATCCGCGGCCGTATCCGCAAGGAGGAGGAGAACCCCATCAACCGGTGGCTGGTTGCCGCCTACACGCCGGTGGTGCGCTTTGTCGTGCGGCACAGCAAGGCGGTGATTGCCCTCTCGGTGGTGGCCATGGCCTTCACCGTGCCCGCCTTCCTCCGCCTGGGCAACGAGTTCATGCCGCCCCTCAACGAGGGCGTGGTGCTCTACATGCCCACGGCCCCCCCGGGAATGTCCATCTCGGAGGCCACGCGCATCCTCCAGTCCATGGACCGGGAGCTGAAGGAGCTGCCCGAGGTGGTGAGCGTCTTCGGCAAGGCGGGCCGCGCCGAGAGCCCCACGGACCCGGCGCCCCTGTCCATGTTCGAGACGACGGTGGTGCTCAAGCCGAAGTCCGAGTGGCGCGCGGGGCTCACCTGGGAGGCGCTCATCCAGGAGATGGACGAGAAGCTCCAGTACCCCGGCATGCCCAACATCTTCTGGATGCCGATTCAAACGCGCACGGAGATGCTGGCCACGGGCATCCGCAGCCCGCTGGGCATCCAGGTGTACGGCAATGACCTCGACACCATTGAAAAGGCTGCGGTGGCCATCGAGAAGGCCGTCGCGCAGGTGCCAGGCACCCGCAGCGCCTTCGCGGACCGCTCCACCGGTGGCTTCTACGTGGACTTCGAGGTGAAGCGGGAGGAGGCGGCACGCCTGGGCCTCGGAGTGAAGGACGTCAACGAGGTGGTGATGGGCGCCATCGGCGGGACGAACATCTCCCAGACGGTGGAGGGGCGCGAGCGCTACCCCATCAACGTGCGCTATGCCCGCGAGTACCGCGACAGCCCCGAGGAACTCGGGAAGGTGCTGGTAGCCACTCCGGGCGGCGCTCAGGTTCCGCTGTCCCAGGTGGCGGACATCCGCTTCGTCCAAGGGCCGCCGATGCTGCGCAGTGAGGGCGGCAAGCTGCTCACCTACGTCTTCGTCGATACCGACCGCCCCATCGCCGACTACGTGGCAGAGGCGAAGACGGTGGTGGCGCGCGAGGTGAAACTGCCCCCCGGCATCCGCGTGGAGTGGAGCGGGCAGTTCAAGTACTTCGAGCGGGCCCAGGAGAAGCTGATGGTGGTGGTGCCCGTCACGCTGCTGCTGGTGTGCCTGCTGCTGTACTTCAGCACGAAGTCCCTGGCGGAGACGGCCATCGTGCTGCTCGCGGTGCCCTTCAGCCTGATTGGCGCGGTGTGGCTGCTGTACCTGCTCGGCTACAACATGAGCGTGGCGGTGTGGGTGGGGCTCATCGCGCTCGCGGGACTGGATGCGGAGACAGGCGTGGTGATGCTGCTCTACCTCACCCTGGCTCACCGCAAGGCGAAGGAGGAGGGCCGGCTTCGCTCCATGGGGGAGCTGACGGAGGCCATCGTCGAGGGGGCGGCCAAGCGCATCCGCCCCAAGCTGATGACCGTGGCAGCGGACATGATTGGCCTGCTGCCAGTGCTGTGGGCCACGGGCACCGGCTCGGACGTGATGAAGCGCATCGCGGCGCCGCTGGTGGGCGGCCTCGTGACATCCTTCCTGCTGGAGCTGACCGTCTACCCGGCCATCTTCGCCCTCTGGAAGGGGCGCGGTCTGCCTCAGGACCACGCGAAGAAGGTACCGGCATTCCAGACGATGGCGGAGCGTACGGGTCAGCAAACATGACCGCTGGCGGGGCAGAGCCTCTTCTTCGAGCCCCGGCCCTCAGCCCTTGGAAGACAGCAAGGCGGGCAGCGGCGGTGTACCCCGTCGCCATCCGCCTCGCGCTACTGCTCTGACAGCGTCCTGGAGGGATACGCCTGAGCGCATCCGGTCAGGCGACGCCGCCGCCCTTGTACGTCCAGTGCCAGTGCTCGCCCTTCACGTCGTTCTTGAAGCCGTACTTGGCCGCGTTATTGGCCAGCCAGTTGTAGGCCTTGCTGCCGTAGCCATTGATGCCACCCACGTCCATGGAGATACCATTCTGGTGGTTGGAGTAACCCGGCCTGGCGGCGAGGTTGCCCGTGCCATTGAGGTACTTCTGGTACAGCGCCTGCTGCTGAGCCATGGACCGGAAGCCGCTGGTGGCCGACAGGTTGATGCCCGCCTTGGCCGCCGCCGCCTGCATCGCCTTGAAGTTGCGTGCCGCGTCACCACGCAGGTACTGCCCGTTGCCTACCGGCACCACGTTGATGTTGGAGGGCCGGCCCTGCACGTAGGCCGTCACCTGCTTGCCACCGCCTGTCGTCGGAGGCGGATTGGACACCCCTCCCGTGCCGCCCGTGCCACGCAGTGCACCCCACGTCTTCGGCCCCACCACCCCGTCCACCGCCAGTCCGCGCGAGGCCTGGAACTGCTTCACGGCTGCCTCGGTCTTCGGTCCGAAGACGCCGTCCGCCGCGATCTTGTAGCCCTTGTTACGCAGCAGGTTCTGGAGCTGCGTCACCGCGGCGCCCCTGGCCCCCTCACGCAGGGTGGGCGAGCTGGCCACGCTGCTACGGCTGGCCGTGACGAAAGACGATTGGGAGGCGCGAATGGCGACCATGATGGTCCTCGATTGCTGAAGTTTGAGAAACGAGTGACTGGATTATCGGTGGCCGTGAAGGGAAGTTGCTTACAGCCGTGTCCGCGAGCGTTTCAACCCGGGTTTCTCACCCCAGGGTTCCTTTGGACACCTCTTTGGCGGAGCCGGGGTTCACCCGCTGGGGCAACTTCCAAAGCACGGGGCCGATAATCCAGGAGAAGTCCCAATCTTCTCAAACGAGCTCCCCATGAGCGTTCGCCTCCCGCCCCCCTCCATGACGTCCCGCGCTGCTCCGGCGCAGCTCACGCGCGCTGCCGCGCCCTCGGTCACCGCACCGCCCGCCGGCCTGCGCAAGGGCGACAGCGGCCCCAAGGTGAAGCAGCTCCAGGATGCCCTGGTGAAGCTGGGCTACATGACCAAGGCCCAGGTCGCCACCGGCCCCGGCACCTTCGGACCCAAGACGGAAGCGGCCGTGACGAGGTTCCAGGCCGACAAGAAGCTGCCCACCACGGGCTACTACGGTGACCTGACCCACGCGGCGCTGAAGAAGGCGCTCTCCAGTGGCGGCAAGCCGCCCGTGGACGGGCCGACGAAGCCGCCGCCGACCCAGGGTGGCAAGTTCCCCAAGCCGCCCGTCATCAGCGCGCCCTCGCCCAACCAGAACGAGCGCGGTGGCAAGGACATCGACACCATCGTCCTGCACCACACGGCTTCCAACAACGGCGCGGGTGACCTGGCGTGGATGCGCAACCCGAAGAGCCAGGTGTCGGCGCACTACATGGTCGACCGCGACGGGAAGATCTACCAGCTCGTCGGTGACGAGAAGCGCGCCTGGCACGCGGGCAAGGGCGAGCTGAACGGCGTGCCCACCGACATCAACGGCCGCTCCATCGGCATCGAGATCGTCAACGACGGCAGTGGGAAGACCGCCTTCACCGAGGCCCAGTACAAGGCCCTCACCCAGCTCACCGGCCACCTGAAGCAGAAGTACGACGTGCCGATGAAGAACATCGTTGGCCACGCCGACGTCGCGGTGCCCAAGGGCCGCAAGAACGACCCGGCCCCCAACTTCGACTGGAACCGGCTGCGCAAGGGCGTCTCCTGACCTGAGCGGCGGCTCCGGCCCGGGCCATCATTCGGAGCGGTAGCACATCCACGCCGTTTCATGAGATATCGCGTGCCAGATGCGCCTCCACCACCCCTGGCGCGTACTCGCGCTCTGCCTGTTGGTAACGGCCTCTGGCTGTCGCACCGAGCCCCCGCCGAGCTACATCCGGCTCGAAGGGACCGCCCCGGTGCTGGCGGACGCACCCGTTTCGCGCGCCCTGCTCGTCGTGTTCTGGGCGTCGTGGTGCCCGCCGTGTCGGGAGGAGACCCCGCAGCTCCTTGAGCTCGCGACAAGGCCACCCGAGGGGCTGGGTGTCGTCGTCTTGAGCCATGACGAGAGCTTGCAAGCGGTGGAGGCCTTCCTCGGGGGCCCGCCCGCACCAAGCCTGCACCTGCGCCTGGACCCTGGCGAGGCCACGGCCCGGGCTTTCGGCGTGGACAAGCTCCCGACGAGCATCCTCGTGGTGGACGGGCGCCTGGTCGCCCGCTTCCCGGGCCCCCGGGATTGGAGTTCCAGGGGGATGCGACGCCTTCTGGAGAAGCTGGCTCGCGAGCCCAACGTCCGCCTGCCCGAAGCCACGCGTTGACTCCCTCCCGCACGGCCTTATAAGACTCGGTGCCGGATGCAGCTCTTCTTCCGCCTCATCGCCATCCTTCTCGTACTGACGACCGGGGGCGTCTTCCAGACGCTCGCCTTCGCAGGCGACGAGTTCGCGACCTGTGCCGGAGAAGAAGAGGACGGTGACACCTGCACCGACTGCGTATTGGACTGTGGCCTGTGCCAGTGCTGCCCCCTCAGGGGTGCGCCGGGCGGCCATGGGCCGGAAGCCGTCGTGAGCAGGCCCATGCTGGAAGCAATGTCGTTCATTCCTGACGACGAGCCCATCCTCTCTGGGATGGGGGCGGAGATCTTCCAGCCTCCTCGAGGCTGACGCTTCCCTTCAAGGGAGACGTGTGCCTGGTGACGCCAACGGCGCAACGCCGGCACACGCGTGCAGCCCCGTCACCTCCCATCCACATCCTCCCCGCACATGCCGTGCGGGCTTTCACCGCCATGGACCTCCGCTGGGGGCCCATGGCTGGAGTCCTGTCCATGCGTTCACTGCGTTCCCTGTCCGTGGTGCTGTCCCTCCTCGTCCTCCCCGCGGCTCCCGCGCTGGCCGAAGAGCAGAAGCCGGCCGAGGCTCCCAAGGCCACCGAGGCCGAGAAGCCCAAGTGCGAGCACGGCGTCCAGAAGGCCCTGTGCACCCGCTGCAACCCGAAGCTCGCCGCCGTCTTCAAGGCCAAGGGGGACTGGTGCGGGGAGCATGAGCGTCCCGAATCCCAGTGCGCCATCTGCCATCCGGAGTTGGCCAAGAAGGGAGTGAAGTAGAGATGGCTTCCCGCATCGGCCCCATGGTGCTGGCGACCCTGCTCGCCTTGAGTGTCGGCTGCTCGAAGGAGGAAAGAGCCACCACAGCCGAGAAGTCCTCCTCCTCCCCGACCGGTGCGGGACAAGCCTCCGACCCCGCTGCGTCGTCCCCGGCGCAGTCGGCGGAGAGCGCGGTCAAGCTATGTCCGCACAGGGTGCCAGCGGAACTATGCACCCAGTGCAACCCTGAACTGGCCGAAGTCTTCAAGGCACAGGGGGACTGGTGCGCAGAGCACGGGGTGCCTGAGTCCCAGTGCCTCAAGTGCAATCCCGGGCTCACCTTCACCAACACGCCCGCTGCGCAAGGGGACTGGTGCAAGGAGCACCAGGTTCCCGAGTCCAAGTGCACCAAGTGCAACCCGACGCTCGTCGCCAGGTTCATCGAAGCGGGAGACTTCTGCCGCGAGCATGGCTTTCCGGAGTCCGTCTGTCCGTTCTGCCATCCAGAGCTCGTGGAGGCGGCTGGAGGCACGCCTCCGGCCACGGCCGGGCTCACCACCAAGGTGCGCCTTGCCTCGGCTGAGACGACACGCGAGGTGGGCATCCAGACCCAGCGCGTGGAGAAGCAGCGCTTCTCCCGCGCCCTGGACGTCGTTGGCCAGCTCGACTTCAACCAGAACCGCCTCGCCCAGCTGTCCGCACGGGGTGACGCGCTCATCCTCGAGGTGAAGGTGGACGTCGGTGACGAGGTGAAGGCCGGCCAGCCACTGGCGGTGCTCGCCTCGGCTTCGGTCGGCGAGGGGCAGGCACAACTGTCCTCCTCCAGGGCCCGCGTGAGCACCGCACAGTCCGCACTCGAGCGCGAGCGCACGCTTGTCCAGAAGGGAATCTCCTCCCTGCAAAGCGTGGAAGCCGCCGAGCGGGAGCTGGCCGCGGCACAGGCCGAATACGACTCAGCGCAAGCAGCCCTCGGTGCCGCTGGCGCGTCTGCAGCCGGAGTCGGTGGGCGCTATACCCTCACAGCGCCGTTCGCGGGCACCGTGGTGGCACGCGATGCCGTGGTGGGCCGCAGCGCCACGGAAGGCCAGGTGCTCGTCCAGGTGGCGGACCTCACCACCTTCTGGGCACAACTCGACGTGCCCGAGGCCGACGCAGGCCTCGTGCGTCAGAAGCAGAAGGTCACCCTCACCTTCGAGGCCCTTCGGGGCGAGACGCGTGAAGCCACCATCACCCGCATTGCCAGTGCGGTGGACCCAGCCACCCGAACCGTGCGCGCGCGGGTGGAACTGCCCAACCCAGACCATTCCCTCAAGGCCGGCACCTTCCTGAGAGCCAGAATCCAGGTGGCGCCCGAGCATGACACCCTCCTCGTGCCGCGCGACGCCATCCAGCGGGCCGAGGGGCGCTTCCTCGTCTTCGTGAAGAAGGAGGCCAATCTCTTCGAGCCCGTCACCGTCGAGCTCGGCGTCAGCACCGCCGATGCTGTCGAAGTGGTGAAGGGCCTCGCACCAGGTGCCGAAATCGTCACCACCGGCGCCTTCCTGCTCAAGACGGAAATCCTCAAGGAGTCCATCGGCGCGGGCTGCTGCGAAGAAGGGGGCGAGTAGAGCCACCATGCTGACCCAAACCATTGACTGGTCCCTCAAGCACCGCTGGGCCGTCCTGGCGGGTACCCTCGCCCTCATCGTCTCGGGCGCCCTCGCCTTCCAAAGCCTCCCCATCGACGCCTTCCCTGACTCCACGCCTCCACAGGTGCAGGTCAATGCGGTGGCGCCAGCGCTCACGCCCGTGGAGGTCGAGCGCCAGCTCACCATTCCCGTCGAAAAGGCCCTGGGTGGGCTGCCCGGGCTCGCGGAGATGCGCTCCGTTTCAAAGTTCGGCCTGTCGCAGGTGACACTCCAGTTCAAGGACGGCACGGACATCTGGTTCGCGCGCCAGGTCATCAACGAGCGGCTGGGTGACGTCGAGGTGCCGGCCGGAGTGGATCGGCCTACCCTGGGGCCGGTCGCAACGGGCCTGGGTGAGGTCTTCCACTACCTGGTGAAGAGCAAGTCGAAGAGCCTCGAAGAACTCGGCGCCCTGCATGACTGGGTCATCGCCCCGCAGCTCCAGAGCGTCCCAGGCGTGGCGGAGATCAACACGTGGGGTGGGGCCGAGCGGCAGTGGCACGTCATCGTCGACCCTCAGCGGCTTCAGCAGTTCGACCTGAGCCTTGGGGACCTGTACCGGGCGCTGGAGGCGAACAATGCCAACGTAGGCGGCGGCGTCATGGAGCAGGGGGGAGCGGCCAGCCTCGTGCTCGGAGTCGGCGTCCTCGAGAATGGCAAGCAGATAGAGGACGTCGTCATCGCCGCCCGGAAGGGCGTGCCCGTGCGTGTGCGCGACGTGGCCCGCGTGGAAGTGGGGCGTGAAATCCGCCGTGGCGCCACCACCGCTGACGGGGAAGGAGAGGTACTCCTCGGCCTTGGCTTCATGCTCATTGGCGAGAACTCCCACACCGTGACGGCGGCCCTGTCCAGGCGCCTGGAGGAGGTCTCCAGGACGCTGCCGAAGGACGTGGTGGTGGAGCCCGTCTATGCGCGCACCGAGCTGGTCGACCTGGTCCTGCACACCGTGGAGAAGAGCCTCTTCGAGGGCGCGCTCCTCGTCATCGCCGTGCTCTTCCTGTTCCTCGGCAACGTGCGAGCAGGGCTCATCGTGGCGGCGGCCATTCCCCTGTCCATGCTGTTCGCCTTCAACGCGATGCTGAGCTTTGGCATCGCCGGCACCCTCATGTCCCTGGGGGCCATCGACTTCGGCCTCGTCGTCGACTCCTCCGTCATCCTGGTTGAAAACGCAGAGCGGCGGCTCGCGGAGGAGAAGGGCGGCCGCAGCATCCTCGAGGTGGTCCGGGATGCCGCGGTCGAGGTGCGCAAGCCGACCCTCTTTGGCGAGCTCATCATCATGGTGGTGTACCTGCCCATCCTCGCCCTGGAAGGCGTGGAGGGGAAGATGTTCCGCCCCATGGCGCTCACCGTCATCTTCGCCCTGCTGGGCAGCGCGCTTCTGTCCATGACGCTGATGCCCGTGCTGGCCTCCTTTGCCCTGAGGAAGGGCGGGGGCAAGGGCCATGCGGAGCCGCGCCTCGTCCGCTTCCTCAAGCGGTGCTACCAGCCCGTCCTGGAGTGGGCGCTTGGCCACACCCGGCTCGTCCTGATCGCCGCCGTGTTGCTGGTATTGGGAGCGGGACTTGCGGCCACCCGGCTGGGGAGCGAGTTCGTCCCGCGGCTCTCGGAGGGCACCATCGTCATCAACACGGTGCGCCTGGCGGAGGTATCCCTCGGGGAATCCGTGCGGTACGGCAGCCAGATAGAGAAGGTGATTCTCAAGAGTTTTCCGGATGAGGTGAGACGGGTGTGGACGCGCACCGGCTCACCCGAAGTCGCCACGGAAACGATGGGCATCGAGCTGGCCGACGTCTTCATCACCCTGAAGCCCCGGGAGGAGTGGAAGCGCGCTTCCACGCAGGAGGAACTCGCCAACGAGATGAAGGCGGAACTCGCGGACATGCCCGGCATGCGCATGGCCTTCCTCCAGCCCATCGAGATGCGCGTCAACGAGATGGTGGCGGGGGTCCGCAGCGACGTCGGCATCAAGCTCTTCGGGGACGACCTGGACGTGCTCAAGGCGAAGGCGCGTGAAATCGAAGGCGTCGTGCGGGCGATTCCCGGCGCGGCCGACGTCACCGTGGAGCAGGTGACGGGGCAGCCGGTGCTGGAGATGACGGTGGACCGGGCGGCGATTGCCCGGCATGGCATTCCCGCTCGGGATGTCCTGGACGTGGTGGAGGCAGTGGGCACGCGCAAGGCGGGAGAGGTCCGCGAGGGGGAGCGCCGCTTCGACCTCGCCGTGCGCCTTCACGAGGCGTACCGGAATGAGCCTGCGAAGCTCGCCACCGTGCTCGTCGCCGCACCCGGTGGGGAGAGAGTCCCCTTCGGGCGCCTCGCCACCATGCGGGAGGTGTCCGGCCCCACTACCATCCAGCGGGAATGGGGCAAGCGCCGCATTGTCGTGCAGGCCAACGTGAGGGGTCGGGACCTGGGTGGCTTCGTCGACGAGGTGCGCCGCACCCTGGACGTGAAGGTGGAACTGTCTCCGGGCTACTACGTGCGCTATGGCGGGCAGTTCGAGAACCTCGAGAGGGCGCAAGGCAGGCTGCTCATCGTCGTACCCATTGCCCTCGCGCTCATCTTCTGCCTGCTCTACCTCACCTACCGGCGGGTGATGGACTCCCTGCGCATCTTCGCGGGCGTTCCCTTCGCGCTAGTGGGAGGGGTGCTGGCGCTCTTCTTGCGTGGGCTCCCCTTCTCCATTTCGGCCGCAGTAGGCTTCATTGCACTCTCGGGCGTATCGGTGCTCGGAGACATGGTGTTGGTGTCCCGTGTGCGCCAGCTGCTCAACCGGGGAATGGCGCTCTCGGATGCCATCCGCGAAGCAGCCCTCTCGCGACTGAGACCCGTACTGATGACGTCCTCGGTGGCCGCCATTGGATTCCTCCCCATGGCCCTCAACACGGGCGTGGGAGCGGAGGTCCAGCGGCCGCTGGCCACGGTCGTCATCGGCGGCATCCTCTCTTCCACCCTTCTGACCCTGGTCGTCCTGCCCGTCCTGTACTCCGTCTTTGGTGCGGGCAGGGATGCGGGGCGGTCCAGTGGCCTTCGCGCAATCACGGGTGACGATGCCCCTGAAGTGGACGGGGACGAGGCGAGACATGCCGCCGTGTAGGGCAGGCGCCGCGCCGCCGCGGTGCCGAAGGAACTGAAGAGTGCTCACACGCAGCTCGCCGAGGCCATCCGGAGCGAGCAGGAGGTGCCCAGATGAGCGGCAAGCAACTGGAGCTGTACGTCGAGAACCTCGACTGCGAGAACGACGCGGCGAAGCTGAAGCGGGGCCTCACCGGCACGCCCGGCTTGGTGGACGTCACCGTCTACGCCAAGGCCGCCAAGGTGGTCCTCACCCTGGATGAGGGAAGGACTTCCGCGGACGCCGTCCAGGAGCGGCTGGAGGGCCTGGGCTTCCCGGCCAAGCGCCAACGCGGAAGGACGGGTACGGTGAGCCCCTGGAAGAATCCCAAGGTGCTCACCTCGCTGGCCTCGGGCGTGTTGCTGCTGGCCGGCTGGTTGGGAGCGCGCGCCGGGGCGCCGCCAGCCGTGACCTGGGGCATCTTCCTCGCCTCCCTCGCTTCGGGTGCTTGGTACTTCGGCCGGGAAGCGCTGGAGGAACTCCTCCACGAGCGCGAGGTGGGCATCGAGTTGCTCATGCTGGTGGCCGCCGTGGTCGCCACCCTCCTGGGCGAGCCCATGGAGGGCGCCATGCTGGCCTTCCTCTACTCCATCTCCGAGGCCATGGAGGGCTACACCGAGGAGAAGACGCGCAGTGCCATCGAAGCGCTCATGGACCTCGCCCCCAAGGTGGCCCTGGTGCGCCGCGACGGCAGGGACGTGGAAGTCCCTGTGGAAGAGTTGCGGGTGGACGACATCTTCCTCGTGCGGCCAGGCGAAGCGGTGGCGACAGACGGCGTCGTGCTGTCGGGCGCCTCCAGCGTCAACCAGGCCCCCGTCACGGGCGAGAGCATTCCGGTGGACAAGGGCGAGGGCGCCACGGTCTTCGCCGGCAGCATCAATGGCGAGGGCTCGCTGGAGGTGAAGGCCACGACCACCTACGCCAACAACACCATCTCCCGCATCATCCACATGGTGGAAGAGGCGCAGGAGAAGAAGGGCCAGAGCCAGCGCTTCATCGAGCGCTTCGGCCGGCGCTACAGCCCCCTCGTCCTGCTGGCCGGTGTCCTCTTCGCGGTGGTTCCGCCCCTCCTTCTTGGAGGCGCGTGGGCGACGTGGCTGGCGCGCGCCACCGTCTTCGTCGTGGCGGCAGCACCCTGTGCCCTCGTCATTTCGATCCCCATCACCCTGGTGGCCACTCTCGGCACGGCTGCCAGGAAGGGCGTGCTCATCAAGGGGGGCACCTTCGTCGAGCTGCTTGCCACCGTGAACGTGGTCGCCCTGGACAAGACCGGAACGCTCACGCGCGGACAGCCCGACGTCACCGACGTCCGCCTGTTCCCCACCTGGGCCACGCAGGCGGGGAACTCCGAGGCGCTGCTGCTGTCAGCGGCAGCGGGAGTGGAGCGCCACAGCCAGCACCCCTTGGCCCTCGCCATCGTCCGGCGTGCGGAACAGGAAGGCGTGCCCGTGGGAGAAGTGCAGGGCTTCCGGTCGCTTACCGGCGCCGGAGCCACCGGGAGCTACCAGGGCGTCCCCTTGTACATCGGCAGCCCCGCGCTCTTCGAGGAGAAGCTGGGTCTTCGTCTCGACGCGCTCCGGGATGAGGTGGCGCGCCTCCAGGCCGAGGGCAAGACGGTGGTGGTCGTGGGCGATGAGAGGACACCGTGGGGGCTGCTGGCCATCCGTGACAGCCTCCGCCCCAATGCCCGCGCCGCGATTGCAGCCCTCCACGCAGCGGGCGTGAAGAAGGTGGTGATGCTCACCGGAGACAACGAGCGCACCGCCCAGGCCCTGGCACGCGAGGTGGGCATCGACGAGGTGCACGCGGGACTGAAGCCCGAGGACAAGGCGGCCAGGGTGCGTGAACTCACGCGCACGCACGGACACGTGGCAATGGTGGGTGATGGCGTCAACGACGCACCGGCGCTCGCCGAGGCCACCGTCGGCGTGGCCATGGGTGCAGCGGGTACGGACGTCGCACTGGAGACGGCGGACGTGGCCCTCATGGCCGACAACCTGGAGCGGCTCGCGTACGCCTTGAAGCTCGCCCGGCGCAACCGTGCCGTGGTACGCCAGAACCTGGTCCTCTCCGCGCTCGTCATCAGCGTGCTGGTGGTGGGGGCCCTCGCAGGGACCTTCACCCTTCCCATCGCAGTCCTCGCTCACGAGGTCAGCGAGTTCGTCGTCATCGGCAGCGGGCTGCGCATGCTGCGGGCGTAAGCGCCATGCGGTCCAGGGGACAGCGCATGCCTTCCAGAACGGACAAGCAGCCCGTCTCCTCCGCGAGCGCCACGGGTGCGCCTGCGGACGGCTGGCAGGGGCGCATGTTCCTGGAGAGCGGGCAGCTCCTCTATGCGGGCCCCGCCGGCACCACCGCATTGCATGCCCACCATGCCTTCCAGTTGCTGGTGGCCCTCGAGGGCACGGTAGCGCTTCGGGATGCGGAGGGCGTTCCCATGCAGGCCCGTGTGGCCGTCATCCCTCCCGATGCGCCTCATGCCTTCGCGGCCCCTGTCCCTTCCATCCTCCTGCTGTACCTGGACCCGGATGGCCTGGCGGGACGGCACTTGCGAAGGAGTGCAGGGACAGCCCGCGGCACGGCGAGCTGGGTACTGGCGGGGCAGCCTCTGCTTGCCGTCGCTCCGGGCTCGCTTCCCTCGACGTGGGATGAGGCCCGCCGGGTCGTTGCTGCACTGCTGTCCGCGCTCGTGGGGCCCTCACAGCGCCCCCAGGTAATACACCCGGCCGTCCTCCGTGCAGCCCGCTACCTTCACGACCACCTGGACGGCGATGTGCGCCTCGACGCCGTGGCCGCACACGCGGGCGTGTCCTCCAGCCGGCTGTCACACCTGTTTGCTTCGCAGCTCGGCATCCCCCTGCGCCCCTACGTGCTCTGGCTCCGCCTCCAGCATGCTGCCGCCGCCCTGCGCGAGGGGGGGACGCTCACCGAAGCCGCGCACCGGGCCGGCTTCGCTGACGGCGCCCATCTCACCCGCGTCTTCCGCAGGATGTTCGGCATCCGCCCCACCGACGTCATGGGCTGGGCCGAGTGGATGGTCCCGGAGCCGCTCAGTCCATCAAGATAGCTAGTTCGTTCAAGCGCGAGCGGGCCTGGCGGAAGCACCCTTCTTCCATGGACACCTCACTTGCACAGGCGCCCGACACGGCCCGGTCGGTCCCGCTGTTCCTGCTGTACCTTCCTTATCCCCTCGTCTTCTTTGGTGGCGTGGCCGCGCTCGTCGCCGCGGTTGGCCGCGGCACTCCCTACTGGCGCGTGGGCCCACCGGTGCTCGTGGCCGCGGCACTCATTGTCGTGATGCTGGAGCGCTGGCTGCCTCACGCGAGAGCGTGGCAGAAGGACCAGGGGGACACGAAGACGGACTTGCTGCACTTCGCCGGCAATGTCCTGATCAACCAAGGCTCGGTGTTTGCCTACGGCGCCGTGCTCGCCCTCGCGGAAGGGAGCACCGGCCTCTGGCCCCACCGCTGGCCCTTCTGGCTCCAGGCGCTGCTGGGCACCACCATCCTCGACCTGGGTCTCTACGTCATCCACCGCGCCAGCCACCGGGTGGGCTGGATGTGGCGCTTGCATGCCATCCACCACAGCCCCCAGCGCGTCTACTGGCTCAATGGTCAGCGGCGGCACCTCGTGCACGAGTTGATGGAGGGGGCTCCCGGCCTGCTGGCGCTGGGGCTGCTCGGCGCCCCGGCGAACGTGGTGGCGTGCGCCGTGGCCGCCGCCACCCTGCACCTGATGTTCCAGCATGGAAACATCGCCTACCGGGCGGGTGTCCTTCGGTACCTCTTCGCGGTGGCCGAGCTTCACCGCTGGCACCATCAACGCCGATGGGCGGATGTCCAGGGCAACTACGGCGCCATCCTGTCCGTCTGGGACTTTCTCTTCGGAACCGCGTTGCCCAAGCAGGGGGAGGCACCACTCGACGTCGGGATGGACGATGAGCCCACGCTTCCACCCGACTACGCCGGCCAGCTGGCCTGGCCGTTCAAGCGCGCCGCGAGGTAGGGCCGCACCCACCTCCGCGAGCACCTGATGTACAAGGCGCGGTCATGAGCCCGGATGTCCTCGAAGCCATCATCCGCCACAGGCAGCGCTTCCTGGCGTTCCTCGTGCCACGTGTCGGCAGTACCGAGGCGGCGGAAGAGGTGCTTCAGGCCGCGCTGCTCAAAGGCATGGAGCGCGAGGGCGGCTTGCGCCAGGAGGAGCGCGCGGTGGCCTGGTTCTATCGGCTGCTGCGCAACGCGCTCATCGACCGGCACCGGCGCGAGGCCCGTGAGGGGCGCGCCTTGAGCGGGCTGGCAGAAGAAGCCCCCCTGTCCACCGCGGACGCTGAGGAGCTGGAAAGGACCGTCTGTGCCTGTGTCGTCGCTCTCTCCGATACGCTGAAGCCGGAGTATGCGGAGGCCTTGCGCACGGTGGATTTGGAAGGCCAGAACCTGGACACCTTCGCCAGGGCAGCGGGCATCTCCCACACGAACGCCAAGGTCCGCCTCCATCGGGCACGGCAGGCGCTGGGCCGACGGCTGGAGCAATCGTGCGGCCCTTCCTGCTGCCGTCGAGGTTGCGTGGACTGTCCCTGCGAGCCAACCTGACGGGAGCGCCTCGCACCGCCTCCGGTGCCGCGCCAACCAGGGCCCGCCTCCATGATGGAACCCATAGCGGACGGATGCGCCGCGGCCACCTTCATCGCCCTCGCGGTGCTCGGCCTCTGTGGCGCCATGCTGCACGAGGTGTGGCGAGCCACGACAGAGCGCTGGGCGCGCGTCACCTCGAGCCTCGTGATGGCCCTCGTGCTCGTACTGGCCATCCTGCCAGCAATTGGAACAGTCCTACCTGGGGCGCCTCTCGCTGTCGGCGAAGTCACTGAGCAGGGGCAGCGCATCGCCATACCTCCTTCCACGAATGGCGGCGTCGTCCTCGTGGCGAGGGGCAGGCTCGCAAGGGAAGGGGAAACGGAAGTTCTGTTCGCGATAGCGGGAATGGAGGAGGTTGTACACGGAACGCTGGAGCGGACCCGCGCCAACGTCCGGACAAGGCGCGCGCGCACCCATGTCTGGCGCGATCGGCTGAGCTTCCACCAGCGCGGCGTCATCCCGCCGGGCGTCCACGAACTGAGGGTGGAGCGGCTGGAAGGTGGCCTCGACGGCCCCTTGCGCGTGGAGCTCTACCGCAACAGGTGGCCCTCCCAGCTTCTCCCCTGGGCGGCGGGGCTCGTGCTGCTCGCCGCCTCGGCGCTTCACGCCCGCCTCCGATTGCGCCGTTACGCGCTCTGGGCTGGCACCGCACTCGGAATGAGCCTGTGCATCTTCAATTGGGGCGAGCCCCACGCGGACTTCATGTTCGCGGCGGTCTGCCTCTTCCTGGGATTCACGCTGGGCGCTCCCGTCGGATGGTTGGCCTCCCTCGCGCTGCGGGCACGCTCCTCCTCGAAGCCTCGACGGAGATGGCGCCTTGGCTGAGGGCCGGTTGACCCAAAGCGCGGGTCCTCACCACCTTCAGGGACGCAGCGGGCATCCCCACCCGAGGGCAAGGTGCACTTCCGTTGCGCCCGGCAGGTCCTCGGCCAGTGGCTGGGGCGGTCATGCGGCCCCACCTGCTACTGGCGGGGCTGCTGCATCAAACTCCGCGAAACAGCCCGGGGGAGTGCGGGTGTAACCCCGGCCACGGCCGTTCGTCAGCCGTCGCAGATGGCGGGCTGCTCCTACCCAGGCACCGGAGAGGCGGGGCCCGCCGGGACTATCTTCGCTCTGGAGGCACCGTCGCCCATGTCAGCTTCCCACAACCACTCACCACCCTCACATGGCCGGGCATTTGCGCTGGGCGTCACGCTCAACCTGGGCTTCGTGGCCGTCGAGGCCACCTTCGGTGTCATTTCCGGCTCGCTGGCACTGCTGGCGGATGCCGGGCACAACCTCAGCGACGTGCTCGGGCTGGTGCTCGCCTGGGGGGCGAGCATCCTGGCCCGGCGGAAGCCGACGGCGCGGCACACCTATGGCCTGCGCAGCTCGTCCATCCTGGCGGCCCTCCTCAATGCCCTTCTCCTGCTCGTCGCGGTGGGCGGCATCGGCTGGGAGGCGGTGCGTCGGCTGGGGCAGCCCGCGCCTGTCTCCAGCGTCACCATCATGGCCGTGGCCGGGGTGGGCATCCTCATCAACACCGCCACGGCGCTGCTCTTCTGGAAGGGCCGCAAGGACGACCTCAACATCCGGGGAGCTTTCCTGCACATGGCCGCCGACGCAGGAGTGTCGCTCGGCGTCGTCCTGGCCGGGGCGCTCATCCATTTCACCGGCTGGGCCTGGCTGGACCCCGTGGTGACGCTCGGTATCGCGGCCATCATCCTGGTGGGCACGTGGGGGCTGCTCAGGGACTCCGTCCACCTCGCGCTGCAGGCCGTGCCCGCGAACATCGACATGGCCTCGGTGCGGGAGCGGCTCGCCCGAGCGCCCGGTGTCTCCGAAGTGCATGACCTTCACGTCTGGGCCATGAGCACCACCGAAGCGGCGCTCACGGCCCATCTCGTCGTTCAGGGAAGTCAGCTGGACGACCAGCTCTTGAACCGGTTGAAGCGGGAGCTCCACGATGAGTTCGGCATCGAACACGTCACGCTCCAGGTGGAAGCGGGAGCGCTTTCCAGATGCTGCCAGCTCGCTCCCGTGGAAGAGCCGCGCCTGACGCAGGAAGCAGAGGGAAGCCATGTCTGAAGCAGCCGTTCTGCCCGGCGACCGCCTTCCGCTCCTCAAGCGGGCGACGGCTCTGACGGTGCTCACCTTGGGCTGGAACGTCATCGAAGGAGTCATCGCAGTGGCCGCGGCGCTCGTCTCCGGCAGCGTGGCGCTGCTGGGCTTCGGGGTGGACAGCTTCGTGGAGAGCACGTCCGCCGCGGTCATGCTGTGGCGGCTCTCGGCGGAGCGGCGGGAGTGGCGCACTCCCGGGGAGCTGGAGCGGTTGGACCGCCGCGCACACCGGCTCATCGGACTCTCACTCTTCGCGCTCGCCGCGTTCGTCACCTGGGAGGCGGCAGCAGCGCTCCTGACCGGCGAGCGGCCCCAGCCCAGTCTCGTGGGCCTCATCCTCACGACCGTCTCGCTGGCGGTGATGATGTGGCTGGCACGCGCGAAGAAGCGGACCGCCATGGCCCTCGGTAGCCGCGCCATGGAAGCAGATGCCTTCCAGACCACCGCGTGCTGGTGGCTGTCGCTCATCACCCTGGGCGGCATCGGCCTCAACGCGGCCTTCGGCTGGTGGTGGGCGGACCCCCTGGCCGCCCTGGGCATGACGTTCTTCATCGTGAAGGAAGGCCGGGAGGCGTGGCGGGGCGAGGACACCTGCACGTCCTGCCACTGAGATGCTGGAGGAGAGGACCGTGATGGAACCGAAGCTGCGAGCACATTTCGTCGAAGAACTGCGGCATGCCTCCGAGTCCGAGGGCCGGGGGGACTTCCAACAGGCGTGGCACTCGCTGGAGCGCGCCCACATCCTGAGCCAGGCCCATGCGTGGCCGCACCTCCGGGTCCATGGGGCGATGTTCTCCTTCGCGTGGCGGCGCCGCGACTTGCGCGAGCTGGCCGGGCAGGTGCCCCGGCTCCTCGTGGCCGCCCCGGGCTCCTGGCTCGGGCGCGCGCCGCTGGGCAACACCGGGGGCGCCAACGTGGGCATCTTCAAGCCCATGCCTATTCCCGGAGACCTCCAGGCCCTCCTACGGGAGGCCACCCAGGACGTGGCTCAAGGGAGCACCCAGGGGGCGTGCGGACGCGGTGAAGCCCGGCGGTAGGAAACCGAGGCCTACTGGCGTATTGCCTTCACCCCGTAAAGCCATTACGAAGGACACCGTGCTGCGTCTGCTCCTGGTCATCTTGCTGGTGAACGGCCTCGTGCCTTCCTTCGGGGAAGCCGTCGAGCTGGCTGTTCACTACGCGGTGTCCGGGCACCTGGCGCACGCCTCCGCGGATGAGACGGACCTGGGGGACGTCAGCCAGGAGCACGGCTGTGGTCCCACGGAGCACCATTGTGGGTGCTGCCCGAGTCAGTCCGTCGTTCTCTCGTCCCTCGCCTCGGTGAGCTGGACGACGACCGTCGAAGCACCGCAGACCGTTGGCGAGGAGCAGGAAGCGGCCGAAGGAGTTCGGGCCCGGCTGCTCCGTCCGCCCATATCGGGCTAGCGACCGGTCCCCCCTCAACGCCTCCGACATCCTGGAAGCCCTGAAGTCCTAGGCTCCGCGCGTGGTGCCCTCTCTGCACGCACGCGGGCAAGTACGCCGTGGGAGCTTCGGAGCGAGAGCGTGCCTTCGTGCCGCTGAGTCGCGTGGACCGGACACTTCCACCCAGACAGGCAGGCCTGCGGCTAACGGCCGTGTGCCTTCGCCCATCCGTCCGCTGGCGGCTGCTGGCCCCGTAGACGTGCGCGCGCCCTGGCGGTTCAAACCCGCCTGGCGCTCGCCGCCTCCGGACCGGTGCCGCTCCCCACCCATCTCGTCCCGGTGAGTTCCGTGTCCCTTCTGTCCCTTTCCAGCCGTCTCACGAGTCTGCTGCTGCTCGTCGCGGTGCCGGCCTTCGCGGCCCGCCCACTCACGATGGAGCAATCCGTTGCACTCGCACTCGAGCGCAGCCCTCGCCTTTTCTCCGCCCAGGCCGAAGCTGCCGCGGCCCAGGCCCGGCTCTCGGGGGCCTCCCTCCTGTTCCAGGCCAATCCAGAGCTGCAAGCCGCCGTTGGCCCACGCCTGCGCGAGGGCGGCAACACTGTCGACGTGGGTGTTGGGGTGAGCCAGCAGCTGGAGATCTTCGGCCAGCGCGGAGCCCGCAGGGACGCCGCGGCGGCGACGCTCTCCGCGAGCGAGTCGCGCCTCCAGGCCTTGAAGGTGGAGCTCGCGGCCGACGTGCGCCAGCTCTTCGGCAGGGCCCTGGCCGCCGAGCAGGAGTTCCGGCTGGCCGAGGACGCGCTCACCCTGGCGGAGCAGGGCCG
>JBKGHK010000600.1:0-6352 GCA_046520375.1 Pyxidicoccus sp. 3LFB2
GTGCGGGTCGGAGCCCTCGGACGTGCGCGAGCTGGCGCGGCTCAACGAGGCCCTGGTCCGCTCCGGAGGGCTGCTCGAAGCACAGGAGCGCGAGCGCGACGCCCACCTCGAGGTGGCCGAGGCCGCCCGCGCCGAGGCCATCGCCGCCACCCAGGCCAAGGACGCCTTCCTCGCCATGCTCGGACACGAGCTGCGCAACCCGCTGGCCCCCATCGTCTCCTCCCTGGAGGTGCTGCGCCTGCGCGGGCTGGCGCAGACGCCCGAGCACCAGGTCATCCAGCGGCAGCTGAGCCACGTGGTGCGGCTGGTGGACGACCTGCTGGACCTGGCGCGAATCGTCCGCGGGCAGATGTCGCTGCACCGCGCCCCGCTCGAGCTGTCGGCGGTGGTGGCCCGCGCGGTGGAGGTGGTGACGCCGCTGGTGGAGAAGCGCCAGCACACCCTGGACGTGGCCGTGCCCGCCACGGGGCTGACGGTGTTGGGCGACCCGGACCGGCTCACCCAGGTGGTGACCAACCTGCTCACCAACGCGGCGAAGTACACGCCTCCCGGAGGACGCCTCCAGGTGCGGGCGGAGTCCGGAGCGGACGACGTCGTGCTCACCGTGACGGACGACGGCGAGGGCATCGAGCCCGAGCTGGCCGGGCGCATCTTCACGCCCTTCGTGCAGGGGCCGCGCTCGGTGGACCGCAGCGTGGGCGGGCTCGGCATCGGCCTGGCGCTGGTGCAGAGCGTGGTGACGGCGCACGGCGGCCGCGTCTCGGTCCACAGCGAGGGGCCTGGCAGGGGCAGCACCTTACACCGTCTGGCTGCCCCGCCACGCCGCGGCGCCCCCGCTGCCCGCCGAAGCCCCTCCGGCGCGGGACACGCGCCCGGCGGAGGCGCCCTCCACGGTGCTGCGTGTGCTGGTGGTGGACGACAACGTGGACGCGGCCGAGGCGCTGGGCGACCTGCTGGAGCTGTCCGGCTACACGGTGGCCCTGGCGCATGACCACCGCGAGGCCCTGCGGCGGCTCGACAGCTTCACCCCCGACGTGGCCATCCTCGACATCGGCCTGCCGGAGGTGGACGGCTACGGGCTGGCCGCGCTCATCCGCGAGCGCCTGGGCGCCCGGAGCCCCTCCTTCGCCGCCCTCACCGGCTATGGCCAGCAGGAGGACCGGCGCCGCAGCGAGGCGGCGGGCTTCCAGCACCACTTCGTCAAGCCCGTGCAGCTCGCGGACCTGGTGGCCTTCCTGGAGTCGCGTCGGCGGCCGCACCTCGGCGCCGCCTGAGCCACCCGGGCCGGAAGCGCCGAGTCAGCTCCGGACCCCGCGGGGCAGCCGCACCTGGAACACCGTGCCCGTCTCCCGGGTGGAGGTCACCTGGACGCGGCCTCCGTGCGCGTTGACGATTTCCTGCACGATGAAGAGGCCCAGCCCCACGCCCTTGAGCGGGTCTCCGCCCTCGTCCGCACGGGTGAAGGGCTGGAAGAGGCGGGGCAGCAGCGAGGGAGGAATGGGGTTGCCCGCGTTGGCCACCTCCAGCACCACCTCGTCACCGTCGCCGTCTCCGCGCACCTCCACGGGCACGCCCCGGGCGCCATGCGTGAGGGCATTGGCGACGAGGTTGCCCACCAGCTGTGCCAGCCGGTCCAGGTCCCACTCCCCCACCAGGTCTCCTCGCAGCGCCAGGTGGATGACCCGGTCCGGGTACGCCGTCACCAGCTCGTCCACGACGATGCGGCAGGCATCCTCCAGGCTCACGCGCCAGCGTTGGATGGGCAGCGTGCCGCCCTGACTCACGCGCGCATAGTCCAGCAGGTCCCGGATGAGGTGGTCCATCCGCCGCACGCTGGTGAGGATGCGGGCCGCGCGCTGGTGCTGCGGGGACTCGGGGGCGCTGCCGCGCAGCAGCATGGTGCTGGACATGGCGATGGCCTGCAGCGGACTTCGCAGGTCATGGCCGACGATGCCCATCAGCCGGTCTCGCGTCTCCGCCTCGCGGCGCAGGGCCTGCCGCATCTCATGGTGCGCGGTGACGTCGGTCAGCACCGCCACCCCCGCCAGGGGGCGCCCTCGCGCGTCATGCACCCGCGTGGAGCTGAGGTCGACGTGGCGCGCGCTGCCATCCCCCGTAAGCAGGCGCACCGGCTCGCGAGTCACCGTCTCGCCGTGCAGCAGCGAGCGCGCCAGGGGCCACTCCTCGGGCTGATAGGGCGTGCCGTCCGGCCAGAAGCCCTTGTAGGCCGCGTACTCGGGGATGTCCTTCGACGCGACGAAGGCCGTCCGGCCAGAAGCCCTTGTAGGCCGCGTACTCGGGGATGTCCTTCGACGGCGACGAAGGGGTGGCCCCAGAGTGGTCTCCATTGCCACGTTGCCCCGGGTGAGCCGGCCGCTGGGGTCGGCGATGGTGACGCCCACCGGGAGCTGGTCCAGCACGGCCTCCAGCAGGCCCCGCTCCTCCGCCAGCTTGTCCCGCAGCTGCTCGGCTTCCTCGCGGGCGCGGCGCTCGGCGTCGTAGAGGCGCGCGCGCTCCAGCGCCAGGGCGCATTGCTGGCCGAGCGACTCCATGAACTGGAGCATCCCCGGCTCGAAGTCCTGCTCGTGCGCGAAGCTGAAGCCGAAGGCGCCCAGAATGCGGCCGTCCACCCGCAGCGGCAGCGCGGCGAAGGCGCGGCCCAAGAGCGAGGGCGAGTCCCTCAGCCCCGGGTAGTCCCGAAGGAAGGCCTCCAGGTCCGAATAGAGCACCGGCTGGCCCGTGCGCACCGCGTCGCGGTACATGACGGGCGTGTCCACCGGGAAGCGGCGCCACGCGGAGAGCGAGTCCACGGGGAAGCCGTGCGCGGCGCGCAGCTCGAACGCGGTGCCATCCTCGCTCAGCAGCACCAGCGAGGCGGAGACGGCCTCCAGCGCCTCGGCCCCCTCGCGCACCACCACGTCCGCCAGCGCTTCGGGGAGCAGCACCCGGGAGAGCGAGGAGGAGATGGCGGCCAGCCGGTCCGCGCGGCTGCGGGCCTGTCGCGCCGCGGTGATGTCCTGCACGGTGCCGATGAAGCGCAGGGGCTGCTTGCGCGCATCGAAGTGCACCCGCCCGTGCGCCCACAGCCAGCGCTCCCGCGTCACGAGGGGGCCCACCGCCCGGAACTCGAGCTGGAAGCGCCCGTTGCCCGCCGGGTCGAGCGCCTGGCGCAGCGCGGCCTCCAGGCGGGGGTGGTCCCCGGGGTGGATGCACTGGCGCGTGGCCTCGGGCACGGGTGGCAGCCCCGGTGGCAGCCCCAGCAGCTCCAGGCACCGGTCGCTGAAATTCAGCTCGCCGGAGGCGAACTCGCGGTCCCAGGTGCCCAGGTCCGTGGCTTCCAGGGCGAGGCGGAGCCGGTCCTCGCTCTCGCGCAGCCGCTGGGAGATGCGCCCGCTCTCCTCCCCCTGTCGCAGCTCGGTGACATCCGCCACCATCGACACGAACCCGGCGACGTGGCCGTCCGCGCTCATGTGCGGCAGGTAGTCGGCCTGCACCACGCGTGTGCCCCCGTCCTGGTACGGCATGGCGCGCTCGAAGCGCACCGCCTGCCCGCTCAGGGCCGCTCGCATCTGGGGCAGGAGGGCCTTGTACGCCGAGTCCCCCAGCACCTCACGCACGCTCCGCCCGAGCACCTGCTCGCGGCGGGTGCCGAACCAGCGCTCGTAGGTCTGGTTGCAGAAGCGGTAGTGCTCCTCCGCGTCCACGTAGGCGAGCAGCACCGGCGCGGCGTCCACCGTCACCAGCAGCTTTTCGATGAGGCTCCGGCTGCCCAGCAGGGCCGCTTCGTGGGGGCGCGCACGGTCCAGCACCAGCAGCTGGTCGATGACCTGGCGAAGGGAGGCAACAGAGGGGGGCGGAGTCATGACGGGCGGTGGGAGCGAAGTGGTACCCAGGTACAACCCACCCCACGCGGTGGATACCGAGCCACATAGGCAGCTGGCACGACAATCGACAAGGCCCCCCGCCGCCCTCTGTCCAACAGTCGGGCGAAGCAGGGCTCCCACCGGGCAGGCGGCGCTCTCACGAACGAGGATGTGGGAGGTGCGACTGTTGGACCTCCCAGGAGTGACGCGGCAGCGCCTACGACTCCGTCCCCGCCTCCGGCGCCTCCAGCAGCTTGTAGAGCGTCTTGCGGTCCACATCGAGCAGCCGCGCCGCCTCGCTCTTGTTGCCACCCACGTGCTGGAGCACCTGGGCCGCATACCGCCGTGACAGCTCCGCGAGGCTGGGCATGTCGCCCGCGAGCCCGGTGAGCTTCTGCGTCGCGTCACCAATGGGCTCCGGGAAGTCCTGGGGCCCCAGCACGCCCGTGACGTTCAGCGCCAGCGCCCGCGCCACCACGTTCTCCAGCTGGCGCACGTTGCCCGGCCAGTCGTAGCCGGTCAGCCGCGTCATCGCCTCCGGCGTCACCACCGGCCGCACCCCGCCCCGCGCGTGCCTTCCCGCGAAGTGCTCCACCAGCGCCGGCACGTCCTCGCGCCGCTCCCGCAGCGGCGGCAGGTGCAGGTGCACCACGTCCAGCCGGTACAGCAGGTCCTCGCGGAACAGCCCCTCCGCCACGCGCGCCTTCAAATCCTTGTTCGTCGCCGCCACCACCCGCACGTCCACCTTCACCGGGACGCTCTCGCCCACGCGGCGAATCTCGCCCTCCTGCAGCACGCGCAACAGCTGCGACTGCACCTTCATCCCCACGTCGCCAATCTCGTCCAGGAAGAGCGTGCCGCCGCTGGCCTCCTCGAAGACGCCGCGCCGCGCGCCCGAGGCGCCCGTGAAGCTGCCCTTGGCATGGCCGAACAGCTCGCTCTCCATCAGCGACTCGGTGATGGCCCCGCAGTCCACCGGGATGAAGGCCCCGCCCGCGCGCGGCGAGCGCTTGTGCAGCGCCCGCGCCACCATCTCCTTGCCCGTCCCCGTCTCGCCCGTAATCAGCACCGGCACGTTGCTGGCCGCCGCGCGCGCCACGTGCTTGTACACCTCGAGCAGCGCCGGGCTGCGCCCCACCAGCACCAGCGACGTGCGCTCCACCTGCTGGCGCAGCGAGCGGTTCTCCTCCACCAGCCGCTTCTGCTCCAGCGCCCGCCGCGCCACGCGCAGAATCGCGTCCACGTCGAAGGGCTTCGCCAGGTAGTCGAACGCGCCCTGCTGGATGCTGTCCAGCGCGCCCTCGATGTTGCCGAACGCCGTCACCACGATGACGGGCGTGTCCGGCAGGTGCGTCTTCACCGCCTGGAGGACCTTCAAGCCATCCCCCGGCTCGGGCATGGCCATGTCCGTCATCACCAGGTCGAAGGGCCCCTCCGCCAGCCGCTCCGCCGCGCGCTTCGGGTCCGGCGCCTGCGTCACCGCCCCCAGCGTGCCCAGCAGCCGCTGGAGCAAATCACGGGCCTGGGGGTCATCATCCACCACGAGGATGCGGGCTGTGCTCATGTGCCGACCTTGCGCATTCCGGAAGCGGCGGACGAAGCCAAAGGCTCACCGGTGCCACCCGCCGCCACCGGGCGCACCACGCGGGGAAAGCGCACCACCACCCGCGTGCCCTTCCCCTCCTCCGAGCGCACCACCAGCGTGCCCCCGTGCGCCTCCACCACGCGTTTGGTGGTGGCCAGCCCCAGGCCATGGCCCGGCAGCCCTCGCACCTCGGGCGCGCGGAAGAAGGGCTGGAAGAGCGAGGCCAGCGTTGGCGCCGCCATGCCGATGCCGTTGTCCTCCACCTCCAGCACCACCTCCTGCCCCTCGGTGGCCACCCGCACCCGCACCTTCGGCTCCGGCCGGCCCGCCGTGTACTTCACCGCGTTCGTCAAAAGGTTGCGCGCGCTCACCTGCAAGAGCTGCCCCGGGCAGTCCACCGCGACGCCCGGCTCCAGCTCGCGCTCCAGCGCCACGCCCTGCGCCGCCGCCGTCTGCGCCACCTCCAGCAGCACCGTGGTGACGGCCGTGTCCAGCTCGCCCACCGTGCGCTCCCCCCGCGTGCCCGCGCGGCAGAAGCGCAGCAGCGCCTCAATGAGCTCGCCCATGCGCACCGCGCTGGACTCGCACTGCGCCAGCATCTCCAGCGCTCCCGCGTCCTTCACCGCGCCGGTGCGGCGGATGAGCGTCAGGTAGCCCTTGAGCGGCGCCAGCGGGGAGATGAGGTCGTGCGCCACGCGGCGCGTGAAGGCGTCCAGCTCCTGGTTGTGCCGGCCCAGCTCCTCCAGCTGCCCCTGAATCGTCGCGTCCTGGCGCTTGAGCAGCGTGGTGATGTGCCAGCCCACGCCCAGCGACAGCAGCAGCGCCAGCAGCGTGGCGCCCGCGCCCAGGGCGGTGTTGCGCACGCGCAGGTCCGCCAGCCGGCCCACCACCGCGCGCGCCTGGG
>JBKGHK010000601.1:0-6324 GCA_046520375.1 Pyxidicoccus sp. 3LFB2
CGGCAGCCCCGGGGGCGCGCGGCGCGGGAAGGGCCACCGCCCCGCCTCGCGCTGGCGGATGAGCTTCTCCAGCAGCGCCCGGGACACCTCGCGCGGGTGGAACTCGAAGGACTGCTGGGGCAGCTTCACGTCGATGCGGTCCGCGCCGTCACCCGGCAGGAAGAGCCCGTCGGTGCGGGTCAGCAGCTGCGCGGTGGGCAGGCTCTCCACGGCCTCCAGCCCCTTGCTGATTTCCTCCTCCATGCGCAGCACCGCCGCCAGCTCCGGGCCGTGCCGCTGGAGCCACTCCAGGGCCTGCGGGACGGCGGCCACGTTCTTGAGCGTGGCCTGGTTCTCCGGCGCGCGAGAGGCGTTGAGGAGCGCCAGCATCTGCCGGGAGGACGCGTAGTCCCTGCTGCGCTTGAGCATGGCGTGCAGCCGCTGGCGCTCCGCCTCCAGCGCGTCCCACTGCGCCAGGTCCACCTCGCGCGCGGACAGCGCCACCTGGAGCCTCCGCAGGTGGGCCGTCCAGGGGTTCAGGTAGCTCTCCAGCCTCAGCCACGCATAGGGCCACCGCAGCCACCGCGCGTCCGCCTGCTGCTCCGGGCCCACCAGCCAGGGCACGTCGCTGCTGACGATGTAGTCCCCGACGACCTCCTCCCAGAGCTTCGAGGTCTCCATCCAGTCGTTGGCCTCCGGTCTGCTCCCGTCCGGCAGGCGGACCCCCAGCGCCTCCGTGGCCCAGCTCCACCGCGCCTGGTGCTTCGCGTCCAGGCTCGACACGAAATGGCGGCCCAGGTCGTCGCCCCGCGAGGCGCGGACCACCGCCAGCAGGTGCAGCATCTGCTCGGGCTGGCACAGCGTCTCGTGCTCGCAGCTGTCCGGAATGCGGCCCTCCGACAGGGCGGCCTCCGCGGGCGCGCAGCCGGGGATGAAGCTCCCGCAGCGCGTGCACTCCTGCTGGCAGCGCTCCAGCAGGGGCTTGAGGTACGCCAGGCGGATGCCGTGGGCCACCCGCTCGCGCAGGCGTGTCGTCTCCGGGGTGAAGCTGTCCTTGAGCGGCGGCCAGTAGCGCTTGGTGGTCCAGAGCGTCTCCATGGCGCTCATGGTGGCCCGGGCCTTGCCCTCCACCACCTCACCGGAGGCGGTGAGGTTCTTCTCCTCCAGGTGCCGCACCGTCGCGTCGAAGTCCGCCATGGCCTGCTCCGCCGCGTCCAGCCGCAGGCGGAAGGCGCCGTACGCCGCGAGCACCGGCAGGCACCCGGCGGCGAGCATCCCGGCGCAGCGCTTGAGGTGCAGCCGATGGAAGCGGGCCCGCAGCGCGTCGGCCTGCGTCTCCTGGGGGAAGGCGAGCGCCCCGGCCGAGCGCGCCTCGGGCTCGGGCGAGGACACGTACACGCCCGTGAGCTTCGGCGGATAGGAGAGGGCCCCGCCCTCCCACAGCCCGGAGACGAAGCGCGCGAGGGCCGCGAAGGCCTCGCCGCCCCGGGCATAGAAATCCTCCAGCCGGCCAAAGGCCTCCACCGGGAGGGACACCAGCCCGAGCGCGAAGTACTGCTCCTGGGACTGCAGGCTGGCCGCCAGCCGCGCCTCCTCGCCCGGGGGCGGCACGTCCCATTGCAGGGGGACGCCATGGGCGCGCAGCAGCCGCGCGAAGTCCAGGAAGCCCTCCATCGCGTCCATGTTCGTCAGGCACAGCCGCGTCTCCACGGACGCCTTGCACACCTCGCCCAGGGAGTTGAGCTTGCCGCGCACCAGCTGGGCCACGCGCCGCACCTCGTCCGGAGGGGACTCCGCCAGCCAGCGCACGTCCAGGGCGATGGCCACCAGGGCCCGCTGCCCGGAGAAGGTCGCCTTCCACAGCCGCCGCAGCGCGCGGCGCGCCTCTGGCGAGCGGTCCTCCAGCAGGGTGGCGGACACCTCCTGCACCACCCGGTCCGGCCCGAGGAAGCACTGGAGCAGCGGGTCCGAGGTGTGGCTGGGCATGAACTGGCGCTCCTGCCGCTGCCAGTCCACCTCCAGCTCGATGAGCTGCGACTTGCCCTTGCCGGCGGGCCCCAGCACCACCACCGTGGGGAAGTCCCGCACCGCCATGCGGTAGCGCCAGGGCAGGGCCTTCAGGAACTGCTGGCGGATGCCCACCAGCCGCCCGGCCTCCAGCGGCTCGCGTCCGTCCGGGGCGGGCGCGGCCAGTCGCCGCTTCCGCCACCACCCCACGGCCGCCACTCCCAGGCCCACGGCGAGGAGCACCGCCAGCCCCACCAGCACCCAGGTGAGGGACGACCGCCCGGCCTGCGCCGTCTGAACCGCCGTGCTCGTGGCCGCCGCCACCGTGTCTCCAGCTGTCGCCATGTTCAGTCCCGCCTCCCGCCCGTGTCCGCCCGGGCCGCGAGCTGGAGTCCCTCCAGCACGTCCTCCAGCACCTCCAGCGACTCACCCATCCGCGTGCGCCACGCCCCCCGCTCCTTGGGAGTGGGGAGGGTGCTGCCGGGCCCCGGCTCCAGCGTCCGGGCGCCCTCGCGCAGGACTTCCAGCAGGGGCTCGGTGCCCGCTCGCAGGTCGCCCAGCGCCGCCTCCAGCTCGCGCTCCAGCCGCTCCAGGCGCGGGGCCAGGCCGGCTGTCTCCTTCGCCGCGGACACCGGCTCCTGCGCGGCACCTCGGCACGGAAGTGACGCGGCCGCGTCCCGGCTCGGAAGTGACGCGGCTGCGTCCCGGCTCGGAAGTGACGCGGCCGCGTCCCGGCTCGGGACGACAGGGGCGGGCCCGTATGGAAGCGTGTCACTCATGGCCCGCACCTCAGGTGTTGGACAGCCGCCACAGCAGCACGGGCAGGAGGACGATGACGACGGCCGTCACGGCGTAGTACCGCCAGGGGAAGTCGTAGACGGTGGGCGGCATCGCGCCGGCGGGAGGCTCCGGCGCCACGGGCAGGGCCCTGGGCCTGGGAATGCGGGCCGCCAGCCGCTCGCGGTAGTCGCGCAGGCGGGCCGGCTGGTCGGCGTGGCGCCCGGCGAAGCCGGCGGTGAGACAGAAGTGGAGCACCTCGAAGAACAGCGGGGGCGTGTCCTGGCGGCGCAGGCCGGCGTCGGCCTTGTCGAAGAAGAGGTCCCCGCCGGAGTCCACGTGGAACAGCCGCCGCTGCACCGGCCGCCAGTGGTGCGTGTCCGCGTCTTCCAGGCGCTGCAGCACCTTCTCGTCCACCAGGAAGGTGAAGGGCTCCAGCGCCTGGTCCACCTCCGCGGCGGTCCGCTCCCCGCCCAGCGGCCGCCCGCAGCGTCTCCACCTCGGACACCAGCCGCCGCGCCAGCAGCTCCAGCGCGTCCGGGGCCAGCCGCGCCCGGGGCTCCTGCGTGCCCTTCGGCAGCTCGGCGTCGAGCATGTCGTCCACCCGGCGGTACGCCAGCAGGATGGCCTTCCAGTCCGAAAGCTTCATGTCAGCGCCCCCGGCCGCGTCAGCGGACCCTTCCCGGCCACGGTGGCCCTCAGCTCCACCGACGCCTCGTTGTTCCACACGTCCAGCAGCTGCTCCACCAGGTCCAGGAAGCACTGCACCAGGGGCTCCAGGCCGGGCTCGAAGGGCTCCAGCTCCACCGCGTAGCGGTGGCACAGGCCCGCGCCGCGCAGGGCGCTGTCCGGCACGCGCGTCACGGACAGCGCGCGCAGCAGCGGGAGGACGCGGCGGAAGGGGCCCTCCTTGGGCGTGCCCAGGTACTCCAGCACCCCGCGCAGCTCGTCCAGGCCCAGCGTGGCCCGGGCCTTCCAGGACAGCAGCTGCGTGAGCGCCGGCACGTCCTCGCTCAGCGTGGTGCTGTCCCGGTGGGGCTGCACCTGGCCCACCAGCCGCCAGCCCAGCCCTTCGATGACGCGGCCCGGAAGGGTGATGGCGATGGGTCCCGATGCCTCGGCGGCGAAGCGCGGCTGGTACCAGCGCGCCTCCACCACCAGCTTGCGCGGCGTGGTGAAGGCCTCCGGCATGCGCAGCACGAGCTGCGGTGTGGGGCCCTTCGCCCCGGGCACCTCCTCCACCTCGTAGGAGGGCCCCGTGCCCGGCAGGTGCGTCGAGCGCAGCGGGACGGGCCCCACCTTCGTCAGCTCGTACACGCCCCGCACCGAGTGCAGCGCCAGCCTGCCCCCCGCGCTCAGGTTGCGGATGGGGTACTCGGAGCGCGTGCCGTCCGTGGTGATGACCTGCGCCGGCTCCTCCTTCAGGTTCACCACCGGCACCGCGAAGGGCACGAAGAAGTCCGGCCGGTGCGAGCGCCCCGCCGTCCACTCCTGCGCCAGGTCGAAGCAGAGGCTGAAGCACTTCCAGCCCCCCTTCGCGAGGGGCTCCACCTTCACGTGGACGAAGAGCTCCGACTCCGGAAAGAGGAACGTCGCTCGCAGCCGCTGCAGCGGGTGGGCGTAGTCCGCCGCGTCGTCCTGCCCGGGCGGCCGGCGGCCGAAGCCCACCTCGCAGGGGGCGCCGGTGGAGTGCTCGTCCGCCAGGTCCCCGTACACCACGCTCACCCCTTGCACGTGCTGGCGCAGCGCATGGAACACCGCCAGCGACGGCAGGTACTCGCCCAGGTGGCGCACGTGCAGGCTGAGCATGCCCACCGCGTCGGTGCGCTCGTGCTGCGACTCGAAGGTGAGGATGAGCCGGTGGCCTCCGTGCACCCGCGGGAGGACCTTCGTGGACTTCAGCCGCGCGGGCAGCACGCGCAAGTCGCGCTGGAGGCGGAAGGTGCCGGCCGCGCCTTCCGAGGGCGTCAGCCGCACTTCCGTGCCCCGGGGCAGCACCACCACCTCGCCCGGCTCCTTCTTGAAGTCCACCTGCACCACCGCGGCGGCGGGCAGCGGCTCCAGCAGGTAGTCGAAGAGGCCGGCGAACAGGCGCCGCCAGGTGGAGCGCAGGTTGCGCAGCGTCGCGTGGCGCGTCTGCACGGAGAAGAAGGCCATCGCCTCGATGAGGCGCTTGACGTCCGGGTCCTCCCGCTCCAGCGGGGCCACGGGGTGGCGGTCCTGGAAGTGCTGGCGGAAGCGCTCCAGCGAGGCCATCTCCTCGAGGAAGTCCTGGTAGATGCGGTCCGTCGTCTGCTCGCTCACCGTGTCGCTCCCATGCTCAGCCCAGCTTCACCAGCGCACCCGCCACGCTGGTGATGCCGCTCGCCTTGAGGTTCGCCATGCCCTGCGCTTCCAGGTCCAGCGACGCCTGCCCGGACACCCGCGTCATCGCCCCCTCCAGCTCCGCCTTCGCCTGCCCGGACAGCTTCAGCGTCACGCCCTCCACCTTCGCCTCGGCGCCGGTGGCCTTCATCGCCGCGGACAGGCCCTGGAGCCCCAGCTTCCCGGTGGCCTCCACGGTGACGTTGGCCTGCGAGGACAGCTTCGCGTCCGCGACGGCGCTCTGCGTGAGCTTCGCCTTCGACGTCAGCGTCATGTCCTGCGTGCTCTCCAGCTTCAGCGTGGCCTGGCTCGTCCACGCCGAGGCCTGCTTCGACAGGAGGGTGACGGTGTCCGCGTCCACCTTGAAGTCCTTGCAGGTGACGGTGACGCTGTCCGCCTTCTGCACCACGGTGCTGGTGTCGGACGCCCCCGCCACCTTGAGGGTGATGCTGGTGCCATCCATCACCACCGTCTGCACGATGTTCGCCTCGGCGTTGCTCACCTTGACGGTGATGCCGTTCTGCTTGTCCAGCTCGATGGTGCAGACCAGCGTCCCCATGGCAGTGCCCCCGCCCTCAGCCCTGCGTCTCTTCCACCTGGATGAGCAGCGTGCCCTCCTTGATTTCGATGCGGGCCGTGTCCTTCGCGTTCGTCCTCTGCAAGAGGAAGACCGGCTTGCCGTCCGCGTACGAGTGCTTCATCGACGTGCCGCTCTGGGTCGTCTTCCCCACCAGCAGGTGCACGCCCTGGCCGTCCGCGGGCATGCGCGCGCCGTCGCGCCAGTCCAGGAAGCGCTTGAGCCACGCCTGCTGGAAGCCCAGCCCCACCAGCACCCGCTGCCCCTTGTAGGCCGGGAAGTAGAAGTGCCCCGGCAGCAGGTGCGGGTTGAAGGGGACGGTGATGACCTGGTCCTCCCAGAGCGGCACCTTCACCCGGTAGCCGTCCACCGAGGTGGCGTCGTCGGTGTACGCCTGCCACGTCTCGTCGGCGGCCTCGCCGGCCTCGCTGACGATGGTGCCCTCCACGTAGCGCGGCCAGCGGGGCGGGGTGTACGGCGGCAATTCCACCCACGTCTCCTCCTGGCGCTCCAGCCGCGTGGCCATGGAGCAGCGGTAGCCGGCGTGCGGCTCCAGGTGGCCTGTGTCCGGGCCGGGCTCCAGCGCCTCGCCCCGCACGTGGAGGTGGCGCACGCGGAAG
>JBKGHK010000602.1:0-6304 GCA_046520375.1 Pyxidicoccus sp. 3LFB2
GTCGCGGCTGCCCTGGGACGCCGCGGCCTGGAGGGGCCCCCGCACGGCCTGCCGGGCGGCGGTGAGCGACTCGGGCTTGCGGCGCAGCAGCGCCTCCACCCGCGCGGCATTCCCCTGGCGGATGGTCGCCACCAAATCCCTCCGGGAGCGGAGGGTGCGGTGCACGAGCAGGGACAGGACGACCAGGGCCACCAGGGCGGCGACGAAGTACATACCGGCAGTTTCTTCTGAAATCCGGGACTTGCAACAGGAGGGGCGCGGCCGGGTGAATAGACGGGGGCGGCGTCCGTCTCCATCTTGGAGCCAGGGCCCGGGTCTTCCCCTCGCATGGCCTGGCGCGGAACGTGTTCCGCACTCAACGGAGATGACGTCATGACGCCTCGCTTCTGGATGTGCCTGGTGGCCCTGCTGGCGGCGCCGGTGGTGCATGGACAGACGAGCCCCCTCCCCTCCCAGGACCCCGAGGACCCGGGGTACGAGCAGTACGACGAGGGCTACGACGGCACGGCACCCGAGGAAGAGGACGTGCCCACCGCCCCCTACGCGCCCCCCGAGCTTCCCCGGGAGAATCCCCCGGCGAAGCCCTACGCGGGCGCCGTGTGGGCCTCCGGCCACTGGTACTGGGACGGGAGCGAGTGGCGCTACAACGCGGGCACCTGGCTGGCCCCCATGCCCGGCTACCGGTTCATCAACGGCTACTGGGAGCAGGACAGCCAGGGCTGGCGCTGGGTGTCCGGAGGCTGGGCGCGGCCCGACTCGACGATGGTGGAGATTCCCGTCGCCCCCACGAACAGCGAGGCGCTCTCCACCACCCAGGCGCCGCCGGCGCCCCAGTTCGAAGCCCCGCCGCCGGCCCCGGCTCCGGAGCTCACCTGGACGCCCGGCTACTGGTACTGGTCCGGTGACAACTGGGTCTGGGTGACCGGCACGTGGGTGGAGCCGCCCCAGCCCAACCTGGTCTACGTCTCGCCCCGGTGGGTGCGTCGCGGCCCGGCCTGGTTCTTCTCGTGTGGCGGCTGGGCCGTCCGCGGCTCGGTGCACGTCACCGTGCCCGTCTACCGCCACGCGAGCATCAGCGTGCGGTGGGGGCACCCGTACTACTTCGCCCACTCCTGGCGCCGCTACCCGGTGGTGCGCCACTACGAGTACCGGGTCCACCACGGCTACCGGTACCGCGAGCATGGTTATCGGTATCAGGACAATGGCTACCGTCACCGCGACAATGGGTATCGCCACCGGGACAATGGCTACCGTCACCGCGACAGCGGCTACCGGCACCGGAACAATGGTTACCAGCACCGTGATAACGGGTATCGGCACCGTGACAACGGCTACCGGGGCCAGCACCAGGGACGGGGCCGGGACTCCCGCCAGCACTCCGCGTCTCCCGGGGGCACGCACTCCCGGAACCGGGGCGATCGCCACTGAACACCGCAAAGCCATTCACCGGGGGGTGACGGGCATTTTCCGGGCGGACGGGGATAGGCTTTCTCACGCAACAAGACGTGAGCCTGAGCCGACAAGGATTGCATTCATGGCCCTCTCCGCTCCCCGCCATTCCCCGAACATGCCCCCCGTGATGACGCACCCGGCCCCCGGCACGCAGACGTCGGACCGGTACGGCCACGTCATCTCCACCCGCCCCGCGCCCAGGCCGGAGGCCCCGCCGTCCACCGGCCCGAAGGCGCCCACGTCGGACCGCTACGGCCACATCATCGACGGCTTCAAGAAGTAATCCCTCTCGTCGCACCCCCTCCTGGACCGCGCCGAGGCCCTCGCGCCAGTCCAGGAGTCGACGGGCCCCCGTGTCTTCCGGGCATGGCTCCGTTCAGTCGTCGACAGGAACGGATTTGAGACTCGCGCAAAGCAGGACTAAACAGCAAAAGCCAAGGTGCCGAATGACCCTCTCCGGAGTCATCCATGACACCTCGTTTGCTGCATCCGTTGCGATTCACCTGGCTGCTCCTGCTGGCCCTGGCCTGCGCGCCGGACTCCTCCCCCGAGGAGACTGACAGCGCGGTGCTGGAGAGCGAGAGCTCCGCCATCACCCTTCCCCCGTCCTATACGGACGCGCTGGTGGCGACGGTGGGCCAGCCCACCGCGCTCGCCTTCACGCCGGATGGGCGGCTGCTCATCACCACGCAGCCCGGCCGGCTCCGCATCGTCGCGAACGGCGCGCTCCTGCCCACGCCGGCCCTGGATTTGAACTCGCGGCTCTGCACCAACTCCGAGCGCGGGCTGCTGGGCGTGGCGGTGGACCCGGCCTTCGCCACCAACCGCCACATCTACCTCTTCTACACGTTCAACAAGTTCAACACCTGCACCACGAACATCGCCAACGTCGCCGTCAACCGCGTGTCCCGCTTCACGCTGGCGGACACCCACACGGTGGACCCGGCGAGCGAGCTGGTGCTGCTGGACAACATCCCCTCCACCGCGGGCAACCACAACGCGGGCGACCTGCACTTCGGCCCGGACGGGCTGCTCTACATCAGCGTGGGTGACGGCGGCTGCCAGCTCGGCGACCCGAGCCGCTGCGCGGGGCAGAACACCACCGCGCGCCGCCTGGACGTGCTGCTGGGGAAGATGCTCCGCATCCGCAAGGACGGGAGCATCCCCACCGACAACCCCTGGTACGCGGCCGCCGGCAGCCGCCGCTGCGGCAACCCCGCGGGCGTCCCCCCGGGCACCGGGCCGTGCCAGGAGAGCTACGCCACCGGCCTGCGCAACCCGTTCCGCTTCGCCTTCCAGCCCGGCACCAGCACCTTCTTCATCAACGACGTGGGCCAGGGCGTCTGGGAGGAAATCGACGAGGGCATCAAGGGCGCGGACTACGGGTGGAACACGCGCGAGGGCCACTGCGCCAACAACTCCACCACCAACTGCGGCGCGCCTCCGGCGGGGATGACCAACCCGATTTTCGACTACAAGCACGGCGCCAACGACGCCAGCTCGCCCTTCCAGAACTGCAACTCGATTACCGGCGGTGCCTTCGCGCCCGTGGGCGCCTGGGCCTCCGGGGATGACAACGCGTACTTCTTCAGCGACTACGTCTGCGGCAAGGTCTTCAAGCTGACGCGCGGCACGGGCGGCGCGGTGTCGGTGAGCGCCTTCGCCACCGGCCTGGGCGGCAGCTCCGCGGTGACGCTGCGCTTCGGCCCCTCCGGCACCGGCCAGGCGCTCTACTACACGACGTATGCGAACGGCGGCGAGGTGCGCCGCATCAACTACACCGGCACGAACAACCGGCCGCCGGTGGCCGCCCTCTCCGCGTCGCCCACCACGGGCCCGACGCCGCTGACGGTGTCCTTCAACGGCGGCGCCAGCAGCGACCCGGACGGCGACGCGCTGACGTACGTGTGGAACTTCGGCGACGGCAGCGCGGTGGTGCAGACGACCACGCCCACCACCAGCCATGTCTACGCCACGAGCGGCGCCTTCACCGCGTCCCTCACCGTGCGCGATGCGCGCGGCGCGACGTCCACGCAGGCGGCCACCGTCCGCATCGACGTGGGCAACTCCGCGCCGGTGCCCACCATCACCTCACCGGCCACCAGCCTGCGCTTCCGGGTGGGGCAGACGCTGGTGCTGACGGGCAGCGCCACGGATGCCGAGGACGGCACGCTCCCCGACAGCCGCCTCACCTGGGAGGCGCTGCTGCACCATGACAGCCACACCCACCCGCTGCTGACGGCCACCTCGGGCAACAACCTCACGCTCACCGCTCCGGCGCCGGAGGAGCTGGCCGCCATCACCACCAGCTTCGTCGAGGTGCGGCTCACCGCGACGGACTCGCAGGGGCGCAGCACCACGGTGGTGCGCAACGTGCTGCCCAACATCGTGGACGTGACGCTGGGCTCGGTGCCCTCCGGGCTGGCGCTCGGGGTGAATGGGAGCACCTTCACCACGCCGGTGACGCTGAAGTCCTGGGAGGGCTACACGCTGAACGTCAGCGCGCCCGCGCAGGCGGACGCCACGGGGGCATGGAAGGTGTGGGCGTCCTGGTCCGATGGCGGGGCGCGGGCCCATGGCTACGTGACGCCGGCCACGGCCTCCAGCCTCACCGCCACGTACACGGACGGGCTGCGCGCGCGGGTGAACTTCCAGCCTGCCGGAGCGCCCGTGCCCACGGGCTACGTGGCCGACACGGGCCTCGTCTTCGGCGCGCGGGGCAACGGGCTGAGCTACGGGTGGAACGCGGACAACAGCGTGCTGACGCGAGACAGGAACAGCACCACCTCGCCGGACCAGCGCTACGACACCTTCACGCACCTGCAGAAGCCGGAGAACCCGAACGCGGTGTGGGAGCTGGCCCTGCCCTCCGGGCAGTACCGCGTGACGCTGGCCGCCGGTGACCCGCTCCACTTCGACAGCGTCTTCCGGCTCACGGCGGAGGGACAGCTCGTCCTCTCCGGCACGCCGACCACCGGCACGCGCTTCTTCACCTCCAGCGCGGACGTGGCCGTCACCGACGGCCGGCTGACCGTCACCACCGGAAGCGGGGCGTCCAACAACAAGATCAACTTCATCGACGTGGAGCAGCAGTAAGCGGTCCACCCGGCCGCCTCCGTGACACCTCACGGAGGCGGGCGAGGCCAGGGGTGGAGGCGGTGCGGCGCCTGGCCTCCGCGCCCGAGCCCCCGCTCACGCCGGGATGAGCGTCCGGGCGACGTGCTTCACGTACTCCGCCCGAGCGCGCTCGGTGCTCAGCGTCTCCGGGCTGGAGATGGCGAGGTGCAGCAGCCCGACGTACGTGGAATACGCCTGCACGCCCCAGTGGCGCGCCTCGCGGGCCGGCAGGCCGAGCGCTCGGTACAGCTTCACCAGGTAGTCGATGCGCTGCTGCGAGACACGGGCAAGCACCGGCTGGATGCGCGGGTCCGCCGAGGCCCCCGCGACGATGGCGACCTCAATCCTTCCGTGCGGGCCGGACTCGAAGGTCAGCGCCAGCAGCTGGCGCAGCCGCTCCCCCGGGTCTGCCAGGGCCTCCAGCTGGGCGATGACGCCGGCGGTGGCCAGCTGCTCCCAGCGCTCCAGCGCGGCCCGGAGCAGGTCCGCCCGGTCCTTGAAGTGCCAGTAGAAGCCCCCCTTCGTCACCCCCAGCCGCCGGGCCAGTTTCTCCACCGAGAGCGCGTCGACTCCGTCCGCGAGACTCCACAGGGCGGCGTCCGCCCAGTCCTCCGCCGTGAGCCCGGGCCCCCGGCGCTGCTTGCGGATGTCCTCGAGACTGCGGAAGGGCGTGCTCTCGGCCGGGCGGGAAGAAGTGCGGCTCATCGGTGCCCCCAGTCTGGCGGACCCCTCCCCGGGCGTCCAGCGCGGCGTCCAGCCGCTTCCGCCGATACGGTGGCGTATCGCGATACGGTACCGTATCGGATGGACAAGGACCGAGGCCGCGCATGCGAGTGACGACGGGGACGTTGCTGATGCTCATCGGAGGGGGCCACCAGGCGGTGGGGCTGGTGCTCTTCCGGGAGCCGCTGCTGGAGATGGTGCGAGCAGGCGTGCTCGACAGTGTGGGCGAGGACACCAGCCCCCGCGCGGCGGCCTTCTGGTTCCTGGGGATGGGGATGGTCCTCATCTTCGCGGGCGCCCTGTGCCGCCACCTCGAGCGGGAATCGAAGCGCCCGCTTCCCTCGGGCTTCGGCTGGGGGCTGCTGGGACTGGCGCTCTTCTTCGTGGTGCCCATGCCCATCACCGGCGCGTGGACCCTCGTCCCGGTCGGCCTGCGGGTGCTGTTCCAGTCCCGGAGCAAGACGGCGCTCCCGGAGGTGCTGCGCCCCTTCGCCGAGGGCGCGGACCACGTGGACGTGAAGACGGTGGAGTCCGAGGCCTCGCTGCGCGTCTTCCTCGCCGGGCTGCTGGCGTACCAGCCCGCGTGGGTGACGGCGCTGTACGGCGTGCGCGCCGTCTTCGTCCGGCTGCTGGGAATGCGCCAGCACGGCATTCCCCAGGCTCAGCGCGTGCGCCCGGAGGACATCTCCATGGTGCCGGGCACCGCCGCCGGATTCTTCACCGTGCGCCATGCCGAGGAGGAGCGCGTCTGGGTGGTGAGCGCGGTGGACACCCACCTGGAGGCCACCCTGGCCGTCGTCATGGAGCCGGAGCCCGCCGACGGCCCCCGGCGGCGCTTCCACGTCGTGACACTGGTGCACTACAAGAAGTGGACGGGGCCGGTGTACTTCAACGTCATCCGGCCCTTCCATCACCTCGTCGTGGACGGCATGGCCCGCAACGCCGCGGCCATGACTTAGAGGTCGTTTCATAACCTCCGGCCAGCTCGGCGCACGAGCACGATGCAGCAGCC
>JBKGHK010000603.1:0-6296 GCA_046520375.1 Pyxidicoccus sp. 3LFB2
CACGGCGGCTCCGGCCACCAAGGTGCTGGCCACGCCGGTGACGCGTCGCATGGCGCGTGAGCACGGGCTGGACCTGGCGACCATCGCCGCAGCGGCCCGCAGGGGCGGGTGACGAAGGCGGACGTGCAGGCGGCGCTGGAGGGTGGCGGTCAGAAGAACGTGGTGGCGCCCGCGGCGGCTCAGCAGGCGCGTCCCGCGGCGCCGCCGGTGTCGGCCGGTCGCGCGGACGAGCGCGTTCCCCTGCGCGGCCTGCGCAAGAAGATCGCCGAGAAGATGGTGCGCTCGAAGTTCACGATGCCGCACTTCGCCTTCGTGGAAGAGGTCGACGCCACGGACCTGGTGGCGCTGCGCGCGCGGCTCAACAAGCAGCTCGCGGCGGCTGGCGACAACACCAAGCTCAACTACCTGCCGTTCATCATCAAGGCGACGATTGCGGCGCTGAAGAAGTTCCCGCACCTCAACGCCAACTTCGACGAGGCCACGCAGGAGCTGGTGGTGCGCGGCGAGTACAACATCGGCATGGCGGCGGCGACGCCGGACGGCCTCACCGTGGCGGTCATCAAGGACGCGGACCGGCTGACGCTGGCCCAGCTGGCGCAGGAGACGGCCCGCCTGGGGACGGCCGCGCGTGAGCGGAAGCTGAAGATGGAGGAGCTGACGGGCGGCACCTTCACGATTACGTCGCTGGGCCAGAGCGGTGGCCTGTTCGCCACGCCCATCATCAACCACCCCGAGGTGGGCATCATGGGCGTGCACAAGCTGAAGCAGCGCCCGGCGGTGAAGGACGGCCAGGTCGTCGTGCGCGACATGATGAACCTGTCGCTGTCGTGCGACCACCGCGTCATCGACGGCTCGGTGGCGGCGGACTTCGTGTACGAGGTCATCAAGTACCTGGAGAAGCCGGACCTGCTGTTCCTGGCCATGGCCTGAAGTGGGGGCCCTGACGGCCCTGCCCGCACCTGATGCGGCCGGGGCCGGAGCGCCGTCGCCCGAGGCGCTTTGACGCTGGACGGCGCCCTACTGTTCACGGGGTGAACGCCCGGCTGCCCTGGCACCTGGCCGGGCAGCGCCCGGAGCCGTGGGCCATCGAGTAGGGCCGCGCGGCGGTGCCCGGAGGCGATTAGGCTCCCTGCGTATGGCCGACAACCCTCGCGAACTCATCCGTGCCGCCCAGTCCGCCGAGCTGCAGGGGGACGTGGACCGCGCGGTGGAGTGCCTCAAGAAGGCGGCGGAGCTGTACCGGCGAGCGGGTAATGCCCCCCGTGCGCTCCAACTCCTGCGCCACGCGCGCAGGCTGGATGGCAGCCGGGTGGACATCGCGGAAGAGGTGAACCGGCTGGAGTGGATGCCGGAGACGTTGCTCGCGCGCCCGGGCCCCGAGGATGACGAAGACTCGCGGCTGGCCTCGGAGCTGGAGCGCTCCCTGGAGGAAGAGCCGCATCCGGAGCTGGTCCGGAGACAGCGACTCATCGAGGACGCGCTGCGCGAGGCCGGCATGGACGCGGACCGGGACGAGCCTCGCGACGGCAGTGCATGGATCATCGAGACCGAAGCCGCGGAGGACCTGCAGCGACTGGAGGCCCAGCTCGCGCGCGTGGCGGCAGCCGTGGACGCGGCCGACATCGCGAGGGTGGATGGAGCCGCCACGTCGCCCGTGGAGGCCGTGAAGGCAGCGGCCATCGACGTGATTGGGGCAGATGGGGCGGGCACGCCGCCCGTGGGGGCCGTGCCGCCAGCGGCTCCCGGTGCGACTGGGGCAGGGGACTCGCCCATAGAGGCAGTGCAGGCAGCAGCTCCCGATGTGGCACCGACGGATGGGGCAGGGAGCGCGTCGCTGGAATCCGTGAACGCGCCAAGGCTCGGGGTGACAGAGCCAAACCGTGCGACAGCTCCGCTCTCGGGAGGCGCCGCTGTGACGGCCATCACGGGCCGCCCCGAGACAGTGGCGCCGCTGCCGGGCACGGACCTGCACGACGCGCAGGCGCGCTCCATCGCGGACGCAGCGCCTGGCGAAGGAGGCCCGGAGGCCGCGCCGCGGCGTCGACGTGAGAAGCGCCTCATCGAGCGGGGGCCCACGCGCGCGGACGCGGCGCTGGATGCCTGGTGCTCCTTCTGCTGCCGGCCGCGTGCCGAGGTTGGAGACCTGGTCGCGGGTCCCACGGGCTCCTTCATCTGCGCGGGCTGTCTGGCCGAATCCGTCTCCCTGCTCGGAGACGTCACGCCCGCGTCGCCTGTTCGCGCGCGTCCGGCGGACCGTCCCGGCACCTTCATGGAACTGGTGGGGCAGTCGGAGGCCCAGACCCTGCTGGAGCGCGCCTTCCAGACAGGTGCCCGCTGTGTCCTCGCCGTCGGTCCCGAAGGCAGTGGCAAGAGCATCTGGTTCCAGCAACTCCAGCATCAGCGTCGCGGCGTCCTCACGCCGCTCGCAGCGCTGGAGCAGGCCCCCACGTCATCCCAGCCCCTCCTCATCGAGGACGTGGACCGGCTCGACGCCGCCTCACAGGCGACGCTCGTCGACTTCCTGTCGCGGCAACCGTCCCAGATGGTGGTGCTGAGCGCGCGCGGCCTCTACTCGGGCGCGCCCAGCCCCGTGCTGCTGCGCAATGACGCAGGCGTCCTGCCCGTGCTCAGCACGGCTTCGCTGGGCCTCGCCGTGCGCGGCGCCGTGCCCGTGAGTCTCCTGGAGCACGTCCAGCTGCTGCTGCCGCTGTACGCGCCCTCACAGGCCGAGCTCGTCGAAATCGCCCGACGGCGCCTGGCCCTGCGCGAGCCCGCGGTCTCCCTCTCCGACGACGTGCTGGACACGTTCGCCGCCGAGGCCGCGCGCTCGCCCCGTGCCGGCCACGAGCTGTACGCCCTCCTCAACCGGGTGCCCGCGGGGACCTGGGGCACGGAGACCCCGGCGAAGCCGGCACCGCCGCGAAAGGCCCGGCGGAAGGGCGGCCCGTGAACACGCTGACCATCTACCGGCTCGGCCGGGTGGAGTATGAGGACGGCCTGAACCTGATGCGCCTCTTCGGCGAGTCCCGCCGCCAATGCCTGTCCGGAGACGTACTGCTCCTGCTGGAGCATCCGCCCGTGCTCACCCTGGGCCGCGCCGCGAAGCGGGAGAACATCCTCGCCAGCGACGAGCGCCTCGCCTCCGAGGGCGTGGAAATCTTCGAGACCAACCGGGGCGGCGACGTCACCTACCACGGGCCCGGGCAGCTCGTGGGCTACCCCCTCTTCCTCCTCCCGCCCGAGCGCCACGATGTGCGCCGCTATGTGCGCGATGTGGAGCGCTCGGTGATGCAGGTGCTCGCGCGGTGGGGCATCACCGCCGGCCCCATTCCCAAATGGCCCGGCGTGTGGATTGGCGAGGAGGGCTCGCCGGACGCGCGGAAGATTGCCGCCATCGGCGTGCACCTCTCCCGCTGGCTCACCACGCACGGCTTCGCGCTCAACGTGAATACGCGCTTGGAGCACTTCCAGCTCATCGTCCCCTGCGGCATCCGCGAGGCGGGCGTCACCTCCATGCAGCGCGAGCTGGGCCAGCCCATCTCCATGCCCGAGGTGGAGGACGCCATCGCCACCAGCTTCTGCACCGTCTTCGACAGCGAGCGCGTGGACGCACCTCCGCCCATGAAGACGGTGAGTATCGCCGTGGTGCGAGGCCATGGCCCCCAGGCGCGCGTGCTGCTCGTGCGCCGCAAGCCGGAGCGCGGTGGCTTCTGGCAGGTCCTCACCGGCCGCCTGGAGCCCGGCGAGTCCCCCGCGCAGGCCGCCGCGCGCGAGCTGGAGGAGGAGACGGGGCTGCGCCTGACGCCGGTGGACCTGGACTACCGCCACGCCTTCGCGCTGGGCGAGGTGCTGCCTCCGAAGCTGGTGGAGGAGAACGGCTTCGCCGTCCACTGCGCCCCCGACGCCGAGGTGCGCCTGGGGCCCGAGCACGACGCCTTCGAGTGGGTGGACGTGCCCACCGCCCTGGAGCGGCTGCCCTTCCGGGGCCTGCGCGAGACGGTGAAGCGCGCGGTGGCCGGGCGGCAGCCTCCGACTACAGCGTGATGACCATCGACTCCTTGGCGGCAATCGCCTCGGGGCGCTGCTTGCGCACCTGGCGCAGCAGCTTGTCCATGCTGACGTCGTCGCGGCCCGGGTCATGGTGGAAGAGCACCAGCGTCTTCACCTCGGCCGCATCCGCCGCGCGCACCGCGGCCTGCCACGTGGAGTGACCCCAGCCCGTGCGGGCCGGCCCGTTGCGCCCCAGGTACTCGTCATCCGTGTACATCGAGTCGTAGATGAGCAGGTCCGCGCCGCGAGCGAAGTCGAAGAAGCCCGAGTCCAGCGCGCTGCCGTGCTCGATGTCCGTGGCGTACACCACCGAGCGGCCCTCGCAGTCCACGCGGTAGCCCAGGTTGCCGCCCGGGTGGTTCAGCTCCAGCGTGCTCACCCGCGCCGGGCCGACCTCCAGCGTGTCGCTGGCCACCAGGTCCTGGTACGTCAGCTTCGCGCGGAACACGCCCTCCGCCGTCACCGGGAAGTAGGGCTGCACCATCTGCCCGCCCAGAATCTGCTTCACCGTCTGCCCGTTGCGGGGCGAGCCGTACACCGTGAAGGCGTTGCTGGGCACGAAGATGGGGCCGAAGAAGGGCAGGCCCTGCAGGTGGTCGTAGTGGTAGTGCGAGATGAAGATGGAGCCGCGCACCGGCTTCGTCCCGGCCAGCAGCGCGTCACCCAGGGCGCGCGCGCCCGAGCCCAAATCGAAGATGAGCAGCTCGTCTCCGCAGCGGACCTCCACGCACGGCGTGTTGCCGCCGTAGCGCTTCGTCTGCGGACCCGGGGCGGGGATGGAGCCACGCACGCCCCAGAAGCGCACCTCGAAGGGCACGCGCGTCTGGTTGCGCGCGACGGCGTTGCGCCGCCGCGCGGGCGGCTTCTCAGCCGGCCTTGGCTTCCGAGTCGTCATCCTCGGCGAAGAGCTCAATCAGGTGCCCCGTACGCTCACGCTTCGTCCTCAAGTAGTCGACGTTATGCGGATTATGCGCAGTCCGGGAAGGGATTCGACGCCGGACGGGCACGCCCTCTTCCACCATCCCCGCAATCTTCAGCGGGTTGTTGGTGATGAGGTCCACCGAGCGTACGTCCAGGTTGCGCAGCATCTCCGCCGCGATGTCGTACGAGCGCAAATCGTCGGCGAAGCCCAGCTGCCTGTTGGCCTCGTAGGTATCCAGGCCCTTGTTCTGCAGCGCGTACGCCTTGATCTTGTTCCCCAGGCCGATGCCCCGGCCCTCCTGGCGCAGGTACAGCACCACGCCCAGGCCGCCCTGGGTGATGAAGTCCAGCGCGCGGTCCAGCTGCTGGCGGCAGTCGCACTTCAGGCTGCCAAAGACTTCGCTCGTCAGGCACTCGGAGTGGATGCGCACCGGCACCCCTTCCATCCCCGTCACGTCACCCACCACCAGCGCGACATGCTCCCGCCCGTTGCGCTTGTCCCGGAAGACGATGGTCCGCAGGACGCCACGCTCCGTGGGGACGTCCGCTTCGGAGAACCGCTCCAGGTGCTGGGTGTGCTTTCGGGTCGGAAGGACCTGGGGTGAGCGAGTATCCGACATGTCGAGTCGTCTCCAGTGCAGGGCTCCCTCTTTGGAGTCCCCACGGTCGCAAGTCAAGGCAGCCTCAAAGCTTTTGCACGCCGTCAGCACTTCAGATGCGCCGTGCGGTCATGCGTTCCTCAGGCCACCCAGGAGAGCGGAAGCAATTCCAGGGGGTCCCCATGAGACAAACTGCTGGATTCGCGGGGGAAGTGCAGCAGGTGGGTGGCCGTCGCCGCCGACCTCAGAACACCTGAAGTCTGGGTGGCGAGGGGACGGGCCCAAAGCTCGCCCTCCCTCCAGGCGGCCGTGACTCGGACGAAGTGCGCCAGTCCGGGCGGCTTCGCCAGGCGGCCGTCCAGGCGACCGGAGACCCGGCCGGGCTCCACGTCCGCATGCCCCAGCAGCCGGCGCAGGGCGGGGCGGACGAACAGCTCGAAGGTCACCAGGGAGGACGTGGGGTTTCCGGGCAACCCGAAGAAGAGGGTGCGCCCGCGCCGGCCCACCACCAGCGGCTTGCCCGGCTTGATGGCCACGCGCCAGAAGTGCTGCTCCACGCCCAGCGCGGCCAGCACCTCCTTCACGTAGTCGCGCTCGCCCACGGACACGCCCGCGCTGGTGAGCACCACGTCGAAGCCGTCCACCCGGGACAGGGCGGCCTCCACCGAGTCCCTCCTCCAGCGACTCGGCCACCTCCCGCGCGCTGCCTCGAGCCTCGGGGGCAGG
>JBKGHK010000604.1:0-6292 GCA_046520375.1 Pyxidicoccus sp. 3LFB2
GGCTTCACCGCCTCGACGGGCTTCGTCGGGGCCGCGACAGCGACGGCGGGGGCCTTGACGGCGACGGCCTCGGGCTCGGTGCGCTTCGCCTCGGCGGGGGCGGCCGCGGGCTGCGCGGCGCCGTCCACGGAGATGACCACCCGGTTGCCGTCCGCGCGGACGTCGTACTGGGACGCCTTGTCCAGCGCGAGCAGCAGCCGGCCGACGCTCGCGCGCTCGTCCGAGAACTGCGAGGCGACCACGCCCGCCACGGGGCCGGAGCCGTCATGGTGGCCCTTGATACCCGTCGCATCCGCCGACGAGAGGTCCACCACCAGCCGCTCCGGTCCGCTCAGGCGGAACACGGTGAAGGTGGGCGGACGGGTGCCGGTGACCACGACCTGGGCCCCGGAACCCGTGCGCGACACATCCAGGTCGCGCAGCGTATTGAGCTCGGCGCCTTCAACCCTGGCGCCCACCAGAAAGACGGCCCACGCGGCCGTCAACATCCACTTGCCCCTCGTCACAGCGCTCTTCTCGAGCATGCGTCCCCTCAACAAGTTGGAAGCGGGCGACCGCCCGCGGGAGCGCCTTGGGGCGCTACTCCCCGTAGTTCTTGCCCGTCATCATGTTGTAGGCGGGGTCCTGCTTTTCGTCGGGCTTGAGCTGCAGCGTCACCGGATTCTTGATGATCTCGCCATTGCCCGAGAAGACCTCGGTCACCGTCACCGAGTCACGGAGGATCTGCGTCACCTTGCCACCCTGGCGCCCCACGCGGGTGTTGCGCCGGACGATGTGGCCGCGACCCACCGGGTCCTCGACCATGGCAATCGGGTTGGCATCACCCGTGACGACCGCGACCAGCTTCAGCTGGTCCAGGTCGAAGGCGCACAGTGGCTCGTTGCACGAAGCCACGGGCGACTGGGCGACCGGCCCGATTTCGTCCACCGGGCTGCGGAACGGGTCGCGCTTGCCCACCGGGTTGTACGAGTACACGTACGGTGGGGGCGCGACAGCGGTCTCCGCCGCGGCAGCGGCCGCTTCGGCCGGAGCCGGTGCCGCCGCGGCGACAGGCTGGGCCGCGGCCGGAGCCGGCCGGGGCGCCTCGTCGCAAGCGGCCAGCGACAGCGCCAGCACCGCGGTGGTCATGGTGGCCTTGAACGTCTTCATCCTCAATCCCCTTGTCGCCCTACTTTTCGGGCGGATCAAGTTTCTAGTTCTTCGGAGTCTCGTTCTTGGGCTGCTCGACGAAGCGGAACGTCGTCGCCAGGAAGCTGCTTTGCAGGACGACCTTCTCGTTCTTCAGGGCGGGCGCATCGAGCTTGATGTTGTTGACGTTGACGATGCGGCGCATGTTCGCCATCTCCTGAAGGAACAGGGCGATTTCATGGTAGTTGCCGCTGACCGTCATCTTCAGGGGGATGCGGGCGAAGAACTCGCCGCCGCCCACGAACTCGCGCTCCGGCGTCACGCTGGAGATCTCCAGCCCGCTCTTCTTGCCGATGTCGTTGATCTGCGCGAGCAGCTCCTCGATGTCCTTCTTCTCGGGCAGCTCCGTCAGCGCCTCGGCGAGCTTCTGCTCCAGCACGTCCATCTCGCGGCGGCGGTCGTTGAGGTTCTGGGCGATTTCGCTCTTCTCGGCCAGCTCCAGGTCCAGCGTGCGGCGCTGGGACAGCGCCACCTTGATGGAGTCCTCGGCGGGCTGGATGAGCAGGAAGAAGTTGGCGACGGTCATCAGGATGATGGCAATGCCCAGGCCGCCAAACTTCGTGGCCGGGGGCGCCTTGGCGAACTGATCCAGGTACTTGTCCATGGCGTGGGGCCTCTCAGATGGAGTAGTTGGCCTGCAGCGTGATCTTGAAGTCGACCAGCGGGACCGCTCCGGCCTGGCTGCTCCGGGTCTGCGCCGCGTTGGTCAGGTCGATGTTGGTGAAGAAGGGGGTGACCTCGGTCGAGGGGAACTCCTCGACGGTGGCCTCCGCGGTGAGCAGCTCCACGCGCGACGTCTTGCTGTCGCGGCGCTGGTCCACCAGGCGGCCCATGCCCTTCGGCGTCCACACCACGCCGTTGAGGCCGCGCATCAGCTCGGCGACCTCGTCGTGGCTGACCGCGGACCCGTCGAGGGCCACCGCGTTGCCCGACTCGGAGAAGCTCTTGATCCAGACCTTCTTCGGCGTGGCGGAGGCGAGCGCGTCCAGCATGCGCACCGGCCCGTTGCGGCCCTTGCGCAGCGAGTCCAGCACCGCGAGCTTCTTCTCCACCTCGGCCTTGCGGGCGTTGATGTTGGCCACCTCGCCGATGACCTTCTCCAGCTCGGCGATCTTCGCGCGCGTCTGGGCGAGCGCCCGGCGCTGGTTGGCCAGCTCGCCGTCGCGGTCCGCGTACCAGAGGTAGTTGCCGATGCCGGCGCCGACCAACAACACGGCGAAGAGGACCAGCACCTGCCGGCCCATCTCCCGCTTCTTCACCGCCCTGACGGGCAGCAGGTTGATGCGAATCATCATGTGCGTCGTCTCCTAATGGGGGTGGACCAGGTCAGGCGAGCTTGTCGCCCGGGCGCCGCAGCGCCAGGCCCACGGCCACCGCCGCCATGGGCGCCACGTCCATGATGAACGCGGGGTCGAACTTCCGGTTGTCCACTTCAATCTTGCGGAAGGGGTTGAGGATCTCCACCGGCACGCCCGTGCGGGCCTCGATGGTCTTGAACAGCGCGGGAATCTTCGCCGTGCCGCCCGAGAGGTAGACCTTGCTGAAGTTGGAGTCGGCGGCGGTGCCCGCGTAGAAGTCCAGCGAGCGCTGGATTTCGCCGGCCACCTGCTCGGCCACGCTGGAGAGCACGCGCTCGACTTCCTGAGGCACCACGGCGTCCGCGTCCGCGCGGTTGCCGCCAATCTTCAGGGCCTCGGCCTCCTCGTAGGAGACGTTGAGCTGCTTCTGGATTTCTTCGGTGAACTGGTTGCCACCGATGGTGACGTCACGGGTGAACACCGTCACGCCGTTGGCGATGATGTTGATGTTCACCACCGAGGCGCCCGCGTTGATGAGCACCACGGTCTCCTTCTCCGGGAGGTCGTAGTTGACGGAGAACATGTTCTGGACGGCGAAGGCGTCCACGTCCACCACCACCGGCGCGAGGCCCGCCTCGGAGACCACGGTGGTGTAGTCGTTGATCATGTCCTTCTTGGCGGCCACCAGCAGCACGTCCATCTGCCCGGTGGCGTCGTTGCCGCCGCCGTCGAGGATCTGCGTGTCGATGTTCACGTCCTTCACATCGAACGGGATGTACTGCTCCGCTTCCCACTGGATGCTCTCCTCGAGCTCGTCCTGGGACATGCGGGGCATCTGAATCTTCTTGATGATGACCGAGTGGCCGGACACGCCGATGGCGACGTCCTTGCCCTTGACCTTCAGCTCGGACATCAGCTCCTGGACGGCCTGGACGATGGCCGTGGAGTTCATCAGCGCGCCGTCGACGATGGCCTCGGGCGGCAGAGGCTTCATCCCGAAGCTCTGCAACGCGAAGCCGACCTCGCCACGCTTGCGCTGCTCCTTGAGGAGAATCATCTTGATGGACGTCGATCCGATGTCCAGGCCGAGTGCCAGTTTGCCCTTCGCCATGCTTGACTCCGTCGAGAGGCGGGCAGCGTAACACTGGCCGTCAACCCCTCCTAGAAAGTGCCTGGAGCCCGCCTGCCCTCCGGACGGACGGGAGCCCCACACCACTACTGCGCCGGGCCCCTCGACACCGCCGCGAAGGCCCGATTTTCCGGCCTCTGGCGCGTTCCGTCAAATGCAGGCGGGCAGGCTTCACCCGGTGCGCGCGCCCGTGGCGGGCGCCTCAGCCTCGCTCGGCCTCGGCGTCCGGGTCGATGCCGTACTCCTTGATCTTGTACAGCAGCGCGCGGTGACTGATGTCCAGCAGCTCCGACGCCCGGGTGCGGTTGCCCTTCGTCCTGCGCAGGGCCGCGCGGATGTAGGACTCCTCCATCTCCCGGATGGCGCGCTTGAGCGACAGGTCCGCACCGTCCTGTAGCACCGCGCCGGAGCCCCCCGGCGCCGTGCCCGTGGGTCCGGGTGGGGACGCGGCCCACAGCTTGTCGGGGAGGATGGCCGGAAGGATGAGGGGTCCGTCGGCCAGCAACACCGCGCGCTCCATGGCGTTCTCCAGTTCGCGCACGTTGCCGGGCCAGGCGTAGGCCACCATGAGCGCCTCGGCTTCCGGGGAGAGCCCCTCCACGGGCGGCTCCCGGTTCAGCTCCCGGTTGAAGCGGGAGATGAAGGCGCGCGCCAGCAGCGGCACGTCCTCGCGGCGCTCGCGCAAAGGCGGCATCCGCAGGTTCACCACGTTGAGGCGGTAGTAGAGGTCCTCGCGGAACTCGCCCTTCTCCACCAGCTTCGCCAAGTCACGCAGGGTGGCGGCGACGACGCGCACGTCCACCGTCTCCTCCCGGTTCTCCCCCACCGGGCGGATGGTGCCCTCCTGGAGCACGCGTAGCAGCTTCACCTGGGCGGCCAGCGGCAGCTCCCCCACCTCGTCCAAAAAGAGGGTGCCGCCGTCGGCCTCGGCGAAGAGGCCCCGCTTGGCGGTGCGCGCGTCGGTGAAGGCGCCCTTGGCGTGGCCGAACAGCTCGCTCTCGATGAGGCCCGAGGCGATGGCGCCGCAGTTGACGGCCACGAAGGCCATGGCGGACCGGCGGCTGCGCGAGTGCAGCTCGCGGGCGATGAGCTCCTTGCCGGTGCCGCTCTCACCGCTGATGAGCACGGTGGTGTCCACGGGGGCCAGGCGCGCCACCTGCTTGAGCACCGCGTGCAGCGCGGGGCTGCCGCCGAGGATGTGCCCGTCCGGCGCGGTGGGGAGGCTGGCCTCCTTCAGCCGGCGGTTCTCCCGCATCAGCCGCTCGCGCTCCTCCGCCTTGCGGAGGACGAAGACGATTTCCTCCGGCTTGAAGGGCTTCTGGACGTAGTCGAAGGCGCCCGCGGACACCGCCTCCAGCGCCTGCTCCTGCGAGCCATAGGCGCTCATCACCACCGCGGTGAGCCCCGGCTGGGAGGCCAGCGCCTCGCGCAGCAGGGTGAGGCCGTCCTTCTTCGGCATGCGCACGTCGCACAGCAGCACGTCGTAGTCGCGCGCGGTCAGCTCGCGCAGGGCCTCGTCACCATCGGCCACCGCGCGCACGTCATAGCCGCGGTCGGTGAGCACCAGCGTGAGGATGTGGCGGATGGAGGGCTCGTCATCGGCGACGAGGATGGTGCGGAACAGGGACATGGCCGTCTCCCGGGCATCATCCCCCAGTGGAGGGAATGCCGATAGCTCCTGGCCGCCAGGCAGGCCCTTTTGTCGTCACAGCGCGGGCAGGGACACGGTGAAGCAGGCACCGCCCCCCGGGGCGTTCTCCGCCCGCAGCCGGCCGCCCATCACCTGCGCGAGGCGCAGCGACACCGCCAGTCCCAGCCCGGTGCCCTCCCGGCCCTTGGTGGTGAAGAAGGGCTCGAACAGGCGCGGCATGACCTCGGCGGGAATTCCCGGCCCCGAGTCCCGCACCACCAGCCGCGCCTCGCCGTCCTCGCGCCGGGTGGTGACCCACACGCTCCCCTGCCCTCCCATGGCCTGGGCGGCGTTGAGCAGCAGGTTGATGACAATCTGGGACAGGGGCCCGGGGTCCGCCCGGGCCACCAGCCCCGGCTCCAGCCCCAGCTCCACCGTCACCCCGGCCAGCTCCGGCGCGGCGCGCACCAGGCGCACGCACGTCTCCACCACCGCGCCCACCTCCACCGGCCCCAGCGAGGCCGAGCCGGGCCTCCCCAGCTCCAGGAGCCCGCGGATGATGCGGTCGATGCGCTGCACCTCGTGGTCGATGCGCTCGAGGAAGTCCTTCAGCTCCGGCGTGTTGGCCTTCATCCGCGCCAGCGCCACGTAGCCCAGGATGCCGGACAGCGGGTTGCCCACCTCGTGCGCCACGCCCGCGGCCAGCCGGCCCACCGTGGCCAGCCGCTCGGAGGACACCAGCTCCGTCTGCGCCCGCGCCAGCCGGGCATTGGCGTCGCGCAGCGACTCCATCTGCGAGCGCGTGAGGGACTGCTCCGCGCGCAGCGCCTCCGCCATGCGCTGCAGCGCGCGCTGGATGCGCGACACCAGCGGGCCACCCTGCGTGGGCACCATGTGCGGGTCCAACTCCAGCCGGCCGAACTGCTCCACCACCGCCTCCGTGCTGCGAAGCGGCCGGCCCACCGTCAAATCCAACACCACGTACGCCAGCACCGTGAGCGCCACCAGGTCCAGCCCGAGCGCCAGCGGCAGCAGCGCCTTGACCCG
>JBKGHK010000605.1:0-6291 GCA_046520375.1 Pyxidicoccus sp. 3LFB2
AGCGGCGGAGCGGCGCGGCGGAGGCCTCGGCGCCGTCAGGCTGACGGCCAGGTCCACGCGAGCCATGGAGTCGCCTGGTGCGGTAGTCCACCGGCCGGACCTGCGCGTAGGCGCCGGGACGGAAGCGGTTCACCTGGTCCTGCGCGGCCAGCGTCCACTGGCTGTAGACGCCCAGCTCGTAGGCCTTCTCCAGCGCCTTCTCGAGGGCCTCGGAGGCCTTGTCCTCCAGCGGCAGCGCGAGGTTCTCCAGCTCCCCGCGGTACATGGCCAGCTGGTCCTCGTCGAGCCCCTGCGGGTCCGGCGAGTCCATGATGTTGCGCGCGAAGTCCGCGTAGGCCAGGCCGATGCGGGTCAGCGCCGCGATGCCCCAGTCACCCGAGCCGGTGGCGAGCACCGCGAGGTACTCCTTCTCCAGGCGCTGGATTTCCTTCTGCTTGGCCGTGAGGTCCCTGCGGATGGTGTTCACCCGGGCGAACTTGATGTCCGTGTAGCGCTTCCACGCCGGCTCCAGCGCCAGGAAGCGCGCGTGGCCGTAGGCATTGAGCACCGCCACGTCCTTGCGCGCGGCCTCGGGCAGCTTGTTCCAGCCGCGCACCAGCTCGGCCTGGGTGCGCTCCTGCTCGCGCACGTTCTTCAGCTGCTGGTACGCGAGCAGCTCGTGGTAGCGCGCCAGGTACACCTGCTGCGCGGCGGCGCGCGAGTCACGCCCGTAGGTCTCCGCGAACGAGGAGAAGGCCTTCGCCGCCTCGTTCCACTTCTTCTCCTTCTCCCAGACGAGGGCGACGGAGTAGGCCACCTGCGGCACGTCCTTGCGGTCCTTGAAGCGCGTCACGTAGGTGGTGTAGGCGGACACGGCCTTCTGCGGCTCGCCCGCGCCCTCCCACCAGACACCGGCGTTGAACTGCGCGTCGGCCACCCAGGCGGCGGCCTCCTCCACCAGCTCCTTGCGCTCGGCGGCCCGCTGCGCGCGCTTGGACTCCGCGTCCTCGGCGACGGACATGTCGCCCTTCTTCGCGGTGGCCTTGCGCTCCTTGGCCTTCTTCGCCTCGGCGTCCTGCGCCTTCACCGCGGCGTCGTACTCGGTGATGAAGGACTCGGCCATGGTGGCGGCCTTGCGGTACTCGGCCACCTTCTCGTAGAGGCCGGCCAGCGAGTAGCGCGCCTTCAGCTCGAAGTTGCTGCGCGGGTACTCCTTGAGGAAGCGCTCACCCGCCTCGATGCCCTTGTCGATTTCGTTCGCCTCCTGCGCAATCACCATGACGTAGGTGAGCGCGCGGTCGGCGTTGTCCGACTTGGGGAACTCGGTGACGAACTTGAGGAACTCCTCGGCGGCCTTCTTCGGGTTCTTCTCCTTCTTGTAGACGACCTCGTCCACCCACTTGTAGTGGCTGCCCTCCACCACGCGGGACACGCGGGTGGCGAACTCCGTGCCGGGCTTGGACAGCTTCTTGTTGGAGAGGAACTTGCGAGACAGCGTGCTCAGCTCCAGCCACTCCTCGCGGCTCTCGAGCACGTACATGGTGAGGTCCGCCGCGTCACGCGAGCGCCGCTCCTCGGGGAACTTCTCGATGATTTCGCCGAAGCGCCGGGCCGCGTCCACGAAGTGGCTGCGGTCGTAGAGGATGACGGCCGCCTGGTAGCGCAGGTCGATTTCGTCCTGCGTGTCCGGGTACAGCTTCACGTAGGTGTCGCAGGCGCTGACGAGCCGGTCCTCGAACTTCGTGAGGGGCTCCTCCTCGCGCTCCTTCGCGTCGCGCTTGACGATCTTCTGCTTGGCGACGTCGCCCTTATCCTTCTTCTCGTCGACCTTCTGGCCGTCCTTCAGGTCGCTCTTGGCCAGCTGACCGCGCTCGATCTTCACGAGCTTGTCGTAGGCGAGGATGGCGTTGTACGCGGCGCTCTTGCGGTAGGACTCGTTGGAGACCTCCTTCGCCGAGTCGCGCTCCGGAATCTTGAAGGCCACCACCGCGTCGTACTCGGCGGCCGCGGCCTGCCACTCTTCCAGGGCCCAGAGGATTTCGGCGTAGAAGAACCGGATGTTGAAGGCCGAGTCGGCGACGAACTCCGGGTTGGAGTGCGACGCGAAGGCGTCCACGTACTGCTTGTAGATGTCGCGCGCGAGCCGGTAGGTCTCCACCTGGCGCGTCTTCTGCGCCTCCTGGTGGTACTCGGTGACCATGACGCGCATCGCCTCTTCGGTGACGTTGAAGGCGTTGCGCAGCACCGGGGCCTGGCTCTCGTTGGCCTTCCACCACTCGCCACCGGGGCTGTACAGGTCCACCATCCGCTTCATCTCCTTGCGGACCTGCTGGCGCTGACGCAGGCCCTCATAGGCGCGGACGATGGCCTGCTGGTACTCGGGGGCGTTGTCGCCCATGGGCGAGTCGTCCACGAGGGTGCGGTAGGTGAGGATGGCGCTGTCGAAGTGGCCCGCGTCCACCAGGCCCGCGGCCGTCTTGGCGATGAGCCGGCCCTGGCGCTTGGCGGGGGCGTTCTGCTTGAAGTAGCTGATGGCCTCCTTGGGCTGATCCAGCTGCACGTAGAAGACGGTGAGGTCGTTGAGCGCCTCGGTGCGCAGGTCGCCCAGCTCCTCCTTCTTCGAGGAGTACTCCACCACCTGGTGGAGCTTCTTCATGCCCTCGGCGTAGTCGCCGGTGTTGAAGTCGCACCAGGACAGCTTGTAGATGGCGTACGCGTAGATCTTCGGAACGCCCGTGTCGCGCGCCTTCTCGTAGTTCTGCTTGGCGGGGACGAGCTTGTTGTTCTCGAAGTAGTGGTTGCCCAGCTGGATGTACGCGTCGGGCACGAACTCGGACTTCGGGAAGTCGCGGATCAGCTCCTCGTAGCGGGCCACGGCGGCGTCACGCCGGCCGAGCTCGTAGAGGTTGTAGCCCATGGAGAAGAGGATCTCGTCGCGCTGGGGGTAGTTCGGGTACGCGCGGAGGATGTCCTCGTAGATGGCCATCGTCTCGGCGCGGTAGCGCTCGCTCTCACGGTGGTCCTTCTTGGGCTCCTCGAGCTTCTCGCCCCGGGCCAGCGCCGCGTCGTACTGCTTCTCCGCGGCGAGGAAGCGGTCCATCTCCAGGCGGTAGAGGTACTGGGACTTCTCCCAGTACAGCTCGGACAGGCGGCTGAGCATCTCCGCCTTCTGGACGTTGTCGTCGTGCAGCTTGCCGACGAGGCGCTTGAGGGCCTCGATGGCCTCGTCGCGCTTCTTGTCCGCGAGCGCGTCCTTCTTGGAGTCCGCGATGCGGGGGACGTCCGCGAACCTGGCGATGGCGGGCTTCACCCGCGCGGGGCCGCTGCGCACGTCCTCCGGGGCCACGCCCGGCGGAGGCGCCTTGGCCTCGGCCTTCTGATCCTTGTCGGCCTGGGCCTTGTCGGCCGGGGCCTTCTTGGAAGCGGCCTTCGTCTTCCCCTTCTCCGCGGTCCCGGAGCTCTTCGACGCCGCCGCGGGCTTCTTCACAGCCCCACGGGCCGGCGACTCCGCCGCCTCACCCACCCCACCGGTGGCGAGCGCGACACCCACCGCCAGCGCACCGAAACGAAGAACGACCTTCATGCGAGCTCCTGCCGTGAAGCCGACCCGGCATGTGGACGGCAAACCGCCCACTGACGAGGGACGCCGGAAAGTAGACGCGCACTCCTGGATTGAGAAGTGGCGTGGAACGACTCTTGCGGACGGTAACCCATCGTCGGGGCATGGGTTTTTCCGCTGGCCGACAACGACAGAGGGGGCAGCCCCTGCGCACGATGTGCGCTTGGGCGGCCCCCTCGTGGGTACGGCCATGGGCGACTGTGGCCCACTCAACTTACTGCTGCTGGGACTCCACCGTCTTCGCCGGGCAGCCGCGCTTGAGCGTGTACTGGTAGTAGCCGATCTCGTCGATCCAGAACTCGCCCTGGAACTTCCAGTAGTTGTAGTTCGCCCCCGGCATCTTCGGGCGGTACAGCGACTGGCGCGTCAGCAGCGCCTTCTGATCCACGCCGGCCTGCAGCAGGTCCTTCTCGTCCAGCGCCGTCTGCACGCGGATGATTTCGGCCTGGTCGGAGAAGGTGCGCAGGTTGTCGGCCGCCTCGCGGATGCGGCTCTTGGCCAGCGTGCCGCCGACCTGCAGGAGCGTGCCGCGCACCTCTTCCAGCGAGCCCATGGTCTGGGCCGCCATGGGGGTGCCGCGCCAGCCTCCGCCGCTCAGCGTGCGCTTCTCCTGATCCACCTGCTCCAGCATCCGCATCACCTCGCGGATGCGCTCGTTGTTGCGCAGCCACAGGTACACGGGGCGCGGCAGCCGGCGGTTCTCCGCGGCCACAAGATTGTAGGCCTGCACCAGCTGCACGTCGTCGCCGGTGAAGGGCTCCAGCTGCTTCGCCATGGGGCCGTAGATTTCGTCGAAGGCCGCCAGCGTGGTCTTCACCTCGTCGTAGAGGCAGGAGTAGTAGTAGACGGTCGCCTTGAGAATCCACGACTCGGGCTGGAAGGCGCCCTCGAACTGGGGCGCGTGGAGCGCCTGGAGGCTGCCCAGCGCGCCGCCGAAGTCCTCGTTCTGGAAGCGCGCGAAGCCGTTCTCGAAGAGCGACTGGTCCCAGTAGCGGGCGTGGCGCGGCACCTGCTCCGTACGGCGGCGTGGCTCCGCCCTGCCTCGCCCGGCGGAGCTGAGTGCAGGCGGCCCAAGGGCTCACGAGGCATGGCCAGGTGCTGCGTGGGCTTCAGCTCCACTGCGGGTCTTCGCGGAGAGCACCTCCTTGAAGGCGGCGACGGCCTCCTTGTCCAGCCCCTGCGCCTCACCGGGACGGCCGGGGAAGCGCGGATCCGACAGGACGACGCCCAGCAGGTAGCGGGCCTTGGCATAGACGCGGCTGTCCTTCGGGACGGCCTCCAAGAGCTGGCGGGCCTCCTCGAAGCGGCCGCGGCGCTGGCTCACCGTGCCCACGAGGTAGTTGATGCGGGCCAGGACTTCCTTGGGCAGCGTCACCCACCTGTCGCGCACCTCGTCGGTGTAGGCCTGGTTGAGGATGCTGGGGATGAGGTTCTGCTCGTCCAGCTGCTGCTGCATGTCCACCAGCCCCTCCACCGCCTTGAGGTACGAGGGGTGCGAAGGCCCGGCGTTGACGATGGCCGCGTAGGAGATGAAGGCGGAGACGGGCAGCCCCTTCTTGGCGAGGGACTGCGCGAGGAAGTACTCCGCCTTGCCCTTCACGTCGGCGTCGGCACCGCCCTCGGAGAGCTGGAAGAAGAGGGGCGCGGCGGTGTCGTAGTCGCCGGCGTTGAAGGCGGCCAGCGCGCGGTTGTAGCCGCCCATGTCCTGCTGGGCGGGCACCGCGAGCGGCGCCAGGACGACGAAGAGGCTGAGCAGTCGTTTCATGGCGAGTGGTGCCTTCATGTGCGTCAGAAGAGGATGGAGAAGCCGGCGTAGAAGCTGATGTTGTTGAGGACGTCCGAGGACGGCTCGGCCACCAGGTCGCGCCCGAGGATGATGTCCTCGCGGTAGTTCTTCTTCGTGTCCGGGTCCACGCCGTCGAACTTCTCGTACTTGCAGCTGCCGCTGAGCGACAGCGAGGCGAAGTCCTGGTTGCTCGCGCGAGCGGCCTCCAGCGCCTCGAAGTCCGCCAGGTTGCACCCGTCCACCTTGTCCACGCGGGCGGTGTAGATGAGGTCTCTGACTTCCATGCGCAGCGCGTACGACTCGCCGAACTGGAGGCGGAAGCCGCCGCCCACCGAGCCGAGGAACTTGGTGCCGGTGTCACCGAAGCGCGCCGGGACGGTGAAGGACTCGCCGTCCACCTCGTTGGCGACCTCGGGGCGGATGAGGTGGCGCGTGGAGCCCACGCCCGCGCCGCCGCTGAGCACCACGCTGAACTGCGCCAGCGAGTCGTTGAGGAAGGCGAACTTGCCGTAGAGCGGCGTCACTTCGACGCCCGCCTGCGCGCCCCACACCAGCAGCAGCGACGAGGCCGCCTGCGCCTGCTCACGGACCTTGTCGATGAGCTCGAGGTTGAAGTCGCTCTCGTTCGAGTACCAGTTGTACTGGCCCGTCACCTGGAACGCGAAGTTCTCCTGCAGGTGGTAGATGTACTGGAGCGCCGAGCCGGCGTGGTTGGTGTACTTGCCGTTCACCTGCACCGTGGCCGGGAAGAGCGCCAGCTCGTGGCGGCCCTCGTCCGCGAAGCGCTTCTTCTGGACGATGTGCACCGACACGTTCGGGTTGTAGAGCGGCGCGCCGTGCACCAGCCGCTGCTGCTGGGCCTCGGTGGTGCGCGGGGCCTCGGCGGCCAGCACGGGCGCGTCGTCCG
>JBKGHK010000606.1:0-6280 GCA_046520375.1 Pyxidicoccus sp. 3LFB2
CACCGCACTCGTGCTCATGCTGCAGCTGCTCGCCGGCTGGCCCGCGTGGCGCTGGTGACTCACGCGCATGCGGGACGGCTCCGATGAGCCGTGGGGCGCGGTGGCGCTGGTCGCCCTCGTGCTCCTGTGCGCCCGAGGCGCGCGTCACCCGCTCACGCCCGTGCACCTGGGACTGCTGGCCGCCGCCAACCTCGCGCTCGCCGCCGCGCACCCGCTGATGCCTCCGCTGGTGCATGCGGCCTGCTGCGTGCTGTGCGCCACCACCCTGCTCGCCCGTGCGTCCACGGGCAGCGCCTTCCATCTGCCCACCTGGCTACTGGCGCTCCTCGCACTGCCGGTGCTCGCCTCCGTGCAGTTCTACCTGGGCTATCCCCTGCGACTCGCCGCGGCGGTGCTGGCGGTGCCGATGCTGCAGCTGCTCGGGCTGCCCGCCGTGCGCGCGGGGGTGGACCTGCAGCTGGCCTCCACGGTGGTGCAGGTGGACGCCCCGTGCAGCGGCGCACGCATGCTGTGGGTGGGACTGTTCCTCGCGGTGGTGCTCGCCCACGTCCTGAGACTGGACGCGGCGCGCACCCTCTTCACCTGCGCGCTCGCGGGCCTCGCCGTGGTGCTGGGCAACGCCCTGCGTGTCAGCGCGCTGGCACTGGTGGAGACGGGGCGTGTCGCGGGCCCGGCCTGGCTGCATGAGGGCGTGGGCGCTGGCACCTTCATCCTGGTGTCACTCGCCATCCTCGCGGCCGCCACCTGGCTGCGGGGCGGAGAAGTGCCACGGGAGGTGGTGGGATGAGCCGCCTCGCCACCCTCGCCTTCTCGGCGTGCTGCCTGCTCGCGACCGCGCTTCCCCTGCGCGAAGTGCGTGACGCGTCGCCTGAGGCCTCCTCCACGTCCTTTCCCGGCTGGCCCGCCTCCTTCGAAGGCCGGCCCCTGCAACCCCTGCCCCTCACGGAGCGGGAGACGCGCTTCGCGGCGGACTTTCCCGGCCGCATCGGACGCTTCAGCGATGGCCAGCGCGAGCTGGTGCTGCGCTGGGTGGAAGCGCCCACCCGCCAGCTGCACCCGGCCGAGGACTGCTTCCGGGGGCTGGGCTACGCCATCACTCCCCAGCCGTCGAGCCGTGATGCGGATGGCGTCACCTGGCACCGCTTCCACGCGGCGCGCGGAGGCACGACGCTGGGGGTTTCCGAGGCCATCACGGACAGCACGGGCGGCCGCTGGACGGATGCCTCCGCCTGGTACTGGAGCGCGCTGCTGGGCCGCACCTCGGGCCCCTGGTGGGCCGTCACCGTCGCGGAGCGGGCCCCGTAGGACCCGGGGTGATAGAACGTCGGTGGATGGCGCGAGCGGCTCGAGGGGAAGCCGTGGTCGCCATGGGGGACCCATGCGCCCATTCGAGATGGCTTCGCTTCTGTGCCTCATGGCCGCGGTCTCCACCCTGACGTTCCGCGGCGCTTCGCCACGCGTTCGGCGCGCCCTCCTCGGTGTGACTTTCGGCGTGATGGGCCTGGCGGCCTGGGTCGAGGGGACTCGGTGGCAGCTCGTTCCCGCGCATGCCCTCGCTGCCGCCGGTGCCGTCTTCGTGCTCTTCCCTCGGAGCCTGGGGCCGCGTGCCGCGGGTCGAGTCCTCCGGGCCCTGGGCATCACGGCGGCGGTGCTGGCACTCGGGGTGGCCGTGCTGCTGCCAGTGGTTCTTCCGGTGCCCTCGTTGCCTCCACCGGAGGGGCCGCATCCGGTGGGGACCGTCACGTTTCAGCTCGAAGACCCCGCGCGTGAAGACGTCAGGGCTCCGGGGAGACCTCGCCGCCTGATGGTGCAGGCCTGGTATCCGGCCGACCCGAGCACCGCGCAGTCGCCCCGCGCGCCGTACTGGCCCGATGTGGCACGAACAGGGCCGGCGCTCGTCCACAAGGTGGGACTGCCGTCGTTCTTCCTGAGCCACTTCGCGTATGCCGTGAGCCACTCCCACGACCGCGCGCCGTTCGCGCTCTCGCTCGGCCGCGTGCCCCTCATCATCTTCTCTCACGGTTCGGGAGGCGTTCGCGCCCAGAACACCTCGACGCTGGAGGCGCTCGCGAGCCACGGGTACATGGTCGTCTCGCTCGACCACACCGACGATGCGGCCGCCGTGGTGTTCCCCGACGGGGAGGTCGTGCTGAGGAACCTGGATGGGCCCGACAGCGAGACGGACGAGGAGGCCTCGCGCCGCAAGGCTTCCACGGTACGGAGCCGCGCCGCCGATGTCCGGCGGGTGGTGGATGTCCTGGTCGGTGTGACGGGCGCCCAGCCCCCCGCCCCGCTGGGTGGAAACGTGGACCCCGCGCGGCTGGGAGTCTTCGGTCACTCGCTGGGGGGCTCGACCGCCGTCGAGGTCTGCCGGGTCGATGCCCGCTTCAGCGCGTGTGCCAGCCTTGATGGCTACATCTACGGCGACGCCGAGACGGCCGGCATCGGGCAGGCGTTCCTGCTCATCCAGCGCGAACCCGATTCGCCTCTGGATGAAGCGGACACACGTGAGCGGCAGCGAGAGGCCTTCATCGAGCGGCTGCGTGGTCCTTCGTGTCGACTCCAGGTCGCTCGCGCAGGCCACTACGACTTCACCGACATCGCGGCGGTTTCGCCCATCCTGCCGTACCTCCTCCCGGGCAGGGTCGGTCAGGCTGCCGAGGACACCTTGCGCGGGACGAACCAGGCCGTCACCACGTTCTTCGATGTGACCCTGCGCGGCGACCCGAGTGGCTGGTCACGCGTGCGGGCCGCGCGCCCCCTGTTCTCGTCCACGTGCGACCGCTTGCCCCTGCCGTGAGCCGGGGCCCTGGCCTCGACAGATGAATCGAGCGCGGACCCGGGCGCGTCGATATCCTGGGCGGCGGCGGCGCCCCGTTCCGCCAGAGGAGTGACGCGTGCCGAAGAAGCCTGCCGTCAGCGAGGCCGAGGTGATTGCCTTCCGCGACGCCGCGGAGTTCGAGGCCTGGCTGGACGCGAATGTCGACCTGAAGGCCGGGGTGTGGCTGAAGCTCGCGAAGAAGGCATCGGGCATCCCGTCGCTGACCGATGACGAGGCGGTCGACATCGGCCTTTGCTACGGCTGGATTTCCGGCCAGCGCAAGTCGCTCGACGAGGTCTACTACCTGCAGAAGTACGTGCCCCGCCGGCCCTCCAGCCGCTGGTCGCAGGTCAATGTGGACAAGGTCGGAAAGCTGCTGGCGGCCGGGAAGATGCGGCCGTCCGGCCTGGCCGAGGTCGAAGCCGCCAAGGCCGACGGGCGGTGGGACGCCGCCTACGCGTCGCAGCGCACGGCCACGGTTCCGCCCGACCTTGCCGCCGCGCTGGCGGCGAACCGGAAGGCGTCGCGGGCATTCAAGGCGCTCGGGAAGACGCAGCAGTACGCGGTGATTCTGAAGCTCTTGACCGCTCGCACCGCCACGGCGCGCGCCACCCAGTTGCGCAAAGCCATGACCGCGCTCGAAGCACACGACGCTTCGTGATAGCCACGCGGCCCGGCGGAGCCGCGATACCGCAGACCCGCACCTCCCTCCACGACTCTCGAACCACCGACCGAGGTTGAGCTCCATGGCAGCGAAGAAGTCCAAGACCGCGAAGAAGGCCGCCACCGCGAAGAAGAAGCCGGCTGCCGCCAAGAAGGCCGCCACCGCCCGGAAGCCGGCCGCCGCGAAGAAGGCCACCGCGAAGAAGGCCGCCACCGCGAAGAAGAAGCCGGCCACTACGAAGAAGGCCGCTGCCACGAAGAAGGCCGCCGCGGGCAAGAAGCAGCCTGCTGCCGCGAAGAAGGGCGGCGCTCAAACGGAGATGGCTCGACTCATGGAGGCCGCGGATCGCCTCGAAGAGACCCTCCTCGACATGGACCCGGATGACTCGGAACTCGACCTGACGCTCGAAGATCTCGAGCAGGTCCTCAGGGCAATCCTGGAGCTCGACCCGGGCAACGCGGCGATCATGATCCGCCTCGGCGAGTTCTTCCTGGAGCGCAACGGGGCCGAGGACCTCGCGCTCGAGTACTTCGAGCAGGCCCTCACGCTGCGGCCTGGGGACAAGAAGCTCGCGAAGCTGATTGCGAAGGCCAAGGCGCAGCTCGCCGAGAACGCAGATTGATGACCCGATGAGGCCGGGGCCGCCTGGGCACACACCCCGGCGGCGTCCACCCGACAGCCACGGTGACCGGCCGGCGCGCGCGGTGGATGCGACTTTTTCGGGCTCCCGGTGACCTTGAGGTCATGACCCGATACCCACCTCACCTCCTCCTGTTCGCCCTGCTCGTCGCGGCCCTCCCCGCTGCGAGCGAGGCCTTCAGCCGGAACACGACGCCGTGCGCCTATGACGCCGCGCTGCCGCCCATCAACGAAGGCGCCCTGATGTTGCAGGGCCGCAGCTACCGGGCCGTGGCGGGCCAGAACAACACTCACTTCATCGAAGGGCGGAGACTCAACCGACTCCTGGCGGGCAGTCCGGGCAAGGTCGAGACCGCCTTCCCCGTCCTCGAGAGCTACTGGGCGCCCATCTCCGAGGGGTACCTCGACGCGAGCGGGGTCGCCGTGGGCCCCGGCGCGCCCTGCCGGGCGAGGTGGTTCTCCGAGCAGAAGTCCTTCAAGGTGGTGCGGGCGTATGAGTTCGACAAGGCCCGCTACACCGCGGTGCTGACCCGCGATGGGCGGGTCTTCCTCCTCCCCTGGAACGCCTGTCCCGACAGCCCGACGGGCTTCTGCGGTTTCTCCTCGCCGCAGCAGCTCGACGACGGCGTGGGACACCTGACGTTCGACGTCGCCTGGTTGCCGGTCGGCACCCCCATGCTCCTCTACGTCAAGGCCGACGGGCGGCTCATCGAGACGAAGCTCTCCGCGACGGCGCCCCAGGTCCTCTCCACCCGCACGTACATGTGGCTGCCTCCGCAGATCCACAACCCGAAGATCACCCACTTCTACATAAACCCCAGCACGGGCTTCGAGTACAGCGCGTGCGGCATCGACCCTGCCCTCAACGTGTATTGCACGGGCGTGCTGCGGACCAAGGAGACGGCGGCCTACTCCGGGACCTCGAGGAGCGTCACGGAGCGGACGACCGCCGCCGTCCACGTGGGCAGCAACCTGGTCCACTACAAGCCGGCGCAAAGCTCCATCCTTGGCAATGCCATGGACGTCTGGGGGCGGTGGTACAACGTGGGCTCGGGCGAAGTTCATGACGGCCCCAACGGCTCGTCGGTCCAGAACTACGACATCCGTCCCCTCACGCACACGCGGAACGTCACCGACCTCCGTCAGCCCGACGAGGACTTCGCGACGGCGTCCAGACCGGGCGTCGCCGTCGCGTACTCGCGCTACGGGTCGATGCTGTTCGCGGTCTCCCCGGACCGCCTGCTGCACGCGCGCTACTTCGGCCCGTCCTACGGCTGGTACGGGGATGAGCCGAGCTACCTGATGTCGAAGCCGTCCATTGCCATCCGGCGCGACGCGTCGGTGAGCGGCTACGAGGGCGACGTCTTCTACCTCGGGAAGGATCGCGGACTCTATTGGGCCACCCGGGCGGGCTCCACGTCGAGCACTGTCGCCCTCGGGGGCGTCGGCCTGGGCACCCCCTCGGCGGTGTCCTGGGGCGGCAACCGGCTCGACGTGTTCAAGCGGGGTACGGACAACGGCCTGTGGCACCGCTGGACGGATGACACCGTGAACTGGGGCGGGTGGGAGTGGCTCGCGGGGAACGTGGGCGGCGACCCCGTCGCGGTCTCCTGGGGCTGGGGACGCCTCGACATCTTCTACCGCGGCACGGACAACGCCCTCTGGCAGGTCTGGTGGGACGGCGCCTGGCGCAGCCGCTCGTTCGGGGGCTACGTCGTCGGAGAGCCGGCCGTCGTCTCGCGTTTCCCCGGCAACCTCGAGGTCTTCTACCGCGGCGCCGACAACGCGCTCTACCACGGCTGGTCGCACGGCGGCACGAACGAGATCCACTGGGAGTCGCTCGGGGGCTACATCACCGCGAGCCCCGTCGCCGTGGCGCGCACCCAGGGCGTCGACGTCTACGTGCGCGGCAGCGACGGCGCGCTCTGGCGGGCCGCATGGGAGGGCGCGGGCTGGTTCTGGGACTTCCGCGGCGGGTACATCCAGGAGGGGCCGTTCGCGGCGGCGACGTCGTTCAACGGGTCCACGACCGAGGTCTACTACAAGGGCGCCGACCGGAACCTGTGGCGGCACGGCTGGAACAACGGCTGGTCCTCGGAGAACCTGGGCCTCTTCGAGTGACGTGAGCGCCGCGAGCCCCTGCCGCGCGACCGGGC
>JBKGHK010000607.1:0-6273 GCA_046520375.1 Pyxidicoccus sp. 3LFB2
GGTCGGGGACGGGGCGGCGGAGGCGTGCCCGCGTCCGGCTGCGGCACGGGCGCGGTGAGGACCTCCACGTCGAAGCTGCACCGCGCCGTGTTGCCGCTCGTGTCGGTGGCCGTCACGAAGACCTCGGTGCTACCCAGGGGCAGGAAGCTGCCGTTCGCGGGGACGAACTCCACCCGCGTGTCGGAGACGTCATCCGGAGCCAGCACCGCCGGGTAGCTGATGGACGCTCCGCCCTCCGAGGTCTGCATGACCTGCTGGCGCGGCGGGCACGTCAGGCGCGGAGGCCTCGTGTCCACCACCTCGACGGAGAACGTGCACTGCGCCGTGTTGCCCGAGGCATCGCTCGCCGTGGCTGTCACGGGCGTGGTCCCCACGGACAGGATGCTTCCAGAGGCGGGGCTGAACTGGACGGTGGGCGTGGAGGCCGTGTCATAGGCCGTGGGAGCGCCGAACGTCACGGTCGCGCCCCAGGGCCCGTGGGCCTCGGTCTGCATCGACGGGGGGCAGGTCAGGCTCGGCGGCGTCGTGTCCACCACCTCGATGGGGAACTGGCACGTCGCGGTGAGGCCCACGCCATCCGTGGCCGTCACCTCCACGTTCGTCGTGCCCACCGGGAACCAGTTCCAGTTCGGCTGCGACATGCGGACCACGGGCACCGAGGCCACATCCTGTGCTTCCGGCTCCGGGAAATGCAGGAAGGCCCCCAGCGTGGCAGTGGCCTCCGCGCGCTGGGCCGGCGGGCACCGCAGCGTGGGCGGCTGGGTGTCGCGCACGGTCAGCTCGAAGCGGCACGTGGAGCGGTTGCCCAGCTCATCCGCGGCCACCACCGTCACGGACGCGTCGCCCATGGGGAAGTCCGTGCCTGGCCCGGGGCTGTAGAAGAGCGCCGGGCGCGGGTCCGTGTCGTCCGTCGCGGTGGCGCTCGGGAAGGCCACCTTCGCCGCCCCCCGCGCGCTCGTCGCTTCGACGAACGCGGCCTGGGGACAGGTGAGCTCCGGCGGCGTGACATCCGCCACCGTGCGCGGCAGCGCCCACAGCTCGGTGCCGGTGTCCTTCTGCCACGCGCTGAAGAAGAGGTGCCGGCCCGCGACAGTCAGGCCCTGGGGCGAGGAGGAGTCGTGCCCGGGGACGAGGTCGGAGACGCGCACCGTGCCCTCCGCCGTCCCGTCCGTCTGCCACAGCTCCATCCCGGAGATGCCATCCGACGCGGAGAACAGCAGCGGCCCGTCCGGCCCCAGCGCGACGAGCGGCGTGGGCGCGGCCACCGCGCCCTTCGGCCCCGGAGCCAGCTCCCGCAGCATCCGGGTGCCCGCCTCGGTGCCGTCGCTCTTCCACAGCTCATACCCGTGCGCGGCGTCAAAGGCCCAGAAGTAGAGGGCACCTCGGAAGGCGGTGAGCGCGCCCGGGGGCGGCGTCGGGTGGCCGGAGACCTGCTTCACCCGCTCCACGGTGGTGCCATCGCTCTTCCAGAGGTCGTAGGGGCTGCTGTCATTGGCGATGAAGAAGAGGGTGTCGTCCAGCACGGCCGTGCCGTGCACCTGGTAGTACGTGCCGCCGCTCGCGACGCGCACCGTGCCCTGCGTCGTGCCGTCGCTCTTCCAGAGCGAGCGTCTCTCGCCCTCGATGCTCGCGAAGAAGAAGAGGGTGTCGCCCACCGCCGCCAGGTGATTGATGAACGCATAGCGCCCCTCGGGGGCCAGGTCCCTGACCTTCCGGGTCCCCGCCGGAGTTCCATCGCTCGTCCAGAGCGCGAAGCGGCTGAGGTCATTGTCCGCCACGAAGAACAGCCGGCCTCTCGCCACGGTGAGCAGGTCCACCTCCCACCCGAGCGGCAGGCCGGAAACGCCCATCACCCTGGCCGTTCCCTCCGCCGTGCCATCGGTCTTCCACAGCTCGTCCCCGCCCGGGGCGCTCTGGCGGATGAAGAAGAGCTCCTCGCCCAGGGCGGCGAGCGGGCGCGAGCGATAGCTCGTGACATAGGACAGCTCGCGGGTGCCAGCGCTGGAGCCGTCCGTGCGCCACAGGCCGTAGGTGCCGTTGTACCCCCGCCCCGTCAGGAAGAAGAGCTGGCTGCCCGCGGGGGTGAAGCGCGAGGGGCGGCTGTCATCGAGTCCGGGGGTGAGGTCCGCCAGGAGCAGGGTGCCCTCGGGGGTGCCGTCACTCATCCAGGGCTCCTCGCCGGTCATCCCCTCCATCGCCCCGAAGAAGAGCGTCCCCTTGAAGCTCGCCGCCTCCATGGGGGAGGACGACGCGCCCGTCCCGGTGTTGCGCAGCAGCACCCGGGTGCCCTCGGGCGACCCGTCACTCGTCCACAGCTCGTGGCCTCGGGTGATGAAGTAGAGGCTGCCGTCTCTCCAGGTGAGGAAGCGGTCATTGTAATCGCCCGTGGCGGGCAGCCCCTGCGTGAGCTGCACCATTCCCCGGGCGGTTCCATCCGTCTTCCACAGCTCGCGGGCCATGCCCGTCGGGTTGGCGAAGAAGTAGAGGCCGTCGGGCGTGCCGAGCAGCTGGCCCGGCTGCTCCACGGCGCAGTGGATGTCCTGGCGGAGGTCGGCGACCGGCAGGCTGCCTTCCAGGGTGCCATCGCTCTTCCACAGCATGCACTCGGGCCGTTCATCCCGGGCCTCGAAGAAGAGCTGTCCGGCGAAGGCCGTGAGCTGGCTGGGGAAGGAGCCCTTCACGCCCGGAACGAGGTCGAGCGGATGGGGGCCGCTGTCCGTGCCATCCGTCCGCCACAGCTCCTGGCCATGCTGCGCATCCCAGCCGCTGAAGTACGCCGCGTTTCCGGCCACCGTGAGCTCCGTGTAGCCGGAGTCGTTGTACTGGCCGGTGCGGTGCGGCTTGAGGCGGAACGTGCCGTCGGCGGTTCCATCCGTGCGCCACAGCCGGTAGGGGCCGTTCGAGCTCTCCCGGGCCAGGAAGAGCACCACGCCATTCACCGAGACGAACTGCGTGAGGGATGCGCCATACGGGCCGGGGCTGATGTCCTTGACGAGCGACGTGCCCTCCACCGTCCCATCCGTCTTCCACAGCTCCATCCCGGCCTCGTCGCCGACAGCGGAGAAGAGCAGGATGCCGTCGAGCTGGGCCCACGACTTCGGGGAGTGCCCCCCATAGGTCGACATGGGCTTGAGGGGCCGGGTGCCCGCGGCCGTCCCGTCGCTCCGCCAGAGCGAATACGTCCAGGGGGCCTCGTAGCCTCCCCGGGCGATGAAGTAGAGCGCGTCCCCCATCCGGGAGATGAAGAACGGGTCATTGCCGAGCGGGTGGACGTACTCCGTGCTCTCGGGGGTGCCCCGGGTCCTCCAGAGTCCGTAGGTGACTCCGCTGGAGTCGCCCTCGGCGGTCTTCGCGCTGAAGTACAGCCAGCCGCCCAGCTCCGTCAGCTCCGCGGGGGAAGAGGACTGGGGGCCTGGCGCCAGGTCCATCACCAGGGCCGTGCCCTCGGTCGTCCCGTCCGTCTTCCAGAGCTCCGTGCCGGTGTTCGAGGTGGAGTTGGTGAAGTAGAGCGAGTCGCCCACCGGGGTGAACTGGAGGACCTCTCGATAGTAGGAGGCCTCCCCCTGCCAGAGGTCGTGCACCAGGAAGGGCGGCCCGGCAATCAGCGCCTGGGGGCGCGAGGTCTCCAGTCCCGCCAGGGCCTTCTCCGGCTGGGCCGCCACCGGTTCGGCACAGCCCGACATCAAGGCCATGCACAGACCCATGGCCATCAGGGCCTGACGGCTCCTGGCTCTTCGTGTCCTGTTCACTGGATTCCCCCTCGCTCGACGGCGGCGGCCCCAATACGCGGTCGAGGAGGGGGCCTGGATAGCCGAAGGGCCCGGCACGTGTCACCCCCCCGGTGCCCGGCAGAGACTTCAAGTCTCAGAAGGCGCCACCCAGGGTGAGCACCGCGCCCCCGCGCGAGGGCACCACCGACAGGCGAGGCAGCCGCTGCATGTCCGGGTCCGTGTTCCACTGCCGCACCAGGTGCTCGGTGGCGCTCTCCGTGTATCTGGCGCGCAGCATGAAGGACGTGCCGCTCACCGCCAGCAGGAGCGCGCCAATCTCGCTGTTCACCACCTTCCCGGGGTCTCCCCCGCTGAAGCGCTCCGCCTCCGCCACGCCGAGCACCACCACGGACATCCCCATGCACAGCCAGCCCGCCGTCGCGAGCTGGCGGCGGACCTTCCGCTCCTGCGCGAGGAAGCGGTTGAGCCGGTAGTCCACGCGGGCAATGGTGTGGCCCGGGTCCACCGAGGGGTCCGCGCTCGACGCGCGGAACTCCTCCAGGAGGTCGTTCGGATTCTCTCGCCGCACGTGATGGAGGAACTCCACGCCGCTGAAGAGCAGGCCCGTGGTCAGCGCGACGATGCCCTCCACCTGCGATTTCCAGTCCCCCTGCGCGAGGAGGACGACGCCAGAGCCCACTGATGACGCCAGCGTCGCGCCGAAGAGGATGGTCTGCGTGTGGCGCCGGTCCAGCTCCACCGCGCTGAAGGTCTCCACCAGCTGCCGCATGCGCTCACGGTCCGCCAGGGAGATGCCGTACAGGGGCGGGGGGCTGGCGCTCCGGGCCTGCTCGAAGGCGGCCAGCGCCTGGGGGCCGAAGGGCGTCGAGAAGAGCTGGCGCAGCTGGTCCTGCACGCCGCGCGTGGCCGGTGGCGTGGGCGAAGGGGTGAAGCTCGCCAGCTCGAATGAGGCCCCGGGCGCCACCTCTCCCAGGGACGCGTGCGCGACACCGGCCCCGCCGGGACGCTCCACCTCCAGGCCCCGGGCCATCCCGGGTGGCAGCCGCAGCGCCAGCGGCACCCCGGCCTCCTTGTGGAGGTCCACCCACCGCAGGCCCTGGGAGTCGCGCAGCGTGAGGCGCACCGAGGGGGCCGCGTCCACCTTCAGCGTCACCGCCGAGCGCACCGTCCGCAGGTCCACCAGCGCGGCCTGCGTGCTGCGCCCCGGGCCGAGCGCGAAGATGCGGGGGCGGAACAGCGGGTTGGGAATCTCCTGGGCGGCGATGCTGGCGAAGGCCTCCAGCTCCGCATAGGTGACGCGCCCGTCCGCGTCCGCGTCGGCGGCGCCCATCAGCCCCGCGCGCACCACGTGGCTGAACACGCCGGACTGCAGCTCGGACCACTCGTACACCTCGGCCTCGGCGCTGGTGGACAGCAGCACGCCCACCGCGGGCAGCCGCCGCGCCAGGTGCTCGGTCATGTCCGCGGGCGTGGCGTAGCGCCGTCCCCCCGCCTTGCGGGGGCTCACCACGAAGAAGGAGTTGCAGCTGTCCAGGATGACGTGCGCGCGCGTGGCGTCCACCTGGCGCAGCAGGGCCTGCAGGTCCTCCGCGTGGAAGGGCCGGTCGGCCAGCTCCAGGAAGCCGCGCCCCTGGTCCACGTCGCCGTGGCCGGCGAAGACGAAGTAGAAGTCCACTTCGCGTCCGGCGCGCTTCGCCTCGGCGATGCGCTCGGCGAGCGAGCGGGCCGCCTCCGCCACGTTCGCCGAGGTGGGCGCGCGCGCCACCGGCACGAGCGCCGGGAAGAGCCGCTGGGTGTCCGCGTCCAGCTCCGTGAGGAGCACCGTCCCCCCGGGCTCCGCGAGCATGGAGAAGACCTCGTGGTACTTCGCCCCATCATCGTCCGCGTACTGGAGCACCGCGCGGCCGGGCGCGAAGCCCCGGTTGTTGGACACCACCAGCGCGAACACCGCCGGAGCAGAGGACGGAGCCTCCGCCGCGGCGGTAGCGGACAGCGTGAGCGCGACGAGGAGGGGAAGGGCTGCCTTCAAGGCGTCTTCCCCGGCTCCGCCAGGACGATGGAGACCGCCTCCACCGCGGCCTCCGGCCATCGCCGTCGCAGTGCCTCGGGCGTGCGAGCCTCCGGCGGGAGTGACTCGATGTCCTTCACCCCCAGCGGCGCGCGGGTGACGACGGAGACGAGCCGTAGCGGTCCGGACGTGGGGTCCTCCAGCACGATGACTTCCTCCATCGCCCGCGCCTCCGCCGAAGTCTCCAGCCGCACCGACGGCTCGTTCGCGTCGTCGCTCAGGTGGGCCGGGTAGAGCCAGTGCACCTCACCCCGCGCGTCCTGCGCGAAGGCCAGCAGGTACACCGGGGCGGCTGTATCCAGGTTGCGGTAGTGCACGCCGAAGCCCGACTCCGCCGGCACGGTGGTGCCGGAGGTCAGCGGCGCGGGGCCCGTGCCCGGCGTGTGGAAGGTGACGCCCACGTTGCGAGCCAGGGTGGCCGCAGCCGGTCCGCCGCCGCGCGCCGTCCACGTCGTCTCGTCGGGAAGTGGAGTG
>JBKGHK010000608.1:0-6271 GCA_046520375.1 Pyxidicoccus sp. 3LFB2
GCTGAAGAGGTCGGCGTGCCGCAGCGCCCAGCCGACCAGCTCCTCCCAGAAGGCCTGGAAGGCGCGGGGGAAGTCCTCTACCGGGTGCACGTGCTTCATGAAGAAGGCGACGTCGGCCCGGTAGCTCAGCTCCCGCTCGGCGTACTCGCGCACCGCCAGCGCCAGGCCCTGCTTGCTGCCGCAGTGGAGTGCCCGCGAGCAGGAATGCAGTGGAGTACCGGCGAGCGGGAATGCCTTGGTGGCCTGAATCAGGCGGCCTGGATGTCTTCGCCTGCTCGCGGCACCGTGAAGAGGCGCATCGGTTCCGCGACGCCCTTGAGCGTCACCGACTCCACCTCCTGGACCTCCAGCGCTCCGGTGAGCCGCCGGGCCACCTCGGCGCTGAAGAGGAGCGTGGGCCGTGGCTCACGGGCCTGGCTCTCGATGCGCGCGGCCACGTTGACGGTATGGCCGATGACCGTGAACTCCAGTCGCTCCGCGCTGCCGAGGTATCCCGCGACGACCTCGCCCGCGTGAATGCCGATGCCCGCTCGCAGATACAACCCCCGCTCGGCGAGCCGCACGTTGTAGGCCTTCAGTCGCTCCTGCATCTCCCTCGCGGCGGCCACAGCGGAGGCGGCCGGATTGTCAGCGCCCTCGGTGAGGCCGAAGACCGCCAGCACCGCGTCGCCGATGAACTTGTCCACCATGCCGCCATGCTTCTGGATGACGGCCACCATCTCTCCGAAGTAGCCGTTGAGCACCCCGATGAGGTCCTCCGGCGCCAGTGACTCGGACAGGGGCGTGAAGTCGCGCAGGTCGCTGAAGAGAAGGACGACATCGCGCCGCTGGCCTCCCAGCTCCGTGGCACGTCCGGGACGCGCGAACTTCTCGATGAACTCGTTTGCCACCTGCGGCGAGACGAAGCGGCCGAAGGCCTCGCGGATGCGCTCTCGCAGGCGGAGCCCGTCCGCCATGTCATTGATGCCCAGGGCAACGAGGCCCAGCTCGTCCGGACGACTCGTGGCGGCGTCCGGATGGAAGTCTCCCCCGCCAACCCGACGCACGGCCTCCAGCAGCCGCTCGGAGTCCCGCCTCACGCTGCGCCCGTAGGCCAGAGCCGCGACGAGGGCCGCCGCGGTGATGCCCGCGGCGAGCAGCGCGGCCTCGCGCATCGACTGGCCAAGCACGAACTCGAGCTGCGACGGCCCGAGCCTGTGCAGGTCCCCCAGCATGCGCTGCAGGGTGAGCAGCAGCACCACCACGGGAATGGTGGTGAAGAGGACGTAGCCCTCCATGAGGCGGTGGCCCAGCCGCTCGCGCAGTTGCTCCGCGGGCGAGGCCGCCGACGTCTGGAATTGCTCGAAGAGGAGGTACTCCACCTGCGCGATGATGCCACCGCCGAGCAGCCAGTACCCGATGCCGAGCTTCACGTGGCTGAAGAGCGGGAAGCTCGGGTACAGCCAGAGGTGCAGCCCGAATGCCACGAAGCCTGTCAGCACCCAGGTGGCGACCGACAACAGATAGGCATGACGGGCCCGGGAGCGGCGCCCATCGGGTTCCGGCGCGAAGCGGAACACGCCTTCTCGCAGGAGGATGTGGAACGCCGAGAGCCCCAGGACGCTCTGGAGCAACACGGACGGAGGCAGCGCACAGATGAAGGTGCAGACCAGCCGCGCGTAGAGGTACGTGAACGCGCCCACCAGCAGCGTTGCTCCGTGCAACGAGAGGCGGACCTTGAGTGGAAACCGGGTGGCGGAGGGAGTCGTCATGGCGCGTTCGCCTCCGAGACTCTAGGCCATCTGGCATCGGGGCGTGGACGCCCCCCCTCCCGACCGGCTCCCCCAGGTCCTGCCGCACCGGCGTGCTCCCTACTGCCGCCCCCGGCGCCCCCCCCGCCACCTCGTGCTCACTGCCTCCGCCCTGCTCCCGGTGCCCACTCGCGCTCCCAGCCACCTCGTGCTCACTGCCGCCTGGGCCTGCTTACGGAGCCCGTGCGCCCTTGCCTCGTGCTCCTTGCCCCCTGCCGGGATGACTCTCCGCGTCGGCGGCCGCCGGAAGGTGGAATGACGATGCGGGAGCCCCCTATGCTCCGGCCGTGCGCTCCTCCCCCACCGTTGTCGCGATTGCCCTCCTGCTGGCCCTCGCCCCGCTGTCCCCCGCCTCCGCCCAGAGCGGGACGGACGAGCCCCGGCTCCATGAGCTCCGCTTCGACTGGGCCCGGGACGGCGCCATCACCGGCGCCGCCGGCGCGCTGTGGATTTCCAGCGAGTCCTTCCTCAAGGCCGAGCTCGCCCCGGCCCGGTGCCGCTGGTGCGACCGCGCTCCCGACGGCACGGACACGCTCAACCGGTTGGACCGTTGGGGCCGCGGGCTCGCCGGACAGACGGAGCAGTCGCGCAACCGCGCCCACGTGTGGAGCAACATCCTGGGCTTCGGCGTGGTCCCCGCCAGCGTGCTGGGGCTCCAATACGCGGTGGGCCACGGCTCGGGCGCGTCCAGCCGGTTCTTCGCCCAGGACGCCACCATCATCATCCAGAGCGCGGTGCTCGCGTCGGTCGCCAACCAGACGGTGAAGTTCATCGTCGGCCGCGAGCGCCCCTTCGTGCACCAGCTCCCCGAAGACCAGAAGGGCCTCACCGAGCACCCCACCGACAACAACCTCTCGTTCTACAGCGGCCACACCAACCTGATGTTCGCGCTGGTCGTCTCCGCGGGCACCGTGGCGTCGCTGCGCGGCTACGAGCACCAGGCGTGGATCTGGGGCGTGGGACTGCCGCTCGCCGCCTCGGTGGGGATGCTGCGCATGGGCGCGGACAAGCACTACCTCACGGACGTGGCCACCGGGGCCCTGCTCGGCTCGGCCTTCGGCCTGGCCGTGCCCCTGCTCCTGCATGGCCGCACCGGCGGGACTGAGAGCGCCTCGCGCGTGGGCAGCAGCGTGCGGATGATGCCCATGGCCGGCGCCCAGGTGGCGGGCGTCTCTGGCACCTTCTGACAGCCCGGCCCGCGCCGATACGTGCTCACCCCGCTCTCTCCCAGAGGGCGGGAGCATGTAGCGGGTGGCAATCCAAACCCGGCCTCGCTTTGACAGCGCGGCCCGGGTCGATACGCGCTCACCCCAGCACTCTCCCAGAGGACGAGGGCATACCGCGGGCTCCATCCAACCGGGCCCCGCTGTGCGTCAGTACCCCGCGCCCGCCGGAGTTCCCTCGCCATCACCGACCTGCGCCGGCAGACAGGCCATGTCCCAGCGCTGGCCGGCCTCCCACGCCACGGCGCCCGACGTGCCCCAGCCGGCGCGGACCACCTCGCGGCCCTCGTACTCCAGCCAGAAGACGGACTCCTGCGGCCGGGCCGCCTGGTCCAGACAGGCGATGCGCGTGGCCGGCCGGCCCGGCCCCTCCAGCGTCACCGCGAAGGCCTTGTGCGAGTGGCCACACAACAGCCACCTCGGGTGCACCGTGTCCACCAGCCGCCGCGTCACCGGGTTGCCAATCCAGTACGAGGGCAGCGGCCGGGGCGGCACTGGGTTCTCCTCGCGCGCCCGCTGGACGATGCCCCGGGGCCACTCGTGCACCAGCATCAGGTCCACGTCGCTCAGCGTGGACAGCCGCTCCACCTCCGCCGTGCGGAAGTAGCCCGCCTGCTTCACCGTGTCCTGCGTGGTGGGCCGCTTCAGCGGCTGCTCGATGAAGCGCGGCGCGTGGATGCCCGACAGGTACCCCACCCGCAGGCCGCGCAGCTCGCGCAGCCCCGCGCGGCCCAGGTAGCACACGTCTGGCGCCAGCTCGCCGCCGTCCTGCAAGTCGTGCAGGGCCTCGAAGTCCTCGTTGTTGCCGCCAATGAAGTACAGCGGCCGCTTCACCCGGCGCACCCCGTCCGCGTACTCGGCGAACTCGGCGGGCATGGCGCGCTTGGCAGCCTTGCGGCGGTGGTCATCCGGGTGGCGGAAGGCTTCCACGTCTCCCACCGCCAACACGAGGTCCACGCGGCGGCCACGCGCCTGCTCCAGCGCGTCCAGCCACGTCTCCACGCGGTGGAAGCGGCCATGGATGTCTCCCACGGCCGCGACTAGGAGGGATTCGGGCATCTCACCCGGAAGGCTGCACGCCCCGGCCCCGCCCTGTCGAGTCATCTTTCCCCCCATGCAGCCAATGGCTGACATATCCCCTCCCCTGCCCCGGGGACGGGCGGGCCTTCCCGGTGAGTCCCGGGTGGGGAGAAACGACGGAAGGGGCGCCCCGCCTTGGCGGCGTGAGCGCCCCTCCGGGGACTGCCTGACTCCCTCGGGGCCTAGCAGCCCAGCGGGTACGTCACCTCCACCAGGGCGCCGGGCGCGGGGGCCGCGGTGCGCTCGAAGAGGAGGGAGTTGGTGCCCGCGTCATACTCCCAGCCGGACGTCACCTGGACGCCGTCCACCACCACGACAATCCGCGAGGCGTCCGCCGGCTCCTCGGTCAGCTGGAAGCGCCGGTTGGGGCCGAAGGCGCTGTTGGACAGCTTCTCCAGGGAGCCGGCCCAGTTGTGCGTGCAGATGCTCTCCACCGTGCCCCCCGTGGCCTGGGCCAGCTGGAGGTAGCGGCTGCCCGAGCTGCTGGCGGTGGGGCAGGTGCCCAAATCCAGCGGCCCGACGATGGCGTTGATGCTCAGCTTCGTCGCGTCGTTGCCCTTGAGCGCCCGGAAGTACGTCTCGTAGAAGGACACCGGCTGCGAGCTGAAGTCCTCCTCGTCCGACAGGAAGATGATGGCCAGCTTGGCGTCCTCGCGCAGGAAGCCGCCGTTGCCGTCGTTGGCCACCGGGGTGCGCGGGTCGTCCTGCTGGTAGAGCAGCGGGTCCGACAGCGCGCGCCAGGCCGCGTCCAGGCCCTGCTCATTCCAGTGGCACACGCCCACCCGGGTGTTGCTGGCGAAGACGGCCGCCGCGTTGGGCGTCTCCGGGGTGATGATGCGCGGGCGGCTGCCGTCCACCGGGAACAGGCGGCCATTCTCCCCGCCCTGCGCGCCGCCCGGGCACTCGGACCAGCCGCCCGGAGACGGGTCCAGACCCGTCGTCGTCACGCCGATGCGGTAGTCCACCGCCGCCTGGTTCGCCGCGCTCAGGAAGGCCGCGAAGTTCTGCCCCAGGCTCTGCTGCTCCTCCATCATGGAGCCGGAGTTATCCACCACGAAGAGCACGTCCACCTTCGCCTCGGACTCCTGGAAGAAGCGGTCCGTCTGCTCCGCCTTCGTCACGCCGCGGCCGACGAGGCCCGCCGTGTACTCGGAGCCGTCCGCCAGCGTGAAGCGCAGCGTGGCCGCGTCGTCTCCGTCGTCCACCGGCTGGTAGGTGGCCGTCAGCCGCACCTGGCTGGCGCGGGGAATCTCGAGCGGGAAGCCCACGTCACCATTCACGGTGAATTCCCCGCCCACCTGCTCCAGCGCCAGGGACGTCACGCGCACCGGGCCGATGCAGTCATTGACGGCGATGAACTCGCGGGTGCGCGGGCCGCAGGACAGCTTGGTGACGCCGTAGTCCACCGTGGTGGGCTGCACCGCGAAGCAGCCCTTGACGCCCTCGCCGGACACCTGCACCAGCGGGTGGCCCGCCGTCGGGTGGTTCACCCACGCCTCGGCCATGCCGGCGAAGGGCCCTTCCGCCTCGGGCTTGAAGCGCACCACCAGCGTCGCCTTCCGGCCCGGCTCCAGCACCCCGTTCTGCACCGGCTCCGCGGTGAAGGCCGCGTCCGAGCCGGCGGCGAGCTGCATGGAGGCCAGGTAGCACGCCTCCGCGCCGGTGTTGCGCACCGACACGCCGAGCGCCACCTGCGCGCCCACCGGCACCTTGCCGAAGCTCAGCCGCTGCGGAATCTCATACTGGCAGGGCTTGAAGACGCGGCCCTGGCCCGACAGCGTCACCGCCTCGGTGGACGCCGCATTCGGGGTGCGCACACTGACGGCCAGCTGCCCCGCGCTGCCCGTCGTCAGGCCGGCGCGAGGGCTGAAGGTGACGCCCACCTGCGTCATCCCACCGGCCGGCACCGTCACGCTCGCGGGGGCCTGGGCCAGGGTGAAGTAGCCGCCCTGCAGCGTGTCCAGCTGGAGGTTGCTCACCAGCGCGTCCTCGCGGCAGCGGTTGAGGACCTGCACCTGGCGCGTGGCCGTCATGCCCTCGGCCACCACGCCGAAGTCCACCTTCCGGGGCAGCACGGTGACGCAGGAGTTGCCGCCCTCGCCCGTCAGCGAGACCTTGGGGCCCGGCGCCGTGGTGCCCTGCTCGCGCACGCCAATCTCCACCCAACCATCCCACACC
>JBKGHK010000609.1:0-6271 GCA_046520375.1 Pyxidicoccus sp. 3LFB2
GCCTCGTAGCGGGCCAGGGCGTCGTGCACCGTCCGCCGCAGCCGCTCGGGCGTGCTCTCGTGGAGCATGTCCGCCGCGAGCTCCTGCGTGGAGAGGGCCTCCTGGCAGCGGCCGAGCTGGAAGAGAATCGTCGACCAGGTGTCCAGCACCGCCGGGTTGCCCGGAGCCAGGGCCACCGCGCGCCGGGCGGCCGTCTGTCCCTTCTCCGGCTGCGAGGTGCGCGCGTAGAAGCCGGCCAGGCCGTTCTGCGCGCTGACGCTGTCGGGCAGCAGCTCCACCGCGCGAAGCCGGGCGGCCTCCTGCTCCTCGGAGGTGTTGCCCGCCGCGTCCAGCGCCTGGGCCAGCGCGTCCCAGGCCTGGCCGCTGTCCGGGTGGCGCTCCACCAGTGCCGCGCCAGCTCCAGCCGGCGGGCCGGGTCCGCCGTGGAGCGGATGCGCAGCAGGATGGCGGAGACGTTGCCCGGCTCCTCCTTCAGCGCCTGGGCCATCTCCCGCTGCGCGTTCTCCAGGCGCTCCTCCGGGGGCGAGGCCCCGGGCGTCATGAGGAAGAGCTGGGCGCGGATGGCGTGCACCTCGGCGGGCGCCAGGGGGCGCGTGACGAGCGGGCTCTTCACGGACTTCAGCGGGGCGGTGACGGTGGGGTAGGTGACGTGCCGGCCGCCGTAGACATAGCCGTGCAGCTCCCCGGCCAGGTCCTTCACGCCGCGGAAGGCCTGCTCCCAGGCCACACGGGGTTCCTCGCCGCGCATGAGCCGCGTCTGGAAGTCCTCGAAGCGGGCGCCATGCCGGCTGATGAAGAAGTGCACCCACAGCCAGGCGGAGGCGTAGTACTGGCGCGACTCGGCGGTGCTGAGCAGCTCCTTGCCGTCCCACTCCCACAGCTCGTTGAGGGTGCGCCAGCCGCTGCGCTGCACGTGGTTGAGGAAGGGCAGGTGCAGCCCGCCGAGGATGACCTCGTGCTTCTCGGGCCGCAGGTAGATGGACTCCAGGTAGGCGGCGAGCCCCTCGGACAGCCAGCGCGGCTGGCGTACCAGCGCGAACTCGGAGAGGTAGTGCGTCAGCTCATGCGCCTGGGTGCCCATGTCCGCGGGGGACTCGCTGAAGGCGTACGCATTGCCGGCCAGCACCAGCACCGGGCCGTCCGCGGTGGTGGCCGAGAAGCCCTCGATGCGGATGTTGGTGAACTCCTGCAGCGCGCTGCGGTTGTGCAGGACGATGACCTCCACCGAGCCCGGCGGGTCGAAGCTGCTGGCCCAGGCCTGGAGCAGCCCCTGCCGCAGCAGCTCCAGCTCCCGCGCCGCCTCCTCGGCGGTCTCCGTGTCCAGGTTGGTGCGGACGCTGAAGTGGGGGCTGCGCACCTCCACCCAGGGCCGTCCGCCCTCGGCGGGACACTGGGCGCGCATGCTCGTGCAGCCAGAGAGCACGCTCAGCACCAGGCCCAGGAACGCCATCCGACACGTCATGACCCGCGTTTTCCCACAACCCGGGCTTCGAGGGCAGGGAGGGCCTGCCGGGGCTGGGCTACAGTGTCCGTCCATGGAGATGGCGGAGTTCATCGAGTCGCGCCGGCCGCGCTGGGAGCAATTGGAGGCGCTGCTGGACCGGTCCGAGTCCCACGGCCTGCGGGGGCTGAGCCTGGAGGAGGCCCGCTCGCTCGGCAAGCTGTACCGGGCCGTCTCCAGCGACTTGCTGTGGGTGCGCGCGCGGAGCGGCTCGGCGGATGTGAGTGCCTACCTGAATGACTTGGTGGGCCGGGCCTATGCGTTGACCTACCCGGGGCGCCGGCCGCGCTTCGCGGACGTGTGGGGCTTCGTGGCCCGGGGCTTCCCCGCGCTGATGCGCCGGGAGTGGCGCATGTACGTGGCCTCGGTGCTGCTGCTGCTGGCGGGCACGGGCTTTGGCTACCTGGGGATGGTGGTGGACCCGGAGGCGGCGCACTACCTGGTGCCCGCCGAGCACCTGGACCTGGACCCCGTGAAGCGCGCGGCGGACGAGGCGGCGGGGGAGGGGATGACGGCGGGGCAGCAGGCCCAGTTCACCACCTTCCTCTTCACCCACAACATCCAGGTGGCCTTCTTCGCCTTCGCGCTGGGAATCACGATGGGGCTGGGCACGGCCATCATGCTCTTCGTCAACGGCCTGTTCCTGGGCGCGCTGGCGCAGGTGTACGCGGCGAAGGGAATGGCGGGCTGGTTCTGGGCGTGGATTCTTCCGCACGGCATTCCGGAGATAACGGCCATCTGCATCGCCGGCGCGGCGGGGTTGGTAATTGCGCGCGGGCTGGTGGCGCCGCGCGGTCTGCCCAGAGGCCAGGCCCTGCGGCAGGAGGCGGTGACGGCGGTGAAGCTGCTGTTCGGCACGCTCGCGCTGTTCGTGCTGGCGGGCTTCATCGAAGGGACGGTGTCCCAGATTCATCCGCCGAAGCTGTCGGTGCTGTTCAAGGTGTCCTTCGCTCTCACGGTGGGCGCGGGCGTGTACGCGTACCTGCTGTCGGACTGGCTGCGGGGTGGGACGCCTGCCGCGGACGGCAGTGCCAGCGAGCCCTCCACGGCGGCCTGACACGGCCTGGGCCGTGCTAGACCGGCCACGTGCCCCACCGCCTTGTCCTGCCCCCGCTGCCCCGTGAGCCGGAGGTCCTCATCGAGTGCCCCCGCTTCTCCTTCGTGAAGCGGCGCGCGGACGGAACGGTGGACTTCGTGTCGCCACTGCCGTGTCCGTACAACTACGGCAGCATCCCCGGCCTGATGTCCGACGATGGGGACCCGCTCGACGCGGTGGTGATGGGCTCCCGGCTTCCGCGAGGGCAGCGGGTGCACGTGCCCGTCGTGGCGGTGCTGGGCTTCATCGACGAGGGGAAGGGAGACCCGAAGGTGGTGTGCAGCGCCCGCCCCTTGAGTGACTCCGAGCGCGCCGGACTGGAGCGCTTCTTCCGCATCTACGCCTTCTTCAAGCGCGGGCTGCACCGGGTGCGTGGCAATGTGCCGGACACGCGCTTCGCGGGGTGGTTGCCGCCTCCGCCTACGTCAGCGGCTTCGTCATCCGCAGCACCCGGTACGTGAGCAGGCCCTGCTCCAGCGGCCCCACCCACTGCTCCTCGCGGAAGCCCATGCGCGTCCAGAACCGCAGGGCCGGGGGATTCGGCTCGGCCACGCCCAGCCGCAGCAGCCGGGCGCCCTGGCCGCGCAGCCAGTCCTCATATGCGCGGATGACGGCCTCGCCCCGGCCATGTCCACGTACTTCCGGCGCCAGCAACATCAGTCCCAGGTACCAGTCGGCCGGTGACGGAAAGTCGCTCACCGCTTCCAGGATGCCCACCAGCGCGCCCTGCCTGTCCCGCAGCGCTGCCAGGTGGCCCCGCTCCGGCCCCAACCCCGGTGGGCGCTCCAGCAGCATTTGCTGCGCTTCATCGGCGCGCGCTGGCCGTCCGTAGCAGCGCTGGAAGAAGTCCTCACCGCGCTCCAGCAGTGGCTGGAACAGGTCCACATCGGCGTCGGCCACGCGCTCGGCGGTGAGGTCCATGGCCTGGAACAAAGGGCTCATGCCATGCCGCTTCAGCACGCCGCGCGCCTGGATGTCCAGACAGCGGAAGCGTGGGGCTCACGGGCCTGTTGCTACAGCACTCCGCGCGCCTTGATGTCCAGGTAGCGGTTGACCGCCGCGAGGCTCAGCTCATCCGGCTGCACGTCCATCATCTGCACGCCGCCCTGGCTCACCCGGGCCTTGAGCACCTCGCGGTCCGTGAGCAGCTCGGACGCCACCGCGTGCTGGAACGCCTCCTCCGGACCGGGCGGCGGCGTGCGCAGCAGCTTCTGCAGCGCGGTGTCCTTCACCGACAGGCACAGGGGCACGTGCCGCCGCGCCAGCCGGTGCAGCGGGGCCACCATGGTGGAGGCCTGCTCCTCGTCGAGGAAGTCCGTGAAGACGCACAGCAGGCTGCGCCGCGTGAGGCGGACGTTCAGCTCCTTGAAGAGGGCGAGGTAGTCCACGTACGTGAGGCTCGGCGTGGTGGAGTAGAGCGCGTCCACCATCTTCCGGTACTGCCCGCGCCCCGCCGCCGGAGGCAGGTACGTCTTCACGCCGTCCGCGAACACCGCCAGCCCCACGCGGTCGCCATTGCGCACCGCCACGAAGGCCAGGAAGAGGGCCGCGTTCACCGCGTGGTCCAGCTTGGTGAGGCCGTCCACCTGCGCGGCCATGGAGCGCCCCGCGTCCACGCAGATGAGGACGGACTGCGAGCGCTCGGACTCCAGCACGCGCGTCACCGGCCGGCCCCGCCGCGCGGTGGCCTTCCAGTCCACGTCTCGCACGCTGTCGCCCTGCGCATAGTCGCGCAGTCGGGCGAACTCGCTGCCCCGCCCGTCCCGCCGCAGCTGCCGCAGGCCCAGATTGACGAGGTCCAGCGCCGCGCCCGACAGCAAGAGCCGGCTGGCCCCGCGCAGGTCCGGGTACACGGAGATGGACGTCGCCGAGGGGAAGACGCGCTCGTGGAAGACGAGCCCCAGCGGCCCGCGCACCCGCACGTGCACGTCTCCGAAGTCGAAGCGCCCGCGCTTCGCGGGCGTCACCCGGTACACCCACCGCGTCTCGCTGTCCGGCGGAAGCTCCAGCGGCGCCTCGCCGGGCGTGGCGGTGAAGGACTCCGGCACGTCGTCCTTCACGCGCACGTCCACCGTGCCGCCGCCCCGGTGCACCAGCCGCAATTCCACCTTGTTGGGCACGCCCACGTTGAGCCGCAGGGGCAGCACCCGGTGCACCTCCAGCCGCACCCGCCGCGCGGAGAGGACGTCCACCGCCGCCACCGCGAGCGCAGCGCGTCCAGCGCCAGCACGGCGCCACCGAGGCCGGGGAAGAACCCCGCGGCCATCATCGGCAGCGCCAGCAGCGCCAGCAGCACCCAGAGGCGCGGGGTGGGAATCAACGCGGGACCTCCACCCCCTGCACCACCTCGCGCAGCACGTCCGACGGCGTGGCCCCATCCAGCTCCGCGTCCGGCGACAGCAGCAGGCGGTGCTTCAGCACCGGCCCGGCCAGGAAGCGCACGTCGTCCGGCGTGACGAAGCCGCGCCCCCGCAGCGCCGCCAGTGCCTTGGACGCCAACAGCAGGTGCACGCCCGCGCGAGGCCCCGCACCCAGGCGGATGCGGCCCGACGAGCGCGTGGCCGCCACCAGCTTGCGGACATACGCCAGCACCGGCGGCTCCACCGTCACCTCGTTGAGCGCCGCGCGCGCCGCCAGCAGCCCGTCCTTCGCCACCGTCGCGTTGACGCCCGCGCGCGCCAGGTCGCCCGAGTCGAAGCCACGGTGCACCGCGGCCAGGATGGCGTCCTCCTCCTCCGGCGCCGGGTAGCCCACTTCGACCTTCAGGAGGAAGCGGTCCAGCTGCGCCTCGGGCAGCGGGTACGTGCCCTCGGACTCCACCGGGTTCATCGTGGCGAACACCGTGAAGAGCGGAGACAGCGTCAGGTTGCGGCCCTCCAGCGACACGCCGCGCTCCTGCATGGCCTCCAGCAGCGCGGACTGCGTCTTGGCCGGGGCGCGGTTGATTTCGTCCGCCAGCAGCAGGTCCGTGAAGATGGGGCCCTTCACCAGCACGAAGGACTGGGACTTCAAGTCGAACACGCTGGTGCCCAGGATGTCGGCGGGCATCAGGTCCGGGGTGAACTGGATGCGCTTGAAGTCCGCGCCGATGCTGCGCGACAGGGCCTTGGCCATCAGCGTCTTGGCCACGCCGGGCACGCCCTCCAGCAGCACGTGGCCTCCGGCGAGCAGGCCCACGAGCATCAACTCCAGGGCCTCGTCCTGGCCGACCACGGCCTTGCGCACCTCGCGCAGCACGCCCTCGCGGATGGCGTGGGCGGCCTGCACGGCGGCGCCGTTCGAGGTGAAGGAGGGTGCGGTATCGGTGACGTTCATGTCGTTCCGGGAGTGCTGCGCCGGCCGGTGCCGGCGGTGTGGAGACGTTGGCGCAACCCGGCCGCGTGGGCGGCGAGGTGCTGGAGGTCGCTGTCACTGCTCACGGTGTCCGCCTGGGCATTCACCGCCTTGAGGCCCCTGGCCAGGTCCTCGCGGCCCCGCTCTCGCAGCCCCTCCGCCACCGTGGCGACGGGCGCATGCGGAGGCAGGCCCGCGTGCAGGGCCATTTCCTGGGTGAGGCCCCGGGCGATGAGGCCGGCGGCGAAGCCATGGTGGCGGCCCTCGCGGTACAGCCGGCCCATGGCGAAGAGGGCGTCGGTGGCGCCCACGCGGGCGGACTCAGGCGGCGGGCGCGGGCG
>JBKGHK010000060.1:0-25118 GCA_046520375.1 Pyxidicoccus sp. 3LFB2
CCGCGCGCCGCTTCGAGACGATGGTGGCCGAGGGCGTCGCCCTCGCGGGACGGAAGGGCAGGGCGGTGGGCTCGCTCGGCCCCTCTCCGCTCGACTTTCCGTCGCCCCCGGGCCAGGAGCCGGCCCTCAAGGTGCACGTGGTGGAAGTTCGCTAGCCCCGCCGGCCCCGGCGCGGGGTAATGTCCGTGCGTCATGGCTCCCGTGGCACAGCAGCAGCGCGACACCGCCCGCTTCGGCAAGTACCGGCTCATCGAGCGCATCGCCGTGGGGGGAATGGCGGAAATCTTCCTCGCGCACGAGAAGCACGAGGACGGGCACGAGTCGCCCGTCGTCATCAAGCGCATCCGCCCGCACCTGTCCAAGCATGCGGCCTTCGTGAAGATGTTCCTCAACGAGGCCCGGCTCGCCGCGCAGCTCAACCACCCCAACGTCGTGCAGATTCATGACCTGGGGAAGATTGCCGAGAGCCACTTCATCGCCATGGAGTACGTGGCCGGGCGCGACATGCGCCGGGTGGTGCCCAAGGCGGAGGCGCTCGGGATTCCCTTCCCGCTGGTGTACGCGGTGAAGATTGCCTCGTGCGTCTGCGCGGGGCTGCACCACGCGCACACCAAGGTGGACCTGTACGGCAACCCGCTCAACATCGTCCACCGGGACGTGTCGCCGGAGAACGTCGTCGTCGCCTTCGACGGCTCGGTGAAGATTCTCGACTTCGGCATCGCCAAGGCCGCCAACCAGGTGGGCCAGACGCGCACGGGCGAAATCAAGGGCAAGCTCAGCTACATGAGCCCGGAGCAGTGCCTGGGCAACCCGCTGGACTGCCGCAGCGACATCTTCTCCCTCGGCGTCGTGCTCTACGAGTGGCTCACCGGCTTCAAGCTGTTCACCGGCGAGTCCGAAGTGGCGGTGATGCGCAGCATCACCGAGGGGAAAATCTATGCGCCCTCGTACTTCCGGGAGGACCTGCCCGAGCGGCTGGAGCTCATCCTGATGAAGGCGCTGGAGCGCGACCGGGACAAGCGCTACCAGACGGCCGCGCAGATGCAGAAGGACCTGGACGCCTTCCTCGACGCGTACGAGTTCACCCCCACCGCGCTGCACCTGTCCAACTTCCTCAAGCAGCTCTTCGAGGAGGAGCTCCAGGAAGAGCAGCGGCGCATGCAGGTGCGCGCCGCCACCGCGCCCACGTCCGAAGAGGCCCTGGAGCTGTCCGACGTGGTGGCCGCCGTCGACACGGTGAAAGGCACCCCCGCGCCGGAGCCCGTGGCGCCCCAGGCCGCGAGCGACGACCACACCGAGCCGCGCATGGTGGCCGTGCCGCTCAGCCCGGCCGCGTACGAGGCGCTGGAGGCGGTGGCCCGCCGCAACGACATTGCTCCGGGCAGGCTCATCTCCGAGCTGCTCGAGTCCTGGCTGAAGTACCGCTGACATGCCCCGGCTGAAGCTGACGCTCGAATACGACGGGACGCGCTACGTGGGCTGGCAGGTGCAGCCCAATGGCCCCTCGGTGCAGGCCACCCTCGAAGAAGGACTGGCCCGACTGCTGGGCGAGCAGGTGTCCGTGGAATGCGCGGGGCGCACCGACTCGGGCGTGCACGCCGCCGGGCAGGTGGCCTGCTTCGACACCCCGAGGGTGCTGCCGATGAAGGCCTATGTCATGGGCCTCAATGGCCTCCTTCCGGACGACCTCGCCGTGAGGTCCGCCGTGGAGGTGCCGGAGGACTTCGACCCGCGCCGCTGGTCCCACGGCAAGCGCTACCGGTATCGGGTGAGCAACCTCCGCACGCGCTCGCCGCTGCGGCGGATGACGCACTGGGAGGTATTTGCCCCGCTGGACGTGGACGCCATGCGGCGCGCCGCGGTGCACCTGCTGGGCCGGCATGACTTCTCCGCCTTCCGGGCGGCGGACTGCCAGGCGAAGCACGCGGTGCGCGAGGTGCGGAAGCTGGCGGTGGAGGGCGAGTCGGGGGACGCGGTGTCCTTCGTGGTGGAGGGCACGGCCTTCCTCAAGCACATGGTGCGCAACCTCGCGGGGACGCTGGTGGAGGTGGGCAAGGGGCGCAGGCCCGAGGCCTGGGTGGCGGAGGTGCTGGCCTCGCGCAACCGGAAGCGGGCAGGCCCCACGGCGCCGCCCCAGGGGCTGGTGCTGGAGGAGGTCTTCTACGGGGATGGCCCGCCTCCTCGCACGCCGGGGGGCGTGGCGGACGTGGACGAGGACGAGAGCTGAACTGGGGTAGGCTGCCGCCCGTGAGCTCCAAGACGAGTGTCCTCGAACCCCTGCGCGTCCGCGTCCGCCGCCTCCAGTTCATCGTGGGGCTGGGGTTCATCGCGCTCGTCGCCGGCTCGGTGTTGAGCGTGTCGCTGACGCTGCGGCTGAGCGTGCGCGTGCAGGCGCTGCCGCTCGGGCTGATGCGGGTGTTGATGGCGGTGCTGCTGGAGAACCTCTGGGTGCTCGGGGTGCTGCCGCTGCTCTGCTACGGCGCCGCGCGCGTCATGGAACTGAAGCCGTGGAGCACGGCGGCGGGCGCGGCGGCGTCCGGCGCGACGTTCATCCTGGCGCTCAACTTCGTCCAGAGCGGCGTCGGCGGCCTGTGGCTGGGCGGCCTGGGCTCGGTGCTCAACGTGGTGGCCTTCGCCGTGGGCGTGGTGCTCAGCGCCCGCGCGGTGATGATGGGACGGGCCGCGGCGGCGCAGCAGTCCAGCAAGGCCCAGGAGAAGGCGCAGGAGCGCAAGTCCGAGTACGACGAGTTCCTCCGCGCGGCGGAAGCGGGCGCGGCCCGGCTGGAGCAGCGCGAGGCGGCGACCCAGCCCCAGGCTCCCGAAGCGGCGGCCACTCCGGAGGCCACGCCGGACACGAGCAAGACGCCCGCGGCCTGAGCTCAAGTGGCGCAGGCGCGGCGGAAAGCTTCAGTTCTGTCCTAATTGGCGGGAAAAGCAGTTTTATCTTCTTGTGCGGTGAGAGCTGGGTTCGGTATCCCGCGCGGATGAAAGACTCCCTGCGCTCCGTCGTCTCTGGTGGGCTCCTCTTAGGGCTCACCCTCACCGTGTCCCCCGTGGCCCATGCGGCCTCGGTCACCTTCTCCCGTGCCGAGCGGGAGTCCGCGGCGCTGGACGCGGCCCTGGCCTCGCTGACCTTCACGCCCGTGAAGGACGCCATGGTCAAGGAGGCCGCGCCCGCCACCAACTTCGGCACGCTGAACCAGCTCCAGGTCTCTGCCCAGGCCGGCTACAGCAAGTCGGTCTACTTCCAGTTCAACGTCACCGGCATCCCGGCAGGCGCCACGAACATCTCCGCGCAGCTGCGCGTGGGCTCGACGACCACCGGCGCGGGCCGGGTGATTACCGCCCACGCGGTGGCGAACACGGCTTGGAGTGAGACGGCCATCACCTGGAACACGCGCCTGCCCATGGGGGCCGCGCTGTCCACCGTGTCCAGCCACACCGCCGGCCAGAGCTCCGTCTGGGACGTCAGCGAGCACATCACCGGCAATGGCAGCTTCTCCATCGGCCTGGAGAGCGCCTTCGCGGGCGATACGAACTTCGCCTCGGCCGAGGGCACCCCGGTGCCGACGCTCGTCGTGAGCTACGACACGGCCGCGACGTATCAGGTCTACCAGGGCAACACCCACTCGCACACGAGCTACACGTCGTCGCACGGCGACCCGAACAACGGCCCTCCCTCGGAGCACCACAGCCGCGCGAAGGCGGCGGGCTACGACTTCTACGTCACCACGGACCACTCGCAGGAGGTGGCCTTCAACCCGACCAGCGCGACCAACCCCGCCTGGGTGGCGACGAAGCAGCAGGCCACCGATGCGACGAGCGCCGCGTACGTGGGCTTCTGGGGCTATGAGCACTCGGAGAACAACGGCCCGGATGGCACGGGCCACCTCAACGTCATCAACAGCCCCGCGTACCTGGATGCGCTGGAGGCGGGCGTGGGCCTGCAGCAGCTGTACGCCTGGCTGAAGACCCAGTCTGGCGCGGTGGCGACGTTCAACCACCCGAGCCCGGGCAGCTACAACAGCTTCGCCTACCGCGACGAGGCCATCACCGACATCATCACCCTGCTGGAGGTCATCAACTCCAACGACAACATCCACTACGACGCCTGGCTCGCGGCGCTGCAGAAGGGCTGGAAGGTGTCCCCCGTGTGCGGCAATGACAACCACGGCTTCTGGGGCATCACCAACCACACCTCGCGCACCTTCGTCGTGGCCACCGCCCATACGAAGGCCGCCATGCTCGATGCGATGAAGAACCGCCGCACCTATGCCGCGCTGGATGACAACATCCGGATTCAGTACACGGTGAACGGCGCCATCATGGGCTCCACGCTCGACAGCCCGTCGACGTTCGACTTCGCCATCACCGCCAGCGACTCCGATGCGGGGCAGCGCATCACCAAGGTGGAGATTCGCAAGGACAACGGCGTCCTCGTGCAGGCCCACACCCCGGCGAGCCCCCAGGCCTCCGTCTCGTGGAACCCGACGGTGAGCGACAGCACCAGCAAGTACTTCTTCCTGCTCGTCTACCGCGAGGGCCGCACCGAGCCCGTGGCCTGGGTGTCCCCGACGTGGACGGGCCGGTAGTCCGCGCCGCCTTGCCATGAGTCACGAGGGGCCGGCGCCGTCATGGCACCGGCCCCTCTGCTGTTTCAGGGGCTCCAGGTCGCCGTGTCGAGGTCCAGCGTCCACTGCGCCTCGCCGTGGATGCGGGGGACTCCGGCGGCGTCGAAGGTCAGCGGGAACCAGGCCTTCTCGCCCCCGTTGGCGGGATAGACGCCGGGGTCGGCGTAGTCGGGCCAGCGGTCGCCGATGTACATGAACATGGAGCCGCTCACCGTCCCGTGAATCCGCAGGGCCATGTCGTTCTGGGTGAAGAAGGAGTTGGCCGAGCCCGGCGTCGTCTCCACCAGGTTCCACCCGTCGTTGAAGCCCGAGTTCCCGCCCGTCGTGGGGAAGTTGTAGAGGTAGCGAGACACCTTGTACATGGCCGCGCTCGGCTTCCATCCGGCCGTCTTGGAGGAGAAGAGATAGAAGAGGTTGTTCGCGGGGTTCTTGATGACGTGGAAGGCCTCGCGCTTGTTGCCATTGACGTGATTGGCAACGTGCAGCTCCGGGACGGAGAAGCTCGTGTACGTGCTCTTCGTCAGCCGGGAGATGACCACCGTCGAATTGGGCTCGATGCGGTCGGAGTTGTAGACGACGTAGGCCTCGCCATCGTCGTTCTTGAAGCCGCCCAGGTCGCCCATGGGAGAGCCCGTCGGCTCGGGGATGCGGTTCACTTCGGTGAACGGGCCCCGGGGCGTGGCGCCCGTGGAGAACACCAGCTGCGGGCGCGTGCCGGCGGCCAGCCCGACGATGAGCACGTACTTCCCGCTCGTCTCGTTGAAGAACACCACGGGGCGACAGGCGGCGCCGCCGCCGAAGTCCGCGACGAAGCCCTCGTTCTTCCAGTCCACCAGGTTGGTGGAGGAATAGGCGTGGACCTTCGAGCCCAGGCCATGGCGCCCGTACCACCAGTACTGCGCGCCGAACTTCGTGACGTAGCCGGACTCGGCGCTGATCTCGACGCCGTTCGTGTCCTTCCACCGGCCGATGTCATTCTTGATGACCACGCTCACGGCGTCCGCGGGCAGGGCCGCCAGCGCCACTGTCACGACGGCCACCCACGTGAACAGATTGAACCTCGAGCCTCCTGACCCTCCGACCATGCAGCCATCCTCCACGGGTTGTGCGCGTCCCTCGCGCGAGGTGGCAGGCTTTTCCAGGATGACACGGTAGTCCAGGGTTATTCGTGAGGCTTCCGGGGTGTCGGTGCGGGAGCCATGCCCGGTCCGATATCCTCCAGGAGGCTGGTCGTTCCTGCCGTACCCACCGGAAGTCAGAAGAGGAAGTACCGATGCGCCGAGCCCTATGCCTCGTCCTGCTCATGACCGGCTGTGCGAGGAACACCCGTCCCGATGGCGAGGCCACGGCGGTGGCCGCCCGGCCCGAGGAGCCCGAGCTGGTGGCTCCGCGCTACGAGCACGTCTTCATGATGCCCGTCGAGCGGGCGCTGGCCGAGGCCACGACGCTCCTGAAGGAGAACGGCTGGGTGCTGCATGCCACGGAGGACCCGAAGTACCTCCTGACGGAGTGGAAGTCCGAGCGCATGGGGGAGAGCTCGTGGGGATGGCAGAGCGAAGCCGATCACCGGCGATACCTGGTCCTCGGCGAGCCGCTCGGCAAGCGGCAGTCCATCGTGCGCATCTTCCGGATGAAGCGGGTCGCCTTCGCCAATGACGCGGAGCTCCGCTACGACGGGCACACGGGCGAGCTGCTCACGAAGCACATGGAGATCACGCGGTTCGAGCAGAGCCTCCGGAGGCGAGGCGCCCCCGTGGACCTCGCCACGCGGGAGCGCGACACCCCTCCCTGGGTGGAGCTGGACGGCGTGGTGAAGGGCGAGCGGGACCTGAAGCTGGAGCGGGACCTCACGCTGCGGCTGGAGTCGCGTCCCTCGCTGGAGACGCTCACCGGAACGCTGCGCCTGTCGCGCGATGACTCCTTCGCCAGGGACCCGTCCTTCTACCTGAAGCGCTGGCGACAGGAGGTCCAGGAGCCCTGTGAGCGGAAGGTCCAGGGCTTCCAGCCGCTGCTGCGCCCCGGGCTCACGGTGCTCATCGGCGAGCAGCTCGGGACGCGTGAAGTCCCCGCGACGGTGGGGGACATGCTGTGCGAGGCCGCCGGGGCAGGGCTGGGCGTCACGGTGGGGCTCGCCATTCCGCAGAAGGAGCAGGAGCGCATCGACCGGTACCTGGCGAGCGCGGGGGGGCCGCCGGACCAGGATGCACTGCTGAGCGGAGAGTTCTGGCGCAAGCTCCAGCAGGACGGTCGTGGAAGCCGGGCGGTGATGGACCTCATCGACCGCGCCCGGGCCCTGCGTGCCGCCGGGCGCGCGGTCAACGTGGTGGCCATCGACACGGACATGAGCCACGGCAGCGCGAGAGACGCCCGCATGGCCCGGTCCGTACTGAACGCGCGCACGGCGCGACCCAAGGACGTGCTCCTCGTGCTCGCGGGCAACGCGCACACGCGGCTGGTGGCGGAGGCGTCGTGGAACGAGGACTTCGTCCCCATGTCCCGGCACGTGGCCGAGGTGGACAAGGAGGTGAAGGTCCTGGAGGTGGGCTATGCCCAGGGACGCCGTTGGGGCTGCGACCTGCTGCCGAACGGGGAGCTGGAGTGCGACGTCATGGGGATTACCCCCGGGCCGCTCGTCGCGGCTCCGGTGGAGGGGCCTTCCTCCATCCGGATGCTCGCGACGCTGGACGACGATGACGGGTTCCACGGCTTCCTGGACGTCGGGGCGCTGACGGCCTCGCTGCCCGCCATCGCCCTGCGAGGGCATGAGCCGCCGGCTCCTGCTCCGGCTCCGGCGACAGAGCCTCCCACGGCCCCGGCACCGAAGGTGGAGGAGGCCGGGACTCCCTAGGTGCCGACAGCGCCGGGCGCGGTGCGCGGCTCTCCCGGCGCGGGCGCGTGGCTCTCCGCCGCGTCTGCCTGGGCGATGCGCTCATCCAGCTCCGCGGAGAGTCGCTCGAAGGCCTCCTTGCCAATCGTGGCCGACTGGTACGCCTTGAAGAGCGACTCCTTCTCCACGATGAGCATGCGGCGAACGGCCTCCTGGTGCTCCTCCTCGTGGAAGCGCATGGACTGCTGCTTCAGCGACGCCAGCTCCTTCTCGGCGATGGACTCCTTCTCCTGGTAGTCGCGCTCCAGCTGCGCCAGCACATCCGAGGGAATCTCCCGGTTGCGGCGCATGCCCTCCAGCGCGGCCAGGGCGGCGTGGACGGCGCCCAGCCGGCCCCGGGCCAGCTCGTACTGCTCCTGGTAGGCGTCCTTCAGGCCGGTGATGCCCAGCCGCCGCAGCAGCGGCGCCATCGTCAGGCCCTGGATGATGATGGAGAGCACCACCACGCCGAACGTCATGTTCACCAGCAGCTCGCGGTGGGGGAAGTCCGCCGGAAGACCGAGCACCAGCACCATGGAGATGGCGCCCCGCAGCCCGCTCCAGGTGAGCACCGCGCTCCAGGCCCAGGGCATGCGCTCCGAGGTGAGGCGCAGCAGCGCGGACATGCCGTACACCACCACCGCGCGTCCGGCGATGACCGCCACGTACGCGGCGAGGATGGGCTTCCACGAGGCCAGTAGCGAGCCGAGCTCCACCTCCAGGCCGATGAGCAGGAACACCACCGAGTTGAGCGCGAAGGCCAGGTACTCCCAGAAGCTCTCCACCGCCACGCGCGTGGTGGGGCTCATGCCCGCATGCGTCGCCCAGTTGCCGCACAGCATGCCGGCCACCACCGTCGCGATGACGCCCGAGTAGTGGAAGTTCTCCGCCACCACGAACGAGCCATAGGCCGCGATGACCGTGAGGGTGATTTCCACCATCGCGTCATCCACGCGCTTGATGACCTGCGCCACCACGAACCCCACGGCGCTGCCCACCAGCACGCCCATTCCCGCGACCTTGATGAAGTCGAAGATGGCGCCGCCCAGCGTGAACCTGCCGCCGGTGGCCACCGCCACCACGAGGGTGAAGAGCACCACGGCGGTGCCGTCATTCAGCAGGCTCTCTCCCTCCACGAGGATGAGCAGGCGCTTGGGCGCGCCCAGCGTCTTGAAGAGGCCCACCACGGCGATGGGGTCCGTGGAGACGATGACCGCCGCGAACACCAACGCCGGCAGCACTCCGAAGCCCGTCACGAAGTCCATCCCCTCCACCACCGGAGAGAGGATGAGCGCCGTCAGGCCCGCGGACGCCGCCACGCCGGGGATGGCCATGGAGTGGATGGCCAGCTTGTTCTTCCAGAACTTGCGGAACTCGACGTGGAACGCCGCCTCGAACAGCAGCCCGGGAAGGATGATGGCGAAGAGCAGCTCCTTCGTGAGGTGCGGCGGCTCGAAGACATGCACCGCGCCCAGCGACAGCCCCGCCACCACCAGCGCCACCGTGTAGGGGAACTTGAAGTGGCGCGCGATGATGGCCACCGCGGTCGCGACGGCGAAGATGAGGACGAAGGCCAACTCGAAATGCATGGCCCCATTTAGTTTGAGGGCCAACGTCGTTGCAACCCCACGAGGCGCCCGCCTGCTCCTCGGGCGGCGCTCCCGCGTGTTGCCTCCCCCCGGGTCTATTCACACCTTGCTGGCATGCTCGCGCACCCCCGCTCCAAGGGGCTGGGGCTGAGTGCCTGGCTCAAGCTGCTGACCCCGCTGGGAGTCTCCATCGGACTGCTGGTGGCACTGAGACTGTGGGGGCCGCGGTACCTGGACCAGGAGTGGTTGTCCGGGTGGCTGCGCCCGCTGGGGGCGCTGGCCCCCCTGGCCTTCATCCTGCTGCTCGCGCTCCGGCCGGTGACGCTCCTGCCCGGGCAGCTCTTCACGGCGGTGGGCGGCATCCTCTTCGGCATGGGCCTGGGGACGCTCTACGTCCTCGTGGGGAGCCTGCTGGCCACGGGCCTCATCCACCTGCTGGCGAGCCGGCTGGGGCGCAAGCCGATGAAGCGGCTCGCGGGCGCCAATCACGCGGCCATCCAGCGCGCGGCCCGGACGCATGGCTTCCAGCTGGGCTTCCTGGCCTGCGTCAACTCGGTGATTCCCGCGGACGTGCTGCTCGCGACGGCGGCGGCGTCAGGGGCGCGCTTCTGGCCCCTGGCCCTGGGCGCGCTCGTCGGCACGGTGCCGGGGACGCTGCTCACCTCCTGGTTCGGCAGCTCGCTGGGGCAGGGGAAGACACTGGCCACCGCGGTGTCCGCCACCGGCATGGTGGTGAGCCTGGTGCTGGGACTGCTCCTCGGGCGCCGGCTGATGCGGGAGCTGCGCATCAGCGAGGCGCCCGGGACGCCGGAGGAAGCCGCACCCCCGGCGAGGGACGCACGGGCCCGGACACGCTCGCCCGGGCCCGCCTGAAGCCGTCCTACGGGTAGCACGCCGCCTGGCGCAGGGCCGTGTCCTCCGGCAGCCCCAGCGCGACGTTGAAGTTCTGCACGGCCTGGCCGGCCATGCCCTTCACGAGGTTGTCCAGCGCGGCCATGACGGCCACCGAGCGGCCCTTGGTGGCCACGGAGATGTCGCAGAAGTTGCTGCCCGCCACCGCGGCCACGCGGGGCGTGCCCTCGACGATGCGGACGAACTTCGAGCCCTCGTAGTAGCGGCGGAACTTCTCCGTCAGCGACTGCGTCACCACCGCGCCGCCGTGCTCCGGCCACTCGAACTGCACGGTGGCGAAGATGCCGCGCACCATGGGCGCCGAGTGCGGCACGAAGGCGAGCCGGTGCCGCTGCGCGCCGTGCGCCACCAGCATGACCTCCACTTCGGCCTCGTGCTGGTGCTCCAGGGGCTTGTACGCCCGGAAGTCATGCGCGCGCGTCGGGTGGTGCGTGCCCTCGCCCGGCAGCGAGCCGGAGCCGGACGAGCCCGTCACGCCCGAGACGGCCAGGAGCCCCAGCCCCGGCGTGGACGCAATCGGCAGCAGTGCCAGCTGCACCGCCGTGGCGAAGCAGCCCGGGTTGGCGATGCGCTTCGCCGTCTTGATGGCGTCGCGCTTCCACTCGGTGAGGCCGTAGGTGAAGGTGCCCAGCAGGTCTGGCGCGGGGTGGGGGCGGCCGTACGCGCCCGCGTAGCGGCCCGGGTGGTCCAGCCGGAAGTCGGAGGACAGGTCCACCAGCAGCACGCGCTCGGCGATGCCGGCCTCGGCCCACTTCTTCTCGATGTCGACGAACTGCTTCGCCAGGTCGCCGTGCCCCAGCGCGCTGAACACCACCGGCTGCTGCGAGTCCGACAGCCAGCGCCAGTCCGGCTCCGCCTCGAAGCGGCCGTCCACCAGCCCGCGCAGGTGCGGGTGCACCTTGTGGATGGGCTCGCCCGCGTGGTGCCGGGACACCACGCGGATGCCGGCCACCGCCGGGTGGCCGGAGAGGATGCGCAGCAGCTCGCCGCCGCCGAAGCCGGAGGCCCCCAGGATGTAGATGTTCGCCCGCGTCATGACTTCCTCCCGGCGCCCAGCTTGGGCGCGAGCTTCTCCAGGATGAGCCCACCCAGCGCCGCCGCGTTGGCGCGAGCGTTGCGGGCGGGAATCCCCACCACCTGCTCCACGAAGCGCACCCCCACCGCGTTGTCCGTGGCGGGGCCTGCCACCATGTCCACGTCGATGCCGTACGCCTCGCGCAGGTGCCGCACGCCGCCGGCGGCGCCCACCGGGTCGTTCGCGCACAGCACCCACGCGCCCGCCAGGCCGCGCAGCTCGGCGTCCGCGAGGATGCCCTGCACGCCGTACTCACCCATGATGCCGTCGCCCGTCTCCGCGACGATGACGTCCACGTTCTCCGCCGCCAGCTCGGAGAACAGCACCCGCGCCACGCGCGCGCCGGTGCGAGCGCCGGTGCAGACGACGCCCGCGTCGGTGAAGTCCATGACGACGTCCGCGCCGGAGTCCTGCATGCTCAGCGTGTCGCGCATCAGCGACACGCCCGTCAGCTTCGCTCCGCCCACGCGGTAGCCGGCCTGCGCCAGCGTGCGCACCATGGCGCTGGCCGCGTACGTCTTGCCCGCGTTCATGCAGGTGCCGACGACGTACACCACCGGGCACTTCACCGGGGTGGACGTCCCCTTGAGGGCGCCCGAGGTGACGTGCGCCGGCTGGCCGGTGCGCGACATCAGCTCCGGGAACTCCAGCACCTGGCCCAGGACTTCCGCCTCGAAGGGCAGCCCCACGCCGGGGTTGTGCGAGGTGCACTTGCCGATGACGCCGCCCATGTTGAGCACGTGCAGCCGCTCGCCCACGGTGACGGACTCGGGCACCACGCCCTCGTAGCCGTGCAGCGCGTTGCGGTGCCCCAGGGCGCCCACGACGATGTCGCCCGCGTGCAGCGTGACGAGGCGCCCGTGCGGGTCCTCGAGCTGGTTGTAGACGCTCTTCTCCCCGTGGATGCGCACGGCCACCACCGCGCCCTCCTCGGCCTTCACCTCGGGCGCCAGATGCACCGTGCGGCCCAGGCCCAGGTTCCGGGTGACGCTGCCCACCTTGTCGACGAAGACCTTCATTTCAACCTCCCTTGGCCCGGTGAGAGAGCATCTGCGCGACGCCGTACAGCTTGGCGAATCCAGCGGCTTCAGAACCCGTCCACAGCACGTTTGCTTCCCCGTACGTCGCCACCTTCGCGTCCATCAGCGAGTGCGGCGAGCGCACGCCTTCCACCACCAGCGTCCGCGGGTGCATGACGAGCCGCACCTCGCCCGTCACCCGGTCCTGCGACGACGTGAGGAACGCCTCCAGGTCCTTCACCAGGGGGTCGAAGAAGTGCCCCTCGTGCAAGAGCGAGCCGTAGAGGTTGCCCATCGACTCCTTCCAGAAGAGCTGCTTGCCGGAGAGCACCACCTTCTCCAGCTCGCGGTGCGCGGTGATGAGCAGGTGCGCCGCCGGCGCCTCGAAGCCCACCCGGCCCTTGATGCCGAGAATCGTGTCCCCCAGGTGCACGCCCCGGCCGATGCCGTAGGTGCGCCCCAGCGCGTTGAGCACCTCCACCAGCTTCACGGGCGCAAGCTTCTCGCCGTCCAGCGCCACGGGGATGCCCTTGTCGAAGGCCACCGTCAGCGTGCGGGGCTTCAAGTCCGTGGGAATCTCCCCGCCGGGGAAGGCCGCCTCGGGCAGCGCGCTCCACGAGTCCAACGTCTCCCGGCCGCCCACCGAGGTGCCCCACATGCCCTCGTTGACGGAGTAGGAGCCCAGCTTCGGCGGCATGTGGATGCCGCGCTCGGCGAGGAAGGACAGCTCCTGCTGCCGGCTCAGGCCCAGCGTGCGGATGGGGGTGAGCAGCTCCAGCTCCGGCGCCAGCGAGCGGAAGGCCACGTCGAAGCGCACCTGGTCATTGCCGGCGCCCGTGCTGCCGTGGGCAATCGCCTGCACGCCCAGCTCGCGCGCCATGCGCACCGCCTCCACCGCCTGGCAGGCCCGCTCGGCGGACACGCTCAGCGGGTAGACCTGGCCGCGCAGCACGTTGCCGGCGATGAGGTAGCGCAGGTAGCCCTGGAAGAGGGTGTCGCGCGCGTCCACCGTGTGGTGCGCCACCGCGCCCAGCTTCGCCGACAGCGCGGCGATGCTGGCGAGCTGCTCGGGCGGGAAGCCGCCGGTGTCCACGGTGACGGTGGTCACGTTGTAGCCCTGCTCACGCAGGTAGACGGTGCAGAAAGCGGTATCGAGTCCGCCGGAGAAGGCCAGCACCACGTTCTTCTTGCTCATGTCGTCACTCCTCACGGGGAAGGGGTTCACAGCGTCCACACGCGCTCGGCCGCCGTGGCCGTGACGCGGTGGGTGTCGTCGAGCCAGGCGCGCGCGGCGGCCAGCTCCTCGGCGGCCTGGGGCAGGCCCAGGTTGCCGGCGCCACCCAGGTGGGTGGCCGTCAGCGCCCCGCGGTCCGGACGGAACGTTCCGTCCGCGATTTCGCGTCCCACCTGGCGGTAGGCGTCGCGGAAGGGCAGGCCGCGGGCCACCAGCGCATAGGCGTGGTGGGCCGCGTACAGCGAGTCGTCACTGGCGCGGGCCGCCGCCTCGGCCTTGACTTGAAGGGCGGGCACCAGCCGGGCGAGCACGTCCAGCAGCTCCTTCATGGAGCCCAGCGCCGCCAGGGTGGGGGACTTCAGCAGCTGGAAGTCGCGGTGGTAGCTGGACGGCAGGCCGCCGGCCACCGCCTCCACCTGGTGGGCAATGCCGCGCAGCTCCCGGCAGCGAGCGCGCGCCAGCTCCACCACGTCCGGGTTCTTCTTCTGCGGCATGATGGACGAGCCGGTGGTGAACGCGTCCGGCAGGGTGAGGAAGCCGAACTCGTCCATGCTGTAGAGCTGCACGTCCCACAACCACTTCTCCAGCGTGCCCGCCACCGAGCACGCCCACCCCAGCACCGCCGCCTCGTGCCGGCCCCGGCTGTTCTGCACGTCGATGGGGCTGCGCTGCACCCGGCTGAAGCCGAGCAGCTTCGCGACGTACTCCCGGTCGATGGGCAGCGGCACGCCAAAGCCCGCCGCCGCGCCCAGCGGGCTGCGGTCCAACCGCGACCACACCCCGCGCAGCGCCTCCAGCTCCTCCAGCAGCCCTTCGGCGAAGGCCATGCCCCACAGGCCGAAGGTGGACGGCATGGCGCGGCGCAGGTGCGTGTAGCCGGGCAGGGCCACGGCCGCGTGCGCCTCGGCGAAGTCGAGGAAGGTCCCCGCCAGCTCCACCGTGCGCGCGCCCAGGGCCAGCACCTCCTCTCGGAGGAGCAGGCGCATGGCCAGCTGCACCTGGTCGTTGCGCGAGCGCCCCAGGTGGATGCGCTTGCCGGGCTCGCCCGCACGCTCCACGAGCGCCGCCTCCAGCGCGGTGTGGCCGTCCTCCTGCTCCGGGCGGATGGCGAATGCGCCCGCGCGCGCCTCGTCGTGCAGCGCCTTCAGCGTCGCCACCAGGACCTTCGCCTCGTCGTCGCGCAGGAGGCCCACGTGCGCCAGCATCCGCGCGTGCGCGGCGCTGCCGAGCGCGTCATGGGGCGCGAGCGCCAGGTCCACCACCGGGTCATTGCCCACGGTGAAGCGGTGGATGGCCGCGTCCAGCGGCGTACCCTTTCCCCACAGCGTGTCAGCCACGGGCCACCTCCTCGAAGTAGGCGCGCACCAGGCGCGTGTAGAAGGCGGCGCCCGCATCGAGCTCCGCCCGGGTGAGGTACTCGTCCGCCTGGTGGCTGCGCAGCGTGTCCCCAGGTCCCACCTTCACCGCCGGCACCTCCCCCAGGAACGCCCAGTCGGACGTGGTGCTGGAGCCCACCGGCTCGTTGCCCGACGCCGCCATGGCCGCGCGGACGATGGGCTGGTGCGCCGCCGTCGCCTTCGGCAGGTACCGCGCCGAGTGCACCTGCACCTCGCTCTTCAGCGCCCCGGCCACCTGCTTCGCCACCTCCGCATGCTCCATGGCCGGCGTGGTGCGCAGGTCCACGAAGAACTCGCACGTGTCCGGCACCTGGTTGCGCGCCAGGCCACCGGAAATCTGCGTCACCTGCGCCCGGGCCTCACCCAGCAGCGGGTGGGACGGGAAGCGCAGCTCCGCCAGGACGGAGATGTCCACCGCCGCCAGGTGGATGGCGTTCACCGCGGGCGTGCTGTGGGCGTGGGCCACGTGGCCGCTCTTGCCATGCGCCGTGCAGCGCAAGAGCAGCATGCCGCGCTGCGCGGTGCAGGGCTTCAGGCCCGTGGGCTCGCCGACAATCGCCGCGTCCAGCGGCCCCAGCTCGGACAGCATCGTTCCCAGTCCCTGGCCTCCAGTCTCTTCCTCGGCGGTGAAGGCGAAGACAACCTCGCCTCCGGTGGGGGCTCCTTCCAGCAGGAGGGCGCGGGCGGTGAGGAGCATCCCCGCCACGCAGCCCTTGGCGTCATTGCTGCCCAGGCCGTACAGCCGGTCCTCGCGCCACTCGGGCGCGTGGGGCTGGTACGTCCACCCGGCACACGGCTTCACCGTGTCCAGGTGCGAGTTGACGAGCAGCCGGCGCGGCCCGCTTCCGACGGAGAACCACACGTTGTGGCCCTTCCGCTGGACGCGCGCGCCCCAGCCCTCGGCCCACGCGGACACGGTGTCCGCGATGCGGCCCTCGTCACCCGACACGCTGGGGATGGCCACCAGCGCCTGGAGCAGCTCCGCCGCCTTCATCCCACGGCCCCGGCCGGCTTGGGCGCGGACTCGCGCACCACCATGGTGCCGCTGCCCTCGTTGGTGAAGACCTCCTCCAACAGCGCGTTGGGCAGCACGCCGCTGACGAGGTGCACGCTGCCCACCCCGCCCACCAGCGCGTGGCGGATGGCGTGCGCCTTCGGCCGCATGCCGCCGGAGATGGCGCCCGTGTTCTCCATGGTGGCCAGGTCCGTCAGGTTGGCGAGCGTGACGAGCGACGTCGGGTCATTCACGTCCTTGAGCAGGCCCGGCACCTGGACGAGGAAGAAGAGCTTCTCCGCCGTCAGCGCCACCGCGAGCGCCGCGGCCACCGTGTCCGCGTTCGTGTTGTAGACGGCGCCGTCGGGGCCGCCCGACAGGGGCGCCACCACGGGGACGTAGTCCGCCGAGCGCAGGTGCTCCACCACCCGCGTGTCCACCGACTCGATGTCCCCCACGAGGCCGTAGTCGACGAGCTTCCCCTCGGTGGCGCCGGGCTCGGTCACCATGACGGGCGGGCGCTTGCGAGCCTTGATGAGGCCGGCGTCCACACCGCTCAGGCCCACGGCGGGCACGCCCGCCGCCTGGAGGTCCGCGAGCAGGTCCGTGTGCAGCTTGCCGGCGAGCACCATCTTCGCCGCGTCCAGCACGGGCGCGGACGTGACGCGGCGGCCCGCCACCTTCTCGATGGGCAGGTGGAGCGCGTCACACAGCGTGTCCAGCTCCGGGCCGCCGCCGTGCACCACGACGGGGCGGATGGAGAAGGTCCACAGGAGGGCAATCTGCTCGCACGCGGAGCGGCGCAGCTTGGGGTCGCTCAGCATGGCGCCGCCGAGCTTCACGACGAACGTCTTGCGGCGGAACTGCTGCACGTAGCGCGCGGCATTGCGAAGCGCGGAGTACGGGTCAGGGGACAGGGGCACGGGGCACCTCGAAAAAAGGAAGGAAGGGGAGGGAAGCCTGGGGCGCTGCGGCGCCTAGCGGGACTGCGTGCGCATCCAGTGCAGGAGCGCGCGCTGGACGTGGTAGCGGTTGCCGGCCTCGTCCACCACGCGGCTGCTCGGGTGGTCCAGCACCTCGTCGGCCACCTCCACGTTGCGGCGCACGGGCAGGCAGTGGAGGAAGGCCGCGTCCTTGGCCGCGCGGGACATGGTGCGCCGCGTGGGCATCCACCCGGAGTAGGAGGCCAGCAGCGTGTTGACGTCGGTCAGCGAGTACGCCGCCGCCGCCGACGGGCCCCACGACTTGGCGTACACCGCGCGGCTGCCGGCGAGCGCCTCGTCCTGGTCATGGGTGTAGGTGATGCTGCCGCCGGTGGCCTTCGCGTACGCCTCCGCCTCCGCCCGCACGGCGGGGTGCAGCTCGAAGCCGGGAGGATGCGCCACGCGCACCTCGCAGCCCGCCGCGGCGGCGCTGAGGAGGAACGAGTTGGGGACGGCCTTGGGCAGGGGCTTGATGTGCGGCGCCCAGGTGAGCGTCACCGGCAGCTTCTTGGTGCCGCCGAACGTCTCGCGCAGGGTGAGCACGTCGGCCAGGCCCTGGCAGGGGTGCTCGCGCGCGGACTCCATGCTCACCACCGGCACGGTGGCCCACTTGCGGAAGGCGCCGATGATGGGGTCCACCTCGTCCTCCTCGTCGCCGCCGCCCTGCGAGAAGGTCCGCACGCCCAGCATGTCCACGAAGCGCGAGAGGACGGGAGCGGCCTCCTTGAGGTGCTCGGCCCGGTCCGCGTTCATCACCGCGCCCTCGCGGTGCTCGAGCTTCCACACGCCCGCGCCCACGTCGAGGATGATGGCGTTGCCACCCCCGCGCAGCATGACGGCCTCGAACGAGGTCCGCGTGCGCAGCGACGGGTTGAAGAACACCATGCCGAGGATGCTGCCCGGGAACAGCGGCTGCCCCGGCGCCTTGAGCTTCCACGCGGAAGCCTGCGCGAGCACCGCCTCGACGCCCTCGGGCCCGAGGTCCTTGATGTGGGTGACGTGCTTCATGGGCCTGTGCTCCAACCGGCTGCGGGCCGGATGCAGGGGTGGGTGAATATGCACGAAAATGCGTGCATCCTCATTGAGAGGGGCGGATATTATGCAAGAAGACGCAGCGCGCAAGCCTCTTGTTCCCACTATTTTCATGCAGGGTCTTGCATGAATATTCATGCAAATGCATGGTGACTGAATGAACCTGGACGAGACCATCCTGAGGCTCATCTCGGAGCGGGAGATCAGTGATCAGGCGGTGCTACAGGAGCTGCTGGAGGCGCAGGGCGAGGCGCCGAGCCAGTCCACGCTGTCGCGGCGGCTGAAGAAGCTGGGCGTGCAGAAGGTGGCGGGGCGCTACCAGCGGGTGGAGGCGCCGCCCGTGGCGCCCCCCACGCGGCCCTGGCTGAGGATCATCGAAGCGCCTCCCAGCCTGCTGGTGCTGAAGACGGCGCCCGGCTACGCGCAGGTGTTCGCGCTGGCGTTGGACCGCGAGCCGGACGTGCCGGGGCTCGCGGGCACGGTGGCGGGGGACGACACCATCTTCGTCGCGGTGACGGACCCGTCGCGCCTGCGCGAGGTGCGCGAGGTGGTGGAGGAGCTGATGGCGCGGGGGACGTAGGGCGGTGGGATGCCGCTCGTCCCTGCTGGGAGGGCCGTGCCGCCGTCGTATTTTCCTCAGCAGGTGTCGGAGCGCTCTTGCGCTTTACCGACGGCAGGGACAACCTTTCAGGGTGGGCAGCGCATGGGTGCCCCTACACGTCAGACCCCGGTGTTATCTCCGCGTGCATGGAACTGGAGACGGGCGTCCGGGAACATGGGCGGGAGATGGAACGGAAACCGGCCACCTACGCGGACCTGGAGACGCTTCCCGATACGGTAGTCGGGGAGCTCATCGGTGGCGTGCTGCATGCCAGTCCCCGGCCTGCTGGGGCTCATGGGATCGCGGCCTTCCGACTCGGCGCCGAGCTGATCGGGCCATTCGACCGTGGCAGAAATGGTCCTGGTGGCTGGGTCTTTATCGGTGAACCCGAGCTCCATCTGGGCGGCGATGTCCTTGTTCCCGACGTGGTGGGCTGGCATCGCGAGCGGATGCCCAGGCCCACGAGCCATGTGGCATTTACGGTGGCGCCCGACTGGGTCTGTGAGGTGCTCTCGCCCTCGACGAAGACCCTGGACCGGAAGGAGAAGCTTCCAGTGTATGCGCGCGAGGGCGTGCGGCATGTGTGGCTGTTGGACCCTGTGCTGCGCACGCTGGAGGTCTTCCGGTTGGAGGGGAGCGGTTACGCGCCGCTTGCCACGTATTCCGGGAGTGCTCCCGGCCGGGCCGAGCCCTTCGATGCCTTTGAGCTGGACCTGGCCTTTCTCTGCCTTTGAGCTGGACCTGGCCTTTCTCTGGGACGAGGCGTAGCGCCCGAGCGCGGCGTGATGGGGCTTGCGCTCCGCCCCTTCTGGGGACAACCTGTTGGAAAGGGTATCTGACGTCCTATCCGGTACGTCAGACCCCAGTGCTATCTCCGCACGCATGGAACTGGAGACGGGCGTCGGGGAACATGGGCAGAAGATGGAACGGAAACCAGCGACCTACGCGGACCTGGAGGCTCTGCCCGACAATATGGTCGGGGAGATCATCGCTGGGGTGCTGCACGCCAGTCCGCGCCCATCAGGGCCGCACACGGTGGCGTATTCGCACCTGACCTATGAGCTCGTGGGGCCGTTCACCCGGGGCAGGGGAGGGCCGGGGGGCTGGTTCATCTTCGATGAGCCAGAGTTGCACCTGGGGGATGACGTGCTGGTCCCGGATGTCGCGGGCTGGCGGCGCGAGCGGATGCCCGAGCCCTATCAGGGGGCGGCCACCACGCTCGCACCCGACTGGGTCTGCGAGATTCTTTCGCCCTCCACCAAGGTCTTGGACCGGAAGGAAAAGCTGCCGGTGTACGCACGAGAGGGCGTGCAGCACGTCTGGCTGATGGACCCCGTGCTGCACACGCTGGAGGTCTTCCGATTGGAGGACGCCCGCTACGCCCTGCTCACCACGTATGCCGGGAATGCGTTCGTCCGGGCCGAGCCTTTCGAAGCCATCGAGCTGGACCTGCCCTTCCTCTGGGGCGTGCTGTAGGCGCGGCTCCGGGCGCCTCCGTCACCACCGGTTACAAGCCGGTTACACCCCTGGCGCCGCTTCATTCGTACTGTTCCTGCGTGCCCCAGCAGGCACCGCAGTACGAAAGGACGCACGATGAAACCGGCCCTCAAGCTCCCCGTCATCCTTGGCTCCGCCGCGGTGCTCGCGGTCTCCGCGCTGCTGCTCGGCAAGCCCGCACCCGGTACGCCCCCTGCGCGCCCGGGGCGCGCGTACTCCGCCCCCGCGACGCCGCCTGTCCCCGACGTGACGCCCGTGACGAAGGCGGCGCAGGGCCAGCCCGTCATCCAGATTGCCGTGCTCCTGGACACCAGTGGCAGCATGGACGGCCTGCTCGACCAGGCGCGCTCGCAGCTGTGGAACATCGTCAACCGGTTCTCCCACGCGAAGCGCAATGGCGTGGCGCCGCAGCTCCAGATTGCGCTGTACGCCTACGGCAACGCCGACCCCGGCGCCAACTCGAGTGAGATTCGTCAGGTCCTCCCGTTCACCACCGACCTGGACCTGCTCTCCGAGCACCTCTTCTCGCTGCGCACCTCCGGCGGCGACGAGAACTGCGGCGAGGTCATCCGGGACGCCACCACGCAGCTGGCCTGGAGCCGGGACCCGGACGCGATGCGGCTCATCTTCATCGCCGGCAACGAGACCTTCACCCAGGGCCCCGTGGACTTCCGTGACTCGGTGGCGGCGGCCCGCGAGCGCGGTATCACCGTCAACACCATCCACTGCGGCGGCTACGAAGTGGGCATCGACGGGAAGTGGAAGGAAGCGGCGGCGCTCGCCGATGGCAGCTACCTCAACATCGACCAGAACCAGCGCGTGGTGGAGATTCCCGCGCCGCAGGACTCGGAAATCGCGCGGCTGGGCGCGGAGCTGAACAAGACCTACGTGGCCTATGGCGCCAGCGGCCAGCAGGCCCAGGCGCGGCAGGTGGCCCAGGACAACAACTCGCGCGGTGTGTCCATCGCCAACATGGTGTCGCGCTCCGTGGCCAAGTCGTCGCGCAACTACTCCAACGAGAGCTGGGACCTGGTGGACGCCGTGAAGAAGAACCAGGTGGACGTGGCCTCCGTCCCGGCCGAGGACCTGCCCGAGCCGATGCGTGGGCTGGACGCCGCCGGCCGCAAGGCGTGGCTGGACGCCCGGGAGCAGGAGCGGTCGAGCCTCCAGCAGCGCATCCAGACGCTCAACGCCGAGCGCCAGAAGTTCCTCACCGAGGCCCGCAAGCAGCAGGCGGCCCAGGGGACGGACACGCTGGAGGGCGCCATCGGCCAGGTCGTCCAGCGCGAGGCCCATAAGCGCCAGCTCACCCTGGAGTAGGATGCCGCCATGGCCGCGCGCCGAGTGCTCGTCGTGGAGGATGACCCCGCCATCCGGCGCGGAATCGTGGATGCCCTGCGCTTCGAGGGCTATGAGGTCCTCGAAGCCGGGGCCCGCGCGGAGGGCCAGCGGCTGGCCGAGCGCACCCCGGTGGACCTCGTCCTGCTGGACCTCGTCCTCCCCGACGGCGACGGGCTGGACCTGCTGCGTGCCGTGCGCAAGAGCCGGCCCACGCTCCCGGTCATCATCCTCACCGCGCGGGGCCAGGAGGAGGACCGCGTCAACGGCCTGAAGCTCGGCGCGGATGACTACGTGGTGAAGCCCTTCTCGGTGCGGGAGCTGCTGGCCCGCGCGGGCGCGGTGCTCCGGCGCTCGGCGGAGCGGCCCGCGGGCGTGGTCCGCATCGACTTCCCGGGCGGCCACTTCGAGGTGGAGCGGCGCGAGCTGACCTTCGAGGACGGCACCCGGATGGACCTCTCCGAGCGTGAGGCGGACGCGCTGCGCTACCTCGGGGACAACGCCGGGCGCGCCATCTCCCGCGAGGAGCTGCTGGAGCGGGTGTGGCACCTGCCCGCCCGGGGCGTGCAGACGCGCACGGTGGACATGACGATGGCGCGCCTGCGGGAGAAGCTGCGTGACGACTCGGAAGAGCCGCGGGTCATCCTCACGGTGCGGGGCAAGGGCTACATGTTCGCCGTGAAGGGCGCCGCGCCGTGATTCGCTCCTGGCGCATCTGGATTGCGGTAAGCGCGTGCCTGTGTCTCGCGCTGGCGGGCGTGGTGTGGCTGTCCGCCTTCGCCTTGCGGCTGGACTTCGCGGACCGGCAGGCCCGGGAGCGCGCGGCGCGGGAGGAGAACGCGCGGCTGGCGCTGTGGCGGCTGGACTCGGACCTGCTGCCGCTGGTGGCGCGGGAGAGCGCGGTGGCGGCCGAGGCATATGGCCCCATCTCCCCGGCGCGGGGGGTGCTCGATGCGCGGCGGCGGCCCATGCCGGAGGGCACGGCCTTCCTGGCCTCGCCGCTGCTGTCGCGGCTGCCGGAGCATGTGCTGCTCCACTTCCAGGTGGCTCCGGACGGGACGGTGTCCTCGCCGCAGGTGGTGGCGCCCGGGCTGCGCGACTCGGTGGGCGCGGCGCTGCCCGAGGCGGAGGCGACGGTGCTCGAAGGCCGCCTGCGAGAGCTGACGGCGCTCCTGCGGGGGAGGGACCTCCGGCGGGCACTGGCGGAGCCGCCGCTCCAGGCCTGGGGCGCGGAGCCACGGGCCGAGCCCTCGAACACGCTGGCCGACATCTCCCAGATGGCGAAGAACGTCAGCGAGTTCAGCGCCCGCTCGCGCAGCGCGAATCAGGCGGTCCGCCAGAGCCAGGGCATGTCCAACGCCAACGCCTACCAGGACGCGTTCCCCGCGGCGGACGCACCGGTGTCCCCCGAAGAGGGCGACGCGATGCGGGCCGTCTGGGTGGGAGACACGCTGCTGCTCGGCCGGCGCGTGCGCCTGAATGGGCAGGAGTACCTCCAGGGCTGCTGGCTGGACTGGCCCGGGCTGCGCACGTGGCTGCTCGGGCAGGTCCGGGACCTGCTGCCCTCGGCGGAGCTGGTGCCGGTGCAACGCCGCGAGGCGCAGGGGGACAGCCGGATGCTTGCCGCGCTGCCGGTGCGGCTGATGCCGGGGCCCGCGCCCGCAGGGGGGTATGGCACGGCGTCCAGCTCCTCGCTGCCGGTGGTGTTGACGGTGGCGTGGAGCGGCGTGCTGCTGGCGGGCGTGGCGGTGGTGGCGCTCCTGGTGGGCGTGGTGGCGCTCAGCGAGCGGCGGGGCGCATTCGTGTCCGCGGTGACGCACGAGCTGCGCACGCCCCTGACGACGTTCCGCATGTACACGGAGATGCTGGCGGCGGGCATGGTCCCCGACGAAGCGCGGCGCCAGGAGTACTTCGACATCCTCCACCGCGAGGCGGAGCGGCTGAGCCACCTGGTGGAGAACGTGCTGGCCTACGCCCGAATCGAACGGGGCCGGGCCCCGGCGCGGCTGGAGCGCGTGCCCGTGCGCGCCATGCTGGAGCGGATGGAGGAGCGGTTGGCCCAGCGCGCGGCGCAGGCGGGCATGGAGCTGTGCGTGGACGTGCCCCAGGGCGTGGCGGTGCTGACGGACCCTTCCGCGGTGGAGCAGGTGCTCTTCAACCTCGTGGACAACGCGTCCAAGTACGCGGCCCCGGCAACGGACCGGCGCATCCATGTGGAGGTGGAGCAGCGGCGCGGCCGGGTGGGGCTGGCGGTAAGGGACCACGGGCCCGGCGTGGACGCCGCGACGGCACGGAGGCTCTTCGAGCCCTTCTCCAAGTCCGTGCAGACGGCGGCGAAGACGGCCCCGGGCGTGGGGTTGGGGCTGGCGCTCTGCCGGCGGCTGGCGCGGAGCATGCGCGCGGACCTGCGCCATGAGCGTGTGCCCGGGGGCGGCGCGCGCTTCGTGCTGTGGCTGCCCTCCGCCTGAAGCCCCGGGGCATTGACGCATCCCCGGGGCCCGGCAGGGAAATCCGCGCGGGGGCCTGGCCTTGGCCCCCTGGCGCCTCACTGCACGGTGAAGACGTAGTTCTGCCCGTAGCGCGAGTCGTACGTCTGGCAGCCCTTGCGGTCGCCGTTGGAGAACCACAGCTCCAGCGTCGCGGGGGCGGCGGGCAGGGGGATGAAGGCGGGCACCTGCATCCAGTACTGGGAGCCGAACTCGCCCCAGCCGACCGTCAGGGACTCGGTCGTCACCGGGCCCCCGTTGAAACGGTAGTTCACGTACACGTTCCAGGCCTTGTAGTTCAGGTAGTAGGCGCGGCACTCCCCCAGCCGGTCGATGTCGTAGTCCACCATGAGGGTGGTGCCCCCCTGGAGGGTGCCGTACTGCGAATGCGTCCACCCCTCGTGGAAGCTCAGCGTCGGGTCCTGCAGCACCTTGGTGTGGAAGTTCCAGCCGGCGTTGGAGTCCCAGGAGGAGCAGCCGTTGCTGTCGGTCTCCTGGAACCACAGCTCCAACTCGCCGCCGGTGGTGGGGTGGAACAGCGTCTCGGCGGGATTGCCCACCGTGGAGGCATTCGCGACGGGGAAGCTCTGCACCGCCCCATGGTTCGTCATCGCGAAGCCGGTGATGGCCCACTGAGGGCCCCGGCAGTGGGGCAGGCGGGACACGTCATAGACGATGCGCAGCGGCGCACCCACGAGCGGCTGGCCCGAGAGCGCGACGCTCCAGTTGGGGCCGAACGTCAGCGTCGGCGGGTCCGTGAGGGAGGCCTCGGCCGACTGGACTTCGACAGGCGCCGCCGGTTCGGCGGAGACGGCGGAGGACGTAAGGCACAGCAAGGGGAGGAGGGCGGTCAGCAGCAGCTTCTTCATGGGGGGCTCCATCGCATGCGCAGGAGTGCCGGGGTGAACCGTCGCGCGCCGAGAGCGTGTACCAGCGGACAGGGGGATGTCTCCTGCCGGACGCTCTCCCTCCCACGGGCGCGAGGAGGGATGTCGGACCCCGCCGCACCGACTATCCGAAGGGCTTGCCCCCGCGCGCATGCTCCTGACCCTCGTCCTGCTCGTAGCGCTGCCAGACCCTTTTGCCCCTCCCGTGCGGACGGAGGCGGCTGCCGTCATGGCGGACTCGGGCGCGGGAATCGCGGAGGGGCTGACGGCGCCACCCGGCCCCGCGGTGGCGCTGACGAGCTGGGAGGACGCGCTCGCGCGGCTCCGCTCCCGCTCGGTGGACCTGCAGCTGGCCCTGTCCCAGCTCGAGCTGGCCGGAGCCGAGACGCGCCTCGCGCTGGCGCCCCTGCTGCCGGGGGTGAGCGGCTCCGTCTCCCTCCAGGAGCGGCTGGTGGGGGACTCGGTCAGCGTCGGAGGGCGGTGGCAACATCAACGTCGGCGGTGACGACGAGGAGGATGGCTCCCGGCCTACCTCGCCGCTGGTGGCCCTGCGCGCGACGGCGACGCAGTCCCTGGT
>JBKGHK010000610.1:0-6256 GCA_046520375.1 Pyxidicoccus sp. 3LFB2
CAGGCCGGAACCGCGCAGGGCGCCAGCGAGCCCGCCCAGGCCGGAACGCCCCAGGCCGGAACGACGCAGAGCACGGTCGAGCCGCGCGGGCCGGAACGGTGCAGGGCAAGGTCACCACCTCGTATGGGGACCCGCTCCCGGGCGTCGTCGTGACGGTGCAGGGCGCCAAGCGCAGCGCCGTGACGAACTACGACGGTATCTACACCGTGAAGGACCTGGCTCCGGGGCAGTACACCCTGGAGGCGCAGGCGGACGCCTTCAAGAGCCAGCGCGGCAGGGTGACGGTGGGGCAGGCCCCGGCCACCCTCGACTTCTCGCTGGAGATGGACCTGCTGAACTCCGAGGAGATTGTCGTGACGGCGCAGGTGCCGGACCGCAAGGTGCGCTCCAGCAACGCCATCTCCACCATCTCCAGTGAGGAAATCGCGGCCCGCATGCCGCGCAGCACCGCGGACCTGATGCGCATCGTCCCCGGCTTCTACGTGGAGAGCTCGGGCGGTGAGGTGGGCGGCAACCTGTTCGTGCGCGGCCTCCCGGCGGACGGCTCCTACCGCTACGTGTCGCTGATGGAAGACGGGATGCCCGTCTTCGACTCGACGGAGCTCTTCTTCGTCAACAACGACATCTTCGTGCGCGTGGACGAGAACGTGGACCGGGTGGAGGCGGTCCGCGGCGGCAACTCCGCCCTCTACGGCAGCAACGCGCCCGGCGGCGTGGTCAACTTCATCAGCAAGACGGGCGGCGACACGCTGGCCGGCTCCTTCAAGGCCTCCAGCGCCACGGGCGGGCTGTACCGCTACGACGCCAACATCAACGGCCCCCTCGGCAATGACTGGTACTTCTCCGCGGGCGGCTTCTACCGCTTCGACAATGGCGTGCGCTACCCGGGCTTCCCCGCATCCAATGGCGGGCAGATCAAGGCCAACATCCAGCGCAACATCAACCTCGACCGCGCGACTGGCCACGCGCGCGTGACGGTGAAGTACCTCAATGACCGCAACACCTTCTATCTCCCGCTGCCGCTGCGGGGCCGCTTCGACTCCGAGGGCCGGCTGACGGACCACGACTTCGTGGAGGGCTTCCCGCTGGAGGGCACGCTGACCTCGCCGGATGGCGTGAATGCCCAGGTGCCGCTGCCGGACGGCGGCCGGCTCACCCTGCCGCTGGACAATGGCCAGCAGCAGGTCGGCGGTTCCGCCATGGCCGAGCTGCGCTTCTACTTCCCCGAGGGGCGGTTCGAGGTGCAGAACAACACGCGGGCCATGCAGTTCAACCACAGCTGGAACGCGGTGCTCCCGTTCTCGCTGCAGGACGCGGACACCTGGGCCCGGAGTGTCGTGGGCGAGGGGACTCCGTACCGCATCGTCTGCAGCCGGGTGGAGGGCAACCCCGAGTTCGGCAGCGAGGGCTGCGCCTCGCAGAACAACCTCGTATCGCTCGGCGGGCAGTGGCTGGTGCAGAAGCCCATGAGCAACATCTCCAACCAGCTCCGGCTCACCAAATACGCGGACCTGGGGCCCACCCAGCACACCTTCAGCGGCGGCCTCTACCTGGGCTACTACACGGCGGGAAACCGCTGGTACTTCAACGACGTCGTCACCGACGTGCGCAACCGGCCTCGCTACCTGGACCTCCAGGTGCTGGACGGCACGGGCGCCGTGGTGCGCAACGTCACCCAGAACGGCTTCCGGAACTACCTGGGCAGCTACACCAACGGTGACGGCAGCGGGACTGTCGCCGCCGCCTTCCTCGGAGACGAGATGAAGGTGGGCGACAAGCTCCGCCTCGACCTGGCGGGCCGTATCGAGCGCAACGGCTACATCCAGTTCGTGGAGCGCACGGCCAAGACGGACCTCGGGGACCCCACGACCTCGGCGGATGACAACGTGACGACGGGCACGGGCAGCGTCCAGCGCGTCGGGGTGTCCTTCACCGACTGGGCGCTGTCGGGCGGCGCGAACTACGCCCTGTCCGACTCGGCCTCCGTCTATGCCCGCAGCAGCCGGGGCTACAAGATGCCGCTGCTCGACCAGCTGCTCACCGCCACCAACCCGGACGACCCGTCGTTCCCCCGGACGCCGGAGTCCCTCTGGCAGAACGAGGTGGGCCTCAAGGTGGGCGGCCCCTGGTACGCGCTGGCGGCCGTGGCCTACTGGATGCAAATCCAGAACTTCCCCAGCCAGGATGCCCGGGTGGACCCGGACACGGGCGAGACGAGCTTCGTCACCGCGTATGCCGGCCAGGCACGGACGCTGGGCCTGGAGCTGGAGGGGGCCATCCAGCCCATCAAGTATTTCCGGGGGCAGGGCATGCTGACGCTGCAGCGCCCGCGCTACTCGGAGTTCTTCGAGGGCGCCGAGGACTTCTCGGGCAACCGCATCCGCCGCATTCCCCAGGTCATCGCCGACCTGTCGGGCACCTTCATGTACGAGAACGCCAGCCTCACGGTGAACTGGAACTACGTGGGGCACCGCTTCTCCAACAACGCCAACACGGTGGACCTGCCCGGCTTCGGCCAGTTCAACGTGAGCGCGGGGTATACGTATGAGCGCTTCACGCTGAGCCTGCAGATGCTCAACGCGCTCAACAGCACCGGCCTCACCGAGGGCAACCCGCGCGTGGACGAGTCGCAGGGGGCCCAGTCGGACCTCTTCCTGGCCCGTCCGGTGCTCCCGCGGCGCTTCCTCGTGTCGCTGGGCGCGCGGCTGTAGTCACGTGGCGTGAGCCGGCACCCCGGCTCCAGGCATGACAAAGCCCCAGGCTCCTCACGGAACCTGGGGCTTCGTGTTCTTTGGACGTTCCGCTTCGGACTACTCCGCCCACCAGGTCTCGGTCATCACGCTGAAGCCATTCACCGTGTCGACGAAGATGGCGACGCTGTGGCTGCTCCACGGGTCATCCGCGTAGGAGAAGATGCAGCCCTTGAACGTACGCCCCGCGATGCGCGCGTCGAGGTTCGCCAGGCCGGCGCTGATGACGCTGCTGGGAAGCTTGCTGCTCGCGTTGACGTAGTTCAGCGTGGAGACGACCTCGGCGCGCACCTCGGCGGCGTTGGCCAGGTACGGCCGGATGCTCGCCCCGGACGGGACGCTGCTGGGCTCGAGCCCGAAACACGTCGGACCGTTCTGGGAGTAACCGTGCTGGGCCGTCACCTCGTTCCACCAGTCGAAGTGGCGCTTCATCTGCGCGCCGTAGGAGCCGTTGCTGGGGATGGCGCTCAGCGCGGCGGCGAGCGCCTCGAACGGGCGGCTCAGCGTGGCCGAGTTCCGGATGTTCCGGAAGCTCACCTCGCCGATGCCCGCCACGTTGGAGATGGCCTGGGCCGAGGTGAAGGGGCGCAGGTTGAGGAGGTTCGCGGCGCCGTTCCACGCGTCCGGCAGGACGTCGTGCAGCTCCGAGTCGTCGATGGTGTTCACCAGCGAGACGATGGCGGCCGCGTCGTCATGGGAGATGGCGAGCCCGTCGAAGATGCCGGTGCAGTCCGCGTCGATGTAGTCCAGCGTGCGGGCGCCACCCTCGAGCTGCTTGAGGCGGGCCTCGGCGACCAGCGGCACGGAGGACAGGTCCGCCAGGGACGTGAAGGGCGCCGTCGCGCGACGGTTGACGAGGTTGGTGACGACGTTGCTGGGCAGGAACCGGTCCAGCGTCTGGTACGACGCCGTGTTCGCGAAGACGAGGATGCCCTCGCACTCGGGCGCCACGTCCACATCCGTGGTGGTGAGGATGGGCGACTGCTGCGACTCGATGGAAGGAGACGCGAGCGGCTCGGGGGACGGTTCGGTTTCGAGACCGCCGCAACCGGCGAACATGCTCACGGCGAGAAAAGCTGAGCCAAGACGACGCATCAGGAACTCCTGGGGGGAGACTGCGATGTGACGCGGCTCAATACATCAGAACGGTCTGACTCACCCCTCCTGTTTCACGCTTGAACCACCGTGTTCGCGTCACGTTTCAGTGAACAACACCGTGTTCCGCCGGGAGCGGCCCTGGGTGAGACTTCCTGACGTGAGAGCACATGTGCGCCAGCGCGGCACGCCCCCTGTCGTCAAACGCAGGAGTGGAGCGCACGGGGCGCCCCACTCCAGGCTCCCCCCTTGAGACTGCTACTGCACCGTCACCTGGTCCGAGTACTGGGTATAGGTGTTGATGGAGGTGGCGGTGTACTTGAACAGGCCGCTCTGCGGGGCGTTCGCCGGCTCGAAGTAGCGGTACCAGCCAATCATCTCGTTGTACACGTTGAGGATGGGCTCATTGTAGTACTCGGACACCGAGACGCCGCCCATGGTGGCGGAGTGCCAGGCGCGGTAGCCCATCTCCTTGGTAATCACCACCACCCACGCGCCGCCGTGGTTGAAGCCGGTGGTGGAGGTGGCGGTGACGTCCTCGCAGTCATAGGGCGCGTAGGTGGCGTAGAAGGCCGCGGAGCACACCGCGAAGATCTGCACCGAGGTCAGGTTCGGCGCGGGGCCGAGCTGGTGGACGCGGCCCGGCTGCGCCTCGGGCGCCTTCGTCTCCGGCGTCACGCGCATCCCGTTCTTGCTCACGTGGAGCTCCGACATCACCGGCTTGCTCTCCGGCTGGGCCTCCTCGACACCCTCCACCTCACCGCCACACGCCAGCTGACCGACCGCGAGCAGACCTGCCCCCATCAGACGCAGTGTATTCTTCACGATGAACCCCTTTTGATGAATCAGCTCGCATGCAAAGGCACACAAGACAGCTAAATTGCTCTCGGAAGGAGAGACGCCAGGGATGATGACAAGATGACCCTTGCGTGAGTACCCCGTGAACGCGGGGTTGTCGGGCGCGTCGCTGCCCAGGCAGGCGTCCTGATACACTGCGCGCTCACCCGGGAGAGGTTCTTGGAAGCGATGGAGTCGGGACTCGTCGTCGAGGACATGCCGGATGCCCAGGCCTGGTTGAAGGCCGTGCTGATGGCGTCCTTTCCAGACATCCGCGTCGGGGTGGTGGGGAGCGTGAAGGAGGCCCTCACCCACCTGAACGAGGGGGTTTCCCCCTCCATCGCCCTGGTGGACCTGGGGCTGCCGGATGGCTCGGGGCTCGACGTGCTGCGCAAGCTCAAGGAGCGCCACCCGGGCACGCTGCGCATCGTCACCACCATCTTCGATGGCGACCAGCACCTCTTCGCCGCGCTGCGCGCCGGAGCCCAGGGGTACGTGCTCAAGGACCAGTCTCGCGAGCACCTCGTGCAGCTGCTCCAGGGGATTGTCGGGGGCAACCCGCCGCTCTCTCCATCCATCGCCCGCCGGCTGCTCGGCTTCTTCTCCGGACCGGGGCCGACTTCACCCGACGAGGTGCTCACGCCGCGCGAGGTGGAGGTCCTCACGCTGCTCTCCAAGGGCATCACCATCGCGGGTGTCGCGGAGGTGCTCTCCCTGAGCCGGCACACGGTGGGCGGCTACGTGAAGGACCTCTACCGCAAGCTCAATGTCTCCACTCGCGCCGAGGCCACGCTGGAGGCCGCCCGCCGGGGCCTGGTGAATGTCGACGGCTACTGAGCCAGCGCGAGCGCGACGGGAGGGGTGCCCTCCAGCGGAATGGCCACCTCCACCCGGCAGCCTCGCGCCCCCTGCCTCCATCGCGCCGCGCCCCCGAGGTCCGCGGCCCGCTGCTGGATGACGCGCGTGCCCACGCCCGAGCCCCAGCGCTCCGGCTCCACGGCCCCCGCGGCGCCATCGTCCTCCACCGACAGCGCCAGCCCGTCCGCCCCCAGCCCGATGCGCACCGTGACGTGCTTCGCCCGCGCATGCTTGATGGCGTTGGTGATGGCCTCGCGCAGGATGCGGCCCACGTTGGTGCGCTGGCGGGCGCTGACCGCGAGCCCCTCCGGCAGCCCGTCGGCCGCGAGCCACTCCAGGTGGAAGCCCACCGTGTCGGCGCGGGCCTGGGCCTCGGAGCGCCAGTCCGCCACGGCCTCGGCCAGGGTGCAGGGCGCGGCCTCCAGGGCGTCCAGCACGTCGCGCATGTCCCGCACGGCGGAGCGGGCGAGGTGCTCTCCCTCGCCGCCGCTGGTGAGGTACACGAGCGAGAGGAGCTTGGCGCCCAGGTCATCGTGGAGTCTCGCATGATGCGGCCGCGCTCGGCCTGGGCTCCCTGCGCGCGCTCCCGCTGGGCCTCCAGCGCGCGCCGGCCCATGCCGAGGAGGATTTCGGCGGCGGTGACGTCCTCGCGGCGGAACAGGGGATGCGAGTTGAGAATGTGAGTCCGGGCTCACATTCTTAGCACATGACCGCTT
>JBKGHK010000611.1:0-6256 GCA_046520375.1 Pyxidicoccus sp. 3LFB2
GCTGTCCGGCTGGGCTGAGGACGTTGTGGGCGTCGGTGAGGCGCCGGAAGATGCGCTCCATGCGAGCGCGGAAGCTGCCGAGGTTCTTCCCGAAGTAGCGGTCCGGATGGAAGCGGCGCGAGGCGTTGTAGTACGCCTGCTTCACGTCCGCCGCGGAGGCGCCCGGCTTCACGCCCAGAACGGCGAAGTGGTCCAGCGAGTCCAGGCCCCGCTCCAGGTCGATGATTTCCTTCTTCCGCTCCGGCTCGAGGTCCACCTCCTCGGCCATGGCGGCGTCCACCTGCGGGGCGGGCTGCGTGCGGGGCACCACCCGGGCGGGGACGATGGCGCCCTTGGCCCGCAGGGACAGCAGCACGGCGATGGTGCGCGCCTCGCCCAGCTCCGAGCGGATCAGCACCTGGTCGATGCGCTCCACCCGCCCCACGAGCGTGAGGACCGAGCCCTCCTCCGCGGTGAGCTGGAGGCGGGCCAGGTCGAGGTTGGGTACCGTGGCGATGTGGTCCGTCCGGGCCCCCAGCCCGACGATCGTGTTTGGCGCGCTCACAAGGACGGTCCGCGAAAGGGCAGCGGGAAGGCCAAGACTAGGGGTTGCGGACGCGGGGCGTCAAACGTCCGTTTCATGGTTTTCCGGACTCGGTGGGTGGCCAGCGCCTCAGAGGGCGGCCAGCACGCGCTCGACGATGGCGAGCCCCTGGTCCAGCTCCTCCCGGGTGACGATGAAGGGAGGCGCGAAGCGCACGGTGCGCTCACCGGCGGCATTCACCAGGAGTCCGGCCTCGCGCAGGCTGGCAATCACCGGAGCGACGTCACGGTCCAATTCCAGGCCCAGCAGCAGGCCCTGGCCCCGGACGGCGACGAGGCGGCCGGCGGGCAGGCGGCCCTGCAGCTCGCGGGCACGGGCGAGGAAGTACTCCCCCTTCTCCTGGACGCCCTGGAGGACCTCCGGCTGGCGGAGGATGCGCAGCACCGCGTTGGCGGCGGCGGCGGCCACGAGGTTGCCGCCGAAGGTGGAGCCATGGGTGCCCGGCACGAGGCTCTTGCCCAGCTCCTCACGGCAGAGCATGGCGCCGATGGGCAGCCCGTTGCCCAGGGCCTTGGCCACGCTGATGGCGTCCGGACGGATGCCCTCGTGCATGAAGCCAAAGGGCTTGCCGGTGCGGCCCATGCCCGTCTGCACCTCGTCCACCAGCAGCAGCAGCCCGCGCTCGTCGCACAGCGCGCGCAGGGCGGTGAGGAAGCCGGGGGGCGCGGCGCGTACGCCGCCCTCGCCCTGGATGGGCTCCACGAGGATGGCGGCGGTGGCGGGGCCCACGGCGCGGCGCACGGCGTCCAGGTCCCCGTAGGGCACGTGCGAGAAGCCGGCGGGCAGCGGCTCGAAGCCGGCGTGGTACTTCGGCTGGCCGGTGGCGGTGACGGTGGCAAGCGTGCGGCCGTGGAAGCTCTTCTCGAAGCTGATGATTTCGAAGCGCTCCGGCGTGCCTCGGTCCTTCATCACCTTGCGGGTCAGCTTGATGAGCGCCTCGTTGGCCTCGCCGCCCGAGTTGCAGAAGAAGGCGCGCTCCAGCCCGGACCAGGCGGTGAGCTGCTCGGCCAGGTCGATTTGCGGCTGCGAATAGAAGACGTTGGAGACGTGCCACAGCGAGTCGAGCTGCGCCTTGGCCGCGGCCACCACCTCCGGGTGGCAGTGGCCGAGCGCGCACGTGGCGATGCCGCCGAGCAGGTCCAGGTACTCACGCCCGTCCGCGTCCCACACCTTGGCGCCCTGGCCACGCACCAGGACGATGGGCTGCTGTTTGTAGTTCTGCAGCAGGTGCGCCTTCGCCTTGGTGATGGAGGCCTGGTTGGCCGGGGTGACGGAGGGCGGGGCGGCGGGGGACGGCTCGCATTGCGGCAAGGCAGGCATCTCCTTCGTGCTGAACGTCGCGCGGGGATATAGCGCGCTAGAGGATGTAGCGCGACAGGTCCTCGTCCTGGACGATGGAGGTCAGGCGTTCGCGCACATAGGCGCCGTCCACCTGGAAGTCGCGAGGCCCCATCTCCGTGGCGGAGAAGGACACCTCGTCGAGCAGGCGCTCCAGCACGGTGTGCAGGCGCCGGGCGCCGATGTTCTGCGTGCTCTCGTTCGCCTGCTGGGCGATGCGGGCCAGCTCCGTCACCGCGTCATCGGTGAAGGACAGGCGCACGCCCTCGGTGGCCAGCAGCGCGGTGTACTGGCGCAGGAGCGAGTTCTTCGGCTCGCGGAGGATGCGCACCAGGTCCTCGCCGGACAGGGGCTCCAGCTCCACGCGGATGGGGAAGCGGCCCTGCAGCTCGGGGATGAGGTCGCTGGGCTTGGAGACGTGGAACGCGCCCGCGGCGATGAAGAGCATGTGGTCCGTCTTCACCATGCCGTACTTGGTGGTGACGGTGGAGCCCTCGACGATGGGGAGGATGTCGCGCTGCACGCCCTCGCGGGACACGTCCGGCCCGCCGCCGCCCTTGCCGCCCTCGCGGCTGGCAATCTTGTCGATTTCGTCGATGAAGACGATGCCGCTGGACTCGGCGCGGACCACGGCCTCGCGCTGGACGCGGTCGGGGTCCACCAGCTTCGCGGCCTCTTCCTGGCGCAGGAGCGTGAGCGCCTCGGGCACGCGCACGCGGCGGCGCCGCGTCTTGTTCATGCCCGGCATGTTCTTGAAGAGGTCCTGGAGGTTGACGCCAATCTCCTCCATGCCCTGGCCGGAGAAGCCGCGCATGAAGGTGGGCGCGGAGTCGGCGGTCTCCACCTCGACGAACTGGTCGTCCAGGGTGCCGGCGCGCAGCTGGGCGCGGAGCTTCTCGCGCTCGGGCGTCACCCAGGCGCTGGGCCGGAGGCTGCGGCGGCGGGGAGAAGCCGAAGGGCGGCGGCGAGGACGGGCGCGACGCGCCTCCGCCATGGAGCAGCTCCATGAGGCGGTCCTCGGCCTGCTCCTCGGCGCGGGGGCGGACCTTCTCGGTCTCCTCCTCGCGGACGAGGGCGATGGCGGCCTCGACGAGGTCGCGAATCATGGACTCGACGTCGCGGCCGACGTAGCCGACCTCGGTGAACTTGGAGGCCTCCACCTTGACGAAGGGCGCCTGGGCGAGCTTCGCGAGGCGCCGGGCAATCTCCGTCTTCCCCACGCCGGTGGGGCCAATCATGATGATGTTCTTCGGGTGGATTTCGTCGCGCAGGTCGTCGGAGACCTGCTGGCGGCGCCAGCGATTGCGCAGGGCGATGGCCACCGCCCGCTTGGCGGCGTTCTGCCCGACGATGTAGCGGTCCAGCTCGCTGACGACCTCGCGAGGCGTGAAGGCGGACATCTTTCGCTGTTCGGCCACGGGCGGTGACTCCTAGAGCTCTTCGATGGAGATGTTCGAGTTGGTGTAGATGTCGATTTCGCCGGCGATGGTCAGCGACTGCTGAGCCACTTCGCGGGCGGGCAGCTGGGTATGGGCCATGAGGGCGCGCGCGGCGGCGAACGCGTACGGGCCACCGCTGCCCACGGCGGCGATGCCGAAGTCGGGTTCAATCACGTCGCCCGCGCCGGAGAGAATGAAGGTCTTCTCCTTGTCGGCGACGATGAGGAGGGCTTCCAGGCGGCGGAGGAAGCGGTCGGTGCGCCAGTCCTTGCCGAGCTCGACGCAGGCGCGGGCCATGTTCTTCTGGTGCTCCTTGAGCTTGGCCTCGAAGCGCTCGAAGAGGGTGAAGGCATCGGCGGTGCTGCCGGCGAAGCCCGCGAGGACCTGGCCCTCGCCGAGCTTGCGGACCTTCTTCGCCGTGTTCTTCATCACGGTCTTGTCGAAGGAGACCTGACCGTCGCTGGCGATGGCGACCTTCCCGTCACGCCGCACGCAGAGGATGGTGGTGCCGTGGAACATAGGGCCACGGGTCTAACAAGCCGGGGCGCGGTTTTCCAAGGAACACTGCCTGCTTGTCCGCTCGCGTACCGTTTGCGGTCCGGCGGGGGCGGGGCATCGCCAGGGCTATGGCGTCAGCGACTCTGCCCGTTCGAGCCAGTAGCCCGGCCGGCGACGGATATGGGCCACGGCGAGGACCACCACGCGATCCTCCAGCACCATGAAGGGCAGCGCGAAGGGGAAGTCCCACAGCAGGAAACGCCGGATGGGTGGCGCGTGGAGGACACCGGGCCATTCGAGCCAGGTCTCGGGCTCCTCCTCCAGCACCTCAAGGGCTCGGAAGACCTCCGACGAGAATGCCGTGCCCAGCCCGGGCTTCTGACGCTCGTACCACTCGGAAGCGGTGACCAGCTCATCGTTGGCTTCAGGGTGAAGCGCCAGAGGCATGCGTGGCAGTCACCGCTGCCCGCGCACACGGTCGAGCCGCTCGGCGACGGCGCGACGGGCGTCTTCGACACTGACGAGCTTTACCTTGCCGCTGACGACTTCCTGGGCGCGACGCTCGATGACCTGTGCCCATTCGGCCGCGGTCTCGGGCTCCTGCGCCGAAAGTCCTTCGAGGCTGAGAAGCAGCTCATGGGCAAGCCGAGCACGCTCCTTCGTGGGGAGCCGCAGCGCATCGGTCAGCAGTTCGTCCGCGGTAGCCATTGCCGTCATTCTACTTCCTGGAACGCCTCGGCGCTCGCCCTCTTGGAGGGCAGTCTGGCCATGCCCGGGTGCCCGAGCAAGAGCCGCGATAGAGAGGCGAAGACTGCGATGAGCATTGCTGTCCCTGCGGCCACCGTCTCGACTGCCCTGCCAGCTCACGCCCGGGGGTGCGCGGCGTCGTAGACCTGCTGGAGCTGCTCCCACGTCACCTGGGTATACCGCTGCGTGGTGGACAGGCTCGCGTGGCCGAGCAGCTCCTGGATGCTGCGGATGTCCGCGCCGCCGCCCAGCAGGTGCGTGGCGAACGAGTGGCGCAGCGCGTGCGGGCTCACCTTGCGCGCCAGCGCGCACTTCAGCACGTGGGCATCCAGATGGCGCGCGATGCTCCTCGGCGTCAACCGGCCACCACGGAAGTTGAGGAACATGGCCTCCGGCGCCTGTCCCGCCTTCGGAGTGGCCAGCAGCTCGCCCCGGCGCGCGAGGTACGCCTCCAGCGCGCGGACGGACTGCGCGTTCACCGGCACCAGCCGCTCCTTGCTGCCCTTGCCCATGACCCGGACGATGCGCCCGCTCCGGTCCACGTCCAGCAGGTCCAGGCCGCACAGCTCGCTGATACGCAGCCCGCCCGCGTAGAGCAGCTCCAGGATGGCCTTGTCCCGCAGCCCGAGCACCGTCTTCAGGTCATGCACGTCGAGGAGCGCGAAGACCTCTTCCACCGGCAGCACCTTGGGCAGGGCCTTGGGCAGCTTCGGGCTCTTCACCAGCTTCGCCGGACTGGCCGGCAGCAGCTTCTGCCGTACGAGGTACTTGTAGAACGACTTGATGCTCGCCAGCCGCCGGGCCCGGCTCGCCGGAGCGTGGTCCGTGCTCAGCGTGCCCAGGTAGCCGCGAATCGCCGCGTGCGAGCCCGCCAGCAGCGACAGCTTCATCCGCTCCACCAGGTAGCGCTCGAAGTCCACCAGGTCGATGAGGTAGTTGCGCACCGTGTGCGGAGACGAGCCCTTCTCGTCCTCCAGGTGGGCGCGGAACTGCTCCAGCAGCGGCGACAGGTTCGTCATGGCGCGGTCAGCCTACGGGGCCCGGAGAGCCTCGCAAGATTCACGGTCCGGTGGAATGGCGCCCCGCCTCCCTGGTCGAGAAGCGGGCACACCGTCCGTTGAATGCCCTTCCCTACTTCGTCGCCGGAGCCGCCGCGGGCGCTGGAGCCCCTGGGGCCGGCGTGGGCTCGACAGACGGAAGCACCACCGCGCAGGTCTCCTCCGAGAACCAGCGCGCCCCGCACATGGCCGTGAGCACCGGCACGCGGACCAGCCAGAGCAGGACGAACAGCACCAGCAGGGTGATGCCCAGCCGCGCCCAGCCGGACAGCCCCTCCTCCTCGCCGTCCTCCTCCCGCTGCCGCACCAACTCCGGACGGACCATGTCCATGCGGTCCACCCGCGCGCCCTTGGGCAGCCTCGGCCGGCGCGTCACCAGCGAGGACAGCGCGGGCGTCAGCATCAGCCGGTCATTCAGCGCCCAGCCCGAGCCCTCCAGCAGCAGCGCCAGGTTGCGACGCCGCAGCTTCAGCCAGCCCAACAGCCCCGCCGGAGCCATCACCACCAGCGCAATCACCGTCGCCGCCGAGATGAGGTCCACCAGCGTCAGCGACTTCACCTGCGTCACGATGAACGCGAACGAAGAGCCAGCG
>JBKGHK010000612.1:0-6232 GCA_046520375.1 Pyxidicoccus sp. 3LFB2
GTCCGGCCGGCCTGCGCGCCGCGGTGCGCGCGCTCGCGCGGCTGATGGCCTGAGCCCGTCGCGAGACGGCGACCACCGGACGGGCTCCCGCTATGCGTCGGCGTCCTGGAGGGAAGCCGTGGCCCCGGGCGGCGAACCTCCGCGCACGCGCACCCGGGCGAGGAGGATGAGGCCGAGCGCGCCAAAGAAGACCGCGAGGAACGCGGGGTGGTTCTCCGTGCCGCAGTTCCAGGCGTAGTGCGACAGGTGTGGGGAGCCGCCCCGCAGGTAGAGCGGGAGGGCACAGCCCGAGTCGAGGGCCACGCCCGCCGTGGTGTGGATGGGCACGTGGTAGCGGTGCATGAGCGCCACGTAGACGAAGGCCGCCGCCAGCTCCACCCAGCGCCGGTGGGCCACGAGGGCGTCCACCCACGGCAGCGTGAGCAGCACCACGACCAGCATGTACCAGTAGAGGAAGCGCTCGGTGTTCGAGCCTCCCACGATGGCCACGGGCAACGTCAGCAGCAGGAAGACCCACAGCCCCGGCGCCGCGCGAAGCCGGCGGGCCGGCAGCCCCATGGCGGCGACGGCCAGCAGGGGGATGAGGCCATAGAGGGCCAGCAGCGCCTGGAGCGTGGAGGCGAACCGGAAGTGCCCGAACCACCCGAGCATCACCTCGGACTTGCCCGCGACGAGGGAGTGCCCGGTGACGGAGCGGATGAGGAGCGCCCCGAGGAGCGTGCCGGCGATGGCCGCGAGGACGGGCACGAGGCTGGCGCGGCTCACGATGAGCCAGATGCGCTCCCGCTCGAACACCACCGCCAGCACGAGGACGACGAGCGCGGCATTGACGACGAAGTTCTCCCGCACCGTGGTGCCCGCGAAGAAGACGAGCAGCAGGCCGACACTCCGCGTCCAGCGGCCGACGTCCAGGAGGACCAGGGCGGCGACGGCCAGGAAGAGCAGGTTGGCCAGGCCGTCCGAGCTCGTGGGGTACCACGCGGCCATCCGCAGGGGCGCGAGCTCCGAGAGGTTGAGCACCGACCAGGCCAGCCCGCGCGCGAGCCGGCCCGTGCGGGGAAACAGCGCGGCCAGCAGCAGCCAGGTGCCGATGCCGTACAGCACGCCACACACTCCGGAGACGAGCTTGAAGTTCGCCAGGGGGGCGGCGAAGGGCGCGAGGTGCCGGGGAAGGAACGGCCAGCCGATGCGCAGGTGGTACGGCGCGCCCACGTCGACGGTGGGGTCGACGGCCATCCGCAGGTAGCTCCAGCCATCCCAGCCCGCGCCCTCATTGACGGCGATGGGCGCCTGCGTCGCGAGGACGACGAGCGTCGCCAGGCCCGTGAGTGCGCAGGCCCACAGGGACTCCGGGTGGAAGACCCGTGCGAGTACGGCCCCATGGCGCAGGCGCTGCTGCGGCGACATCATCGTCCCTTTCGCGAAAGGGCAGACAGTGCCCCTTGCCGTGACAACGTCGCGGCCCCCCGCGGCTGGACGAATCTATTTTGCCGGAGGCTTTAGCGGCCCGCGTCTTCCAGCAGAAAGTCCACAATGCTTCTCCAGGTGGACTCGAACTGGGCCCGGCGGAAGCCCGAGCCGGAAATCAACCAGTCCACGTGCGGCGGCTGGTGCGCGGGCTGGTCGAAGTGGCCAATCGCATCCAGGTGGTCCGCCCGCACCGCCGCGAGCACCCGCCCGTACACCTGCGAGCGCGTGGGGACGATGCCGTCACACGCCGTGGGCCCCGGCATTGCCCCGTACGCCTGCACCAGCGCCGCCGTCTGCGCGGGCGTGTGCGGCGGAATCGCCGTCAGCGGCATCCGCTGCGTCTGTCCGTACACGAGCGCGTAGATGGTGTGTGTCAGCTGCGCGTACGGGTCCAACCCCGCCGACATCCGCGTCCGGAACGACGGCGGCCGCGACTGTGTCACCACCGACCCGTACCGCACCCCGGGCCGGTCCACCGTGCTCGCGTTGAAGAGGTCGATGCCCTCGGGCGTGAGCTGCGGAATCAGCGAGGTGTCGTTGCCCACGTCGCTGAGGAACTTCGCCACCTCGTCGCGCCGCGCGGAGGAGAAGTCCCCCAGGAGCTGGTCATACAGCTGGTCCAACAGCGTGGGCTTCCACCCGAGCGTGTCGTCCGCCCGCGACAGCACGTGCCCGAAGCGGAACGCCACCCGCAGCGGCAGCCGCCCGAAGCGCAGCACGTACACGGTGAACAGCGACAGCAGCTTCAATATCTTCTGGCCGAACAGCCCCATGAAGAAGGTGGCCAGCGGCGTGCCCGCGTGCGGCGTGGACACCGTCACCACCGTGCGCACCCGCTTCGCGAAGGGCTCCAGGTCCAGCCCCTCCGCCAGCTGCGCGCCGGGGCTGACGAACAGCCGCGAGTCCAGCCCGCCCGTCGAGTGGCCCACGAGGTGGATGGGCCCGTCGTCCCCGGCCGCCGTCTCCTGCACCGCCTTGAGCAGGTCCGCCGTGCGCGTGCGGATGGAGGCCGTCGGGTGGGACAGGACAATCGTCACGTCCGCGTCCACCCCCCGGCGGGCCAGCTCCGCCTTCAGGTAGTCGTGCGAGTGGCCGAAGTAGATGAGCTCGCCCAGGTTGATGAAGCCGAAGAAGCCGGGGACGAGGTAGACATGGTGCTTCGCGGGCATTGCCCCCACCATACCTGACGCGACGCGTGATTCCCTTCCGGGAATGCACCGTCCGTGGGGCGGTTGACGCGCGCCTGTTCTCACGACGAGAACCGGACCCCTACTCCCAGTCATTCCAGAAGGACGACCGCACGTGGACCGCAGACTGCTCGCTCTCGGCCTGCTCTTCTTCCTCCCCGTGTCGCTCCCCGCTTCGGCGGACGAGGGCATGTGGACCTACGACGCATTTCCCTCGGAGGCCGTGAAGAAGGCGTACGGCTTCACGCCCACGCAGGCCTGGCTGGACAAGGTCCGCCTCGGCTCGGTGCGGCTCGCCGGAGGCTGCTCCGCCAGCTTCGTGTCGCCGGACGGGCTGGTGATGACCAACCACCACTGCATCCGCGACTGCATCGAGGACCTGGCCTCGCCGAAGCAGGATTTGCTGGCCACCGGCTTCAACGCGAAGACGCCCGCCGAGGAGCGCCGCTGCCCCAAGGTGGAGGCCAACCAGCTGGAGAAGATGACCGACGTCACCGAGCGGATGAACGCGGCGACGAAGGGCCTCACCGGCGCAGCCTTCAACACCGCGCTGAAGAAGGAGATGGCCGCCGCGGAGTCCGAGTGTGCCACCTCGACGGACCGGCGCTGTGACGTGGTGACGCTCTTCAACGGCGGCAGGTACCACCTCTACCAGTACCGCCGCTTCCAGGACGTGCGCCTCGTCTTCGCGCCCGAGTTCTCCATGGCGGCCTTCGGCGGAGACCCGGACAACTTCAACTTCCCGCGCTTCGGCTTCGACGCGGCCTTCCTGCGCGTGTGGCAGGGAGACGCGCCCGCGAAGAGCCCGGACTTCCTGCCGTGGGCGAAGCAGGGCGCGAAGGAGGGGGACCTCGTCTTCGTCTCCGGCCACCCCGGCGGCACCGAGCGCAAGGCCACCCTTGCCGAGCTGGAGTTCCAGCGCGACGTCAACCTGCCGTACACGCTGCTCCAGCTCTCCGAGCTGCGCGGCATGCTGCGCGAGTTCGCCAGCGCCTCGCCCGAGCGCTACCGCACCACGCGCTCGCGGCTGCGCGCCGTGGAGAACGGCCTCAAGGCGCTGCGCGGCCGGCATCAGGCCCTGGCCGACCCGGCGCTGCTCGGCCGCAAGCGCCAGGAGGAGGCCGAGCTGCGCAAGAAGGTGGACGCCAACCCCCAGGTGAAGGCCGCCGCGGGCAGCGCGTGGGAGGAGACGGCGCAGGCGCTGGAGGCGTACCGCCGCATGCTCCCCGAGTACCGGATGAAGGAGATGGCGGACGCATACCCCGGCGAGCTGTTCAGCATCGCCCGGCACCTGGTGCGCGCCGCCGAGGAGCAGCCCAAGCCCAACGCGGAGCGGCTGCGCGAGTACACCGAGGCCCAGCTGCCCACGCTGCGCCAGCAGCTGCTGCGCGGCGCCCCCGTCGCCACCGAGCTGGAGCAGGCGCTCCTGGGCTTCGGCCTCAACCGCGTGCGCGAGACGCTGGGCGCGGATGACCCGTTCGTCCAGCAGGTGCTCGGCCGCGAGGCGCCCGGGGACCTCGCGCGTGCGCTGGTGAAGGGCACGAAGCTGGGCGACGTGAAGGTGCGGCAGGCGCTGCTGGAGGGCGGCCGCGCGGCGGTGGAGGCGTCGAAGGACCCGATGATTGTCTTCGCGCGCAAGGTGGACGGCGAGGCGCGCGCCGCCCGCAAGCGCTACGAGGACACGGTGGAGGCGGTGCTCAAGCGCAACGGCGAGCGCATCGCCAAGGCGCACCTGGCCGTCTACGGCACCTCCGGCTACCCCGACGCCACCTTCACCCTGCGCCTCAACCCCGGGCAGGTGAAGGGCTGGAACGAGAATGGCCGCGCCGTGGCGCCCCTCACCACCTTCGGCGGCGCGTACGCGCGTCACACCGGCAAAGAGCCCTTCAAGCTGCCGGACTCGTGGCTGAAGGCCCGGGGCAAGGTGCCCGAAGGCACGCCGCTGGATGTGGCCACCACCAACGACATCATCGGCGGCAACTCGGGCTCGCCCCTGGTGGACCGCGAGGGCCGCGTGGTGGGGCTCATCTTCGACGGCAACCTGCACTCGCTCGGCGGCCGGTACGCGTACGTGCCGGAGACGAACCGCGCCGTCGCCGTGCATGGGGACGGCATCCTCGCCGCCCTGGAGCAGGTCTACGGCGCCACACGCGTGGTGAAGGAGCTGCGCGCGGCGAGCGACGCCGCCGCACCGGCCGCGAAGTAGTCCCGGCCCTGGCAACCCGGGAGGTCGGGCTTCGCGTCCGGCCTCCTGCTTTCTCAAAAGCCAGGGGGTCCATCCGCTCCCAGGGCCGCTGAGAGGGAAGGGACAACTCGCCAAGGGGTGTCAGGGGGGACAGGATAGAATGAGCTCTCAGGCTTGAGAGCCCATCCTTCATGTCTCCCTCCGCGACTCGCGACATCCCCCTCGGCACCGTCCTCAGGGATACCTACCAAATCGTTGGCGTGCTGGGCCGGGGCGGCATGGGCACCGTCTTCCTGGCCAACCACCTGCGGCTTCCCGGCCGGCAGGTGGCCGTCAAGGTGCTGCGCAACGACACGGGCCTGGGCAAGGACGTCTTCGTGCGCTTCCGCCGCGAGGCCGAAATCACCTCACGGCTGGGACACCCGAACATCGTCGAGGTGCTCGACTTCGACACGCTGGAGGACGGCTCTCCCTTCCTGGTGATGGAGTGCCTGCGCGGCCAGCCCCTCTCGCGGCGGCTGCGGCGCGGGCCGCTCACGCTGGACGAGGTGTTCTCCATCGCCCGGCAGATGGGCTCGGCGCTCCAGGCGGCCCACCACGCGGGCATCGTCCACCGGGACCTCAAGCCGGGGAACGTGTTCCTGGTGCCCACCGAGGTGGGCGGCGTGGCGATGGAGCACGTGAGGCTGCTCGACTTCGGCATCTCCAAGGTCCTCGACTCGCAGAGCATCAACACCCAGGGCGGCATCCTGCTGGGCACGCCGCAGTACATGGCGCCCGAGCAGGCCCAGGGGAAGAACCAGGAGGTGGACCCGCGCACGGACATCTTCTCGTTCGGGTGCATGGTCTACGAGATGCTGGCCCGGCGGCTGCCGTTCAAGGACGGCCCGCTCCCGGAGCTCATCTACCGCATCGTCTATGATCCGCCGGACCGGCTGGAATCGCTGGTCTTCGGCGTGCCGGCGCACGTGGTGGCGGCCATCGACCGGGCCCTGGAGAAGAAGCCCGAGGACCGCTACCCGGACGTGGGCAGCTTCATCCTGGACCTGACGGGGATGCCGCTCCAGCCGCTGGCCCCGAGCCCGACGCCGATGCGCGCGATGTCGGTCCGCCCCTCGCAGATTGAGACGGTGGGGTCGAAGGGGCAGCCCGTGTCGGTCAAGCCGGCCTCCTCCAGGTCTGAGACGGTGTCCTACCGGCGCGCGGGGGAGGATGCCCACGCGGACGGACGCTCGGCGAAGCGCCCCGTCGTCAACGTGGAGCTCCAGGAGGTTTCCACCCTGTCCGAGGGGGAGTCGCCCCTGGGCGCAGGCGCGCGGCCCGGGCCGGACGCCGCGTCACCCGAGGGGGCGGAGCCACCGGAGCGGCCCACCGCGATGGAGCGCGGCGG
>JBKGHK010000613.1:0-6186 GCA_046520375.1 Pyxidicoccus sp. 3LFB2
GGCCTTCAGCTGGCCCCGGAGCTCGCGCTACGGGCAGGTGCTGGACACGGTGGCGGGCGCGGCGGCGGCGTGCATCGGCACGGTGGGCGTGCCGTGGCTGCTGCTGGGGGCCGTGGTGGCGGGAGGCTGGCTGGTGGCCGCGGCGCTGGGGCTGTTCCAGAACCGGGTGAAGTGGCCGTGGGAGCCGCCGGCCTTCTTCAAGCTGAACCTGGGACGGCTGCACGAGAACTTCGGCACGGAGGCGTCTCCGCGCTACGCGGCGGGCGGCTTCTTCTTCCACCGGCTGCGCTACGCGCACGGGGCCATTGCCGCGCTGGGGCCGGCGCTGGTGGTGCTGGGCGGCTCGGAGTCTGCGCGGCGCCGCATGTGGCGGGCGTGGTGGTGCTGGGGATGCTGGTGTCCATCTACAACGCCTTCGCGCGAGCGGCGCTGGGGGCGGCGCTGATTGTCAGCGTGGTGGCGCTGCTGTTGCTGGTGCGGGGCCGGGCCCGGCAGGTGGGGGTGGCGCTGCTGACGGTGGTGGTGCTGGCGGTGGCGATGTCACCGGCGTGGCGGGCGCGGCTGGGCAAGGCGCTGGAGAACGTCTACGGCGGCGAGCGCGAGCTGGCCATGTCCGTGGGGTGGCTGCTCATCCGGGAGAACCCGGTGACGGGCGTGGGCTTCGGCAACCACCGGCCCGCGGCCATGGCCACGGCGGACCGGACGGGCATCAACGACTTCCTGGCCACGGACTCGCACAACCTGTGGCTGACGGCGTGGGCGGAGACGGGCCTCGTGGGGCTGGTGCTGCTGGCGTGCATGCACGCGCTGCTGGCGCGGGCGCTCATCCGCAGGCACCGCGCGGGCTCGCTGGCGGCCACGGGGGCGCTGCTGTCCTGGGTGGGCTTCCAGGTGCTGGCGCTGGTGCACTACCTGCCGTTCCACACCAGCGTGCACCTGTCCTTCGCGCTCGTGTGGGGACTGGGGCTGTGCGAGGGCAGTGGGGTGGTGCGTGGAGAGGTGCGCGTCGGGGCGAAGGAAGCGACGCTTCCGTTGGAAACCTGATGTAGCGGCATCGCCCGCCACCGACCTGCTGCCATTCGGTTACACTTTGCCTCCTCACCCCCCAGGAGGCACCTCATGCGCATGCTGCAGCTTTCGACCTTCGCCGTGTTCGCACTGGCTGTTGGCGCTGTCTGGCAGACGTCGTCCTCGGAGCCCGTGACGTCCGTCCCGTCGCAGGAAGCCGCCATGGAGCAGCCTGGCCGCTGTGGCGCGAAGGGGCAGTCCCAAAGCCTCTCCGCGATGAGCTCCCCCGGAGATGTGCAGTCCTCGCGAGGACCTCAGACGCTGGAGGAGTCGGGTGCGGCTCCGGGCGCGTGGGGCTCCTGCATCGACTGCTCGAGCTGTCTGTCCGCCCGTGACTGCGCGCACGTCGGCGGGCCCTGCTACACGCACTGCCCGTAGCTCACCGTGACTGGGGAGCTGGAGTGGAAGGCGCCTCCAGCACCCGCCGGTAAACCGCGAGCGTGCGCCGCGCGCAGTCGTCCCAGCTGAAGCGCGCCGCCCGCTCGCGGCCCAATTCAATCAGCTCGCTGCGCAGCACCTCGTCCCTCAGCACGCGCAGCGTCGTTTCCCGCCACAGCGCCGGGTCATCCGGAGACAGCCTCAGCGCCGCGGCGCCCACGACTTCCGGCAGCGCCGTCGCGTCCGCCGCCAGCACCGGGCAGCCCGCCGCCATGGCCTCCAGCGCTGCAGCCCGAAGCCCTCGTACTTCGACGGCAGCAGCAGCGCCGCCGCCGCGCCGTAGAACAGCGGCATGTCCGCCTCGGGCAGTTCCTCCAAATCCAGCACGTTCTCGTGCAGGCCCAGGTCGTGCGCCACCGCGCCCTTGCCCGCCAGCAGCACCACCGGCACCGGCAGCTCCGCGGCGAAGTGCTTCAGCAGCTCCAGGTTCTTGAAGGGCTTCGCGTTGCCCACCGCCGCCACGTACCGCGCGGGCAATTCGTACCGCTCACGGAACGCGCTCGCTTCGCTGGCGGTCGCCGGCTGGAAGCGCGCGTCCACGCCGTTGTGAATCACCTGGAAGCGGTACGGCGACACGTCGAGGTACTTCGCCAGCTCCTCGCGCGAGAAGTCGGACACCGTCACCAGCGCCGTCGCCCGCTTCGCCCGCGGCCCCACCACCACCCGGTAGTAGAGCGCCTGCGCCGGCGAGTACTGGTCCGCGAGCGCCAGGTGATTCGCGTCATGCAACGTCGCCACCAGCCGCCCGCTCCAGAACAGCGGCAGGGAGAAGGAGGTGGCGTGGAAGGCGTCCGGCTTCAGCCGCGCCAGGTCCACCGCCAGCGCGGGTTGCTCGAAGGGGGAGAGGAACCCCGCCCGCGCGCGGTGCAGCGGCATGGCGGGGGTGAGCTCTCCGAGCCCGGCCGGTAGCCCCTCGGGCGCCACCAGCGCGGTGAAGCGCAAATCCGGCGCGAGCGCCGGCATCCGCCGGGCCAGCTCCAGGGCGTACCGGGCGATGCCATGCAGCCGGCCGCGCACCATGCGCAGGTCGAGGAGGACGTGGGCCACGGCCCCGGGCGTACCACACACGCTGCCCTCATGGGGGACAGGCAGGCGGGCAAGCCGCCTGTCTTTCGGCACCGCGCGTCCCCGGTGCTAGAAGCCCCTGTCGTGAAGGTCGCCCTGGTCCACGATTGGCTCGTCACCCACCGCGGGGGAGAGCGTGTCCTCGACGCGCTCTGCGAAGTGCTCCCGGATGCGGACATCTACACCCTCGTCCACAAGCCCGGCAGCCAGTCCCCGGCGATTGAGTCCCGCCGCATCTTCACGTCCTTCCTCCAGCGCATCCCCGGCATCCACGCGCGCTACCGGCACTTCCTGCCGCTGATGCCGCGCGCGATTGAAGCCCTGCGCCTCCAGGACGACTACGACCTGGTCCTCTCCTCCAGCCACTGCGTCGCCAAGGGGCTGCGCACTCCGCCGGGCACCCCGCACCTCAGCTACGTGCACGCGCCCATGCGGTACATGTGGGATTTGTTCGACGACTACTTCGGCCCGGGCGCGCGCGCCTGCCCGTGCGCGCCGCCGCCCACGCGGTGCGGCCGTGGCTGCAGCGGTGGGACCGCGACTCGGCCTCGGGCGTGGACCGCTTCGTCGCCAACAGCCACCACATCGCCGGGAAGATTCAGCGCTTCTGGGGCCGCGAGGCCACCGTCGTCCACCCGCCCGTGGCCCTGGAGCGCTTCGCCCGCCAACCCCTGGAGGGCGGAGGGCAGGGCGGCTACTTCCTGTGGCTCGGCGCCTTCGCCCCGTACAAGCGGCTGGACGTGGCGCTGGAGGCGTTCCGCGAGCCAGGCGCCCCGCTGTGGGTGGTGGGCACGGGCCAGGAGGCCTCGCGCCTCATGTCCGGGCCGGTGCCGCCCCACATCCGCTTCCTCGGCAACGTGCCGGATGACGCGCTGCCGGGCCTCTACCGCGACGCCCGCGCGCTCATCTTCACCCCCGAGGAGGACTTCGGAATCACCCCGCTGGAGGCCCAGGCCACCGGCCGCCCCGTCATCGCCTACGGCCGGGGCGGGGTGCTGGAGACGGTGACGTCGCGCACCGGCCTCTTCTTCTCCGAGCAGACGCCCGCCGCGCTCGCCGCCGCCGTGCGCCAGTTCGAGGCGTGGGAGCCCGGCTTCCGGCCCGAGGACGCCCGCTCGCAGGCCGAGCGCTTCAGCCGCGCCGCCTTCCAGAAGGCCATGCTCCACGAGGTGGAGACGCTCCTGCGCCTGGGGAGGTCCTCCCCAACCCGTGCCACAGGGGTGTGACTTCGTTGTCATCCCCCTCTCCATCTTCCGTGGCCCACCTGCGGCCACCCGCTGGAGGTGTGGGGGAGGGGTCAACGCAACCCATTGGTTTCACAGACTTTCCCGTGCTAGGACACGCGCCTGTCACAGGGTGTTGATCAGGACACGTGTCCGTTTGCATGGGGTGCGAGTCTTGCAGCGGGGGGGGCCGCCCGTTGACCAGGCTACAGGAGTACTGCGGTGTTCAGTCGTCTCCAGCGCTTCTACACGTCCATCAAGGTTGTCGCGGACATGGTGATGCTCGCGGTGGCGTTCGGCCTCGCGTACGCCACGCGCTTCTCCGGCATCGTTCCCGTCACCGAGGGCATTCCCCCGTGGGACGACACGCTGGTCTCCTTGCTGATGGTGCTCGTCATCTTCCCGGTGACGTTCAAGCAGTCGCGCCTGTACGCCACCAACCGCTCGCGCACCAACACGGGCGAGGTCTTCGAGGTCTTCAAGTCCACCATCACCGCGACGCTCATCCTCGTCGCGGCGACGTACTTCGCCCGTGAGCGCTACTCGCGCCTCACGCTGGTCATCTTCGTCGGCTATGCCTTCACGCTGGTGACGTGCAACCGGCTGGTGTTCCGCTGGGTGCTCAGCGAAATCCGCCGCCGGGGCCACAACCTCAAGTCCATCCTCGTCATCGGCGCGGGGGAGCTGGGCCAGCGGGTGATTGAGACGGTGGAGGGCCACCGCGAGCTGGGCTTCCGGGTGACGGGCGTGCTCACGCTGCGGCCGGAGAAGGTGGGCCAGTACGTGGGCGGCGTGCGCGTCATCGGCCACGTGGACTCGGTGAACCAGGTGCTGGACGCGCAGCCGGTGGACCAGGTCATCCTCGCGCTGCCCCTGGAGGACCAGGCGCACGTGAAGCGGCTGATGGAGCAGCTCGCGCTGCGCACCGTGGACGTGAGGGTGGTGCCGGACCTGTACCAGTACATCACCCTCTACGGCGGCCTCGAGGAGTTTGGCGGGCTGCCCATCATCCGCCTCCAGGGCGACCCGATGGAGGGCTGGAGCCGGGTGGCCAAGCGGGCCTTCGACATCACCTTCTCGCTGCTGGCCATCCTCGTCACCTCGCCGCTGATGCTGGCCACCCTGCTGGCGGTGCGCCTGACGAGCCGCGGGCCCGTGCTCTACCGCCAGGAGCGCATGGGCATGGACGGGCGCACCTTCCCCATCCTCAAGTTCCGCACCATGCGCGTGGACGCCGAGTGCACGGGCGCGATGATGGCCTCCAAGGAGGACCCCCGCCGCACGCCCATCGGCACCTTCCTGCGCAAGTACTCGCTGGATGAGCTGCCCCAGTTCTTCAACGTGCTGCTGGGCGACATGAGCCTCGTGGGCCCGCGCCCCGAGCGCCCCGTCTTCATCGAGGAGTTCAAGCGGCAGATTCCGCGCTACCACCTGCGGCACAAGGTGAAGGCGGGCATCACCGGCTGGGCGCAAATCAACGGCCTGCGCGGCCAGACGTGCATCCAGAAGCGCATCGAGTACGACCTGTACTACATCGAGAACTGGTCGCTGCTGATGGACCTGAAGATTCTCGTGCGCACGGCGCTGGGCGGCTTCCTGTCGAAGAACGCGTACTGACGTCAGGCCCGGGCCGCGGCGAAGAAGCGCCACGGCCCGGACCCTCACGGCTCACGCGGTTACTGGATGCTCCACACCACGGTGCCGCTGCACGTGTTGCTGCTGTAGCAGCCGGCGCGAATCTGCAGCGTGCCGGTGGCCGTCGCCGTGTAGGTCAGGCTGGAGCCCGTGCCGTTGCACGCGTCGTCGTTGACCGCCGCCTGCGTGGTGCCGCTGAACAGGCGCAGGTACGTGTCCCCGGTGAACGAGGCCCCCGTCACGCCGCAGGTGGCCACCGAGATTCGCTGGCCCGCGGTGATGCTGACGTCGCGGTGGGTGGTGTTCTGCTGCGCGCTGTTGGTGTTGGTGCCGCTGAAGGTGAACGAGCCCGAGGTGGGCGGCGGAGGCGGAGGCGGCTGGCCGTTGGTGATTTCCCACACCACGCGGCCCCCGCAGCTGCCGTTGGCGTAGCAGCCCGCGCGGACCTCGTACTCTCCGGCGACGGAGGCGGTGAAGGTGATGCTGGAGCCCCGGCCCCCGCAGGCATCGTCGTTGGAGGCGACCTCGGTGGCGGTGGGGTTGAACAGGCGCAGCCAGGTGTCACCGGACAGCTGCGTGCCCGTCAGGCCGCAGGTGGCCACGGTGAGCTTCTGGCCAGCGGTGAGGGCAATCTTCCGGTTGGTGGTGCCGGCCGTCGCGTTGTTGGTGTTGGCGGCGGTGTACTCGAAGGAGTTGGCCGGCGGCGGGGGCGGCGGCGGAGGTGGCTCGCCATTGCCGTTGGGGCTGGGGCAGCCGG
>JBKGHK010000614.1:0-6148 GCA_046520375.1 Pyxidicoccus sp. 3LFB2
CCGCCGCGCCCGCTCCGGAGGCCCCCGCGGGCGCCGGCGCGCCGACGGGCATTGCCCCGCCTCCTTCCGCGGAGCAGCTGCAGGCCGTCTACGCGGACGGGGACAAGAAGGACGTGGGCCCCGACGTGCGCAAGGACGCGGACGTCGCCGCGACGGACTCGGAAGAGGTGGGAGGCCCCTCGGACGAGGAGGTGGAGCGCGTGGTGGAGAAGGCGCAGGACGCGTTCCGCTCATGCGTGGAGAACGAGCTGCGAAAGAATCCCTCCTTCCGCGTGGGCAAGGTGACGCTCACCGCCACGGTGGGCACCTCCGGCAAGGTGAAGGCCGCCACGCTCGACAAGCGAGACTTGAACCGCTCCGCCGTGGGCACGTGCATCAAGGACCGGGCGAAGAGCATGGTGTTCTCCGCCTTCTCCGGCGAGGACGTGGACCTCGAGATTCCGCTCGTCCTCTCCGGGGCGATGTAGCCCGCGCGCGGCCGTGAGCCTCCACGAGACAGGCGCTGCTCCCGCCGCCGGGGGCCGCCTGCCCCGCGCGGTGGTGCTGCTGGGGCTGGTGTCGCTGCTGACGGACGTGAGCAGCGAGATGATCTTCCCGCTGCTGCCCGCCTTCCTCGCGGCGCGCTTCCCCGCGGCGCCGCTGCTGCTGGGCGCCATGGAGGGGCTGTCGGACCTGGTGTCCGCGCTCCTCAAGTACCGCTCCGGCCTGTGGGCGGACCGGGCGCGCCGCCTCAAGCCGCTGGTGCTCCTGGGCTACGGCGTGTCCTCGCTGGCGCGGCCGCTGATGGCCTTCGTCACCCTCGCCTGGCAGCCGCTGCTCATCCGCTCGTTGGACAGGGTGGGCAAGGGCGTGCGCAGCAGCCCGAGGGATGCGCTCATCGCCCACTCCGTCCCGGAGGGCGCGCGAGGGCGCGCGTTCGGCTTCCACCGGGGCATGGACCATGCGGGCGCGGCGGTGGGCGCGCTGGTGGCCATGGTGCTGGTGGCGTGGGGGCTGCGCGCGGAGCAGGTGTTCCTCGTGGCCGCGGTGCCGGGCTTCCTCGCGCTGTTGTGCATCGTCGTGGTGCCCGAGCCCGCGCGCCCGCCGGTGGAGGAGGGGAAGGGCCGGGCGCTGGTGCCGGTGCCCCGGCGGCTCGCGTACTTCCTGGTGCCGGCGGTGCTCTTCGGCGTGGCCAACTCCACGGACGCCTTCCTCCTGCTGAAGCTCACCGAGGAGGGCGCGCCCCCGGCGCTGCTGCCCCTGGCGTGGCTGCTGCTGCACGTGGTGAAGGCGGCCGTCTCGTACCCGGCGGGCTGGCTGGCGGACCGGCTGGGCTCCTCGCGCGTGGTGCTGGCCGGGTGGGGGCTGTACGCGCTGAGCTACGTGGCCCTGTCCCAGGTGCGCGGCGTCCCCGGCACGCTGGCCGTCATGGCCTTCTACGGGCTGTACCACGCGCTGGCCGAAGGGGCGGAGAAGTCGCTGCTCACGTCGCTGGTGCCGTCCGCCGTGCGCGGGCGCGCCTTTGGCCTCTACAACGGCCTCACCGGTGGGGCCTCGCTGGCCGCGGGCCTGCTGTTCGGCGCGGTGTGGACGCGGTGGGGCAGCGCGCCGGCCTTCCTCTTCGCGGGCCTGCTGGCGGCGGTGAGCGCGGGGCTCCTGGTGGTGCTGCTGCCCCGCGCCCGGCCTCCTGAGACGGCGCCCTCAGCCTAGAGGTCGAAGTCGCCGGACGGCGGCGGCTTCTTGCCCTGCTTCGCCCGCTTGCGCGCGTCGCGCACCTGGGCGCGCAGGGCGTCGGTGGCCTCGCGGTCCACCTGGAGCGTGTCCAGGTCCAGCACGTCGCCCTCTCGCACGCCTTTCGGCAAGTCGCTCAGCGGGCGCGTCACCTGCCGGCCCTCCACGACGAGCACGGCGACGTCGTCCTCGATGCGGTCCAGCGTGGCGCGAGTCATGGCGTGGCTCCTCTCACGGATTGCAGTCCCGGGCCGGCCGACGGTTGTCCCGGCTGGCTTCCTCGCGGGTCTTGAAGACGAGCTTGTTGTACGACTTGATTTTCTTCGCATTCCGGCACGACGGCAGGTGGAAGACATCACTCTTGCTGCTGGCCACGTAGGGGCCCGCGGACATGCCGCGCGGCTCCATTCCGCGCGTCGGGCGGGGCTCGGTGCGAGAGCGCGGCGGCGCGTCGGCGGCGGGCAGGTCGTCGATGTCCACCACCTCGCCGTAGGCCTTCGAGTCGCCGTAGGCCTTGGCGGACGGGGTGCCCCGCGGGCCCTGGGGAGCTTGCGTGGCCGCCGCCTTCGAGACGTCCCCGGCCTTCGCCACCGGGGTGGCGGCCGCCGGGACGGAGGCCGCGCTCAGGCCGGCGAAGGTGTAGCGCGTGTCGTCCGGCACGCCCTCGGGCAGGCGCTGCGGGGTGATGACGAGCGTCTTCCCGTCGCCCACCACCTGCACCTCGCCGGCCACGTCGGTGCGGAACACCTGGGCACCCACGTCCTCCAGCCGCTTCAGCGTGGCGGCCGCCGGGGTGCGCCCGTGCTGGCCGGGCCCGTGGAGATGATGGCGGCACGGGGCTCGACGGCCCGCAGGAACTCCTCGGTGGACGGCCCGTCCGCGCCGTGCGCCGCCACCTTGAGCAGCGTGGCCTTCATCGCCGTGCCGCGCGACAGCAACTGGCCCTCCGTCCGCGCGTGCGCGTCCCCCGCCAAGAGCAGCGCAGTGTCGCCATGGGTGAGCCGCAGGACGATGGAGTTGGCCTCCAGCGGGGCCTTCGGCTCATCGAGCACGTCCTTGGGCGGGCGGGGCCACAGCACGTTCAGCTCCACGCCCGTGCCCAGGGGCAGGCGCAGCGGCGCGTTGGGCGTGGACGGGGGCGGGGCGGGCGACAGGAACTCCACGCCCTGGCTGCCCAGGGTGGTGAGCAGCGCGTCGTACTCGGGCGGCGCGGCGCCCAGCTGCGGCTCCATCAGCCGCTTCGCGCCCACGCGCCGCACCACCGCCTCCAGGCCTCCGTGGTGGTCCGCATGCGGGTGCGTGAGGATGACCAGGTCCAGTCGCTGCGTGAGCAGCTCCGGCAGCCGGTTGACCAGGTGGTCCGCCGCGGAGGCGGGGCCGGAGTCCACCAGCACCGTGTGGCCCTCGGGCGACACGATGAGCGCGGCGTCACCGTGGCCCACGTCGAAGAAGTAGACGTGCAGCTTCCCGTCCGGCGCCCCGCCGAAGTAGCGGCGCGGCTCGGCCGGGCGGGCAGGGGCCGCTGTCGAAGGCGCGGGCGGCGGAGGCTCCTGGCAGGCCGCCGTGGCCAGCAGCACCCCGAGGAGGCAGAAGAGGCGCGGGCTCATGGGTGGCAATCCTCGGCGGGCCGGCGCTCGCGCATCGCGGCGGCACGGCTCGGGTAGACGGTGCGCTCGGACTTGGAGCGCTTCAGCGTGCGGCAGCTCTCGCGGTGGAACACCTTGCTGCCCTTCAGGCTGACGAAGTCCCCCGACGCGGCTTCGGTCCGGGAGGACGTCTCGGCGGTGTCTCGCGCGGTGGAGGTGGCGCTCCCGCCTCGGGTGCTGACCTCGGGTGCTTCGCCGCGTGCGCTCCGGGCGGACTGCGTGCTCGGCAGGATGGGGCCGAGCGCCACGGGCCCGGCCTTCACCGTTCCGGCCACCACCAGGGGCGCGGCGCGGCCCTTCCCGGCGCGAAGCGTGACGGCCGTGCCGTCACTCACCGCTACCACCTCGCCGTCCACGTCGGTGCGGAAGACGCGGGCTCCGGACGCATCCAGCCGCTCCAGGGCTTCTAGCGTGGGGTGCCCGTAGTCATTGCCAGCGCCGCAGGAGATGACGGCGGCCTTCGGCTTCACCGCCGAGAGGAACGGGGCGGTGGAGGAGTGGCGCCCGCCATGGTGGGCCACCTTGAGCACCGTGGAGGAGAAGTCGATGCGCTTCTGGAGGAGGGCGGCCTCGGTGTCCGGCTCGGCGTCGCCGGTGAAGAGGAACGCCGTCTTCCCATACGTCAGCTTGGCGACGATGGAGTTGGAGTTGGGGTCCGAGCGCGTGTTGTCCAGGAAGGGCTCCTGCGGCACGCGGGGCCAGAGCACGGTGAGCTGGGTGCCCTCGCCCAGGCCGATGGTGAGCAGCGTCTGGGGAGACTGTGCGCTGGGCTCCGGCGTCATCACCTGGCCCACCGCTCCGCCCACGTAGTTCAGCAAGTCCCGGTAGGCGTCGCTCGGGTGGTCGAAGCCCGGGTCCATGAAGCGCTTCGCCCCCACCGCGCGCAGGGCGTGCGCCATGCCGCCCAGGTGGTCCAGGTGGGGGTGCGTGAGGATGACCAGGTCCAGCGGCTCCTTCACCAGCTCCTTCAGCCGGCGGGCCAGGGGCTCTCGGGCCTCGGGCGGACCGGCGTCGATGAGCACCGTCTTCCCCGTGGGCGACACGACGAGCGCGGCGTCCCCCTGGCCCACGTCGAAGAAATACACCGTGAGCGGCTTGCCGGCGGGGGCGGGCGGGGCCGCGGCCAGGCCCGGAAGCGAGGCGAGGAGGAGAACCAGGAGGCTGAGCAGCCGGGCAGGAGACGTCACGCAGCGGACTCTACAGCCCCGCTCCTCTCCTCGGCACCTGGGAGGGCAGCGGATGCGTGCTACCCGTGCGAGCGCTTCCCGAGGGGCGGGAAGTGGGCTAAGGGGCGCGGCATGTCCGACTCCGAGGACGTCATCCGGTTCGTCGAGGAGATCGCCGACCAGGCCCGCCGTCGCATGAATGCCTGGAAGGAGTCCTCGACGCAGGAGCCCACCGCCCACCCGCCGCCCGCGCCGTCCACGGGCCGCGTCGACATGGAGTCCATCCGCTCCCCGGCGGACCTGGCGCCCTACATCGACCACACGCTGCTCAAGCCCGAGGCCCGCGCCGAGGACGTGGTCAAGCTGGCCGAGGAGGCCCGCAAGCACGGCTTCGCCACGGTGTGCGTGAACAGCGCCCACGTGGCCACCGCCGCGCGCGTGCTGGCCGGCGCCTCCACCGTGCCGATTGCGGTGGTGGGCTTTCCGCTGGGCGCGTCGCTGCCGTCCGCCAAGGCCTTCGAGGCCCGCGAGGCCGTGCGCGCCGGGGCGAAGGAAATCGACATGGTGCTCAACGTGGGCGCGCTCAAGTCGCGTGACTACGCGCTGGTGCACCAGGACATCGCCGCGGTGGTGGACGCCAGTCGCCCGCTGCCGGTGAAGGTGATTCTGGAGACGGCCCTGCTCACCGACGAGGAGAAGGTGCTGGCCTGCGCGCTGTCCAAGGCCGCGGGGGCTGCCTTCGTGAAGACGTCCACCGGCTTCGGCCCGGGCGGCGCCACCGCCGAGGACGTGGCGCTGATGCGCCGCGTGGTGGGCGAGGACGTGGGCGTGAAGGCCTCCGGCGGCATCCGCTCCATGGAAGACGCGATGAAGATGCTGCGCGCGGGCGCCAACCGCCTGGGCGCGTCCGCGTCCGTGGCCATCGTCAGCGGACAGACCTCCACCGCGAAGTACTGACACCCGGCGGCGACGTGAACGCGAAACAGCGAGAGGAATTCAAGCAGCTGCTCCTGGCGCTCCACTCCGAGCTGACGGAGAAGACGCCGTCGAAAATCGAGCCCAACCGCACCGACGACGCGCGCATCGGTGGCGACGAGGACGAGCAGCCCCTCAACGAGATGATGCAGGCCATCGCCTCCAACCGGAACCGGAACATGGACGGCGTGCTGGCCCGGGTGATGAAGGCCCTGGGCAAGCTGCGCGACGACCCGGATGCCTACGGCGAGTGTGAGGAGTGCGGCGATGAGCTGCCCCTGGGCCGGCTGCGCGCGATGCCGTATGCGGAGTACTGCGTCACGTGCCAGGGGGCCAAGGACGGCCCCAAGGGCCGTGCCACCCGCAAGAAGCTGACCGACTACACCTGAACAACCGCCGCGCGAGCCCCGTGCTCCGCGCGTCCCCTACGGCTAGACGAGGCTTCAAGGCGCATGGACACCACCGGATTGAGAGAGCGGGCCGAGGCCTGGCGACAGGCGGACCCTGACGCGTCCACCGCGGCGGAGCTGGCGGAGCTGCTGGCCCGCGGCAACTGGCCCGAGCTGGCCGACCGCTTCGCGGGGGACTTGGAGTTCGGCACCGCCGGCCTGCGCGGCGTGCTGGGCGCCGGCCCCAACCGGATGAACCGCG
>JBKGHK010000615.1:0-6136 GCA_046520375.1 Pyxidicoccus sp. 3LFB2
CGCGAGTCCGGGCGGCCCTGCTCGGGAGCACCGTCCGGTCAGCTCGTGGGCTGCGTGGTGCTGGACGGCTGGACGGCGGTGGCCTCCGGGGCGGGGGCCTGCGTCGTGGCCGTGGCGGTGGCCCCATTGCCGGCCGCCTGCGAGGCCACCTGCGTCAGCAGCCCCGTCATCCGCCGCGCGAAGCGGTTCGGGTCGGCGATGGTGCTGCCCTCGGTGAGCAGCGCCTGGTCATGGAGCAGCTCAATCCACTCCGTCACCTGCGCCGCGTCCGGCTGCCGCTCGTGCACGGCCTTCAGGTGGGCGATGACGGGGTGGCCCGGGTTGATTTCCATGATGCGCTTCACGCGCGGCACGCCCATGCCCTTGCCCCGCTGCTGCAGCAGCCGCTCCAGGTACGCGGGCGAGCCGCCCTCGGGCACCACCAGGCACACCGGCGAGTCCGTCAGCCGGTCCGACACGCGCACCTCGCGCACCGAGTCCTTGAGGACGTCCTTCATCTTCGTGGTGAGCGTCTTCAGCCCCTCGGCCTTCTGCTCCTGCTCCTTCTTCTGCTCGTCCGTGGACTGGAGCTTCAGGTCGGCCTGGAGCGCGGACACCAGCGGCTTGCCCTGGAACTCGCGCAGGCCCTGCGCGGCCCACTCGTCCACCGGGTCCGTCATATAGAGGACCTCGTAGCCGCGCTGCTTCAGCGCCTCCAGGTGCGGGCTGTCGGCCACCGCCTGCCGGGACTCGCCGTAGATGTAATAGATGGCCTCCTGGCCCTCCTTCATCCGCGACACGTAGTCCGCCAGGGAGGTGAGCCCCTCCTCGCGCGAGCTCTCGTAGCGCAACAGCCCGCCCAGCTTGTCCTTGTGCTCGGCCTCGGTGGCCAGGCCCTCCTTCACCACCGTGCCGAAGGCCTTCCAGAACTCGCGGTAGTCGTCCGGCTTGTCCTTGGCCAGCTTCTCCAGCAGGTCCACCGACTTCTTCACCACGTGCTTGCGGATGGCGCGCACCACCTGCGAGTCCTGCAAGAGCTCGCGCGACACGTTGAGCGGCAGGTCATCCGAGTCGATGACGCCGCGCACGAAGCGCAGCCACTGCGGCACCAGCTCCTCGCAGCGGTCCATGATGAAGACGCGCTTGACGAACAGCCGCACCCCGCGCTGCTGCTGCGCATTCAGGTCGAAGGGCGGGTGCTTGGGGACGAAGAGCAGGCCGGTGAACTGCTGGTTGCCGTCTGCCTTGAAATGCGTCCACGCCAGCGGCGCTTCCCAGTCGTGCGTCAGGTGCTTGTAGAACTCCTGGTACTGCTCGTCGGTGATTTCGGACTTGGAGCGCTGCCACAGGGCGCTGGCCTTGTTGACGACCTCCAGCGCGACTTCCGTCTTCGCGTCGTCCCCCGTCCCGGTGCTCTTCGTCACCTGGAGCTTGATGGGGTGGCCCACGTAGTCCGAGTACTGCGTAATCAGCGAGCGCAGCCGGTACTCCTCCAGGAACTCCTTCTGGTCCTCCTTGAGGTGCAGGGTGATGGCGGTGCCGCGGGAGGCGCGCTCGGCGGGCTCCACGGTGAACGAGCCCTTGGCGTCCGAGGCCCACTTCCACGCCGGCTGGTCCTTGCCGGGCGCGCGGCTGACGACCTCCACGTGGTCCGCCACGAGGTAGGCGCTGTAGAAGCCCACGCCGAACTGGCCGATGAGCTGCATGTCCTTCTGCCCGCGCTGGGCCAGCGTCTCCAGGAACTCGCGCGAGCCGGAGTGGGCGATGGTGCCCAGGTTCTTCACCAGCTCGTCATGCGTCATGCCGATGCCGGTGTCCTCGATGGTGAGGGTGCCCTTCTCGGCGTCGGGGATGAGGCGCAGCTCCAGGGCCGGCTCGTCCGCGAGCAGCTCGGGCTCCGTAATCGAGCGGAAGCGCAGCTTGTCGAGCGCGTCGGACGCGTTCGACACCAGCTCCCTGAGGAAGATCTCCTTGTGGGAGTAGAGCGAGTTGATGACCAGGCTGAGGAGCTGGTTGATCTCCGCCTGGAAGGCATGGGTTTCCCGCTGGGGGGAGTTCTCGACGGACATGGACAAAAAGCCTCCGGGCGCCCTCGGTGGAGCGCGAGCGTCGCTTCCCCCATAACCATGGGAAATGGCCTGTCGAGGGCAGGGGCCCGGAGGTCTGGCGGCACGGCGGGCCGGCAGCCACCCCCCGGGCTCCTCCCACCCGTGGCTACGGGGTGGGGCGGGTGTGCGCGTAGTTGTACCCGAAGTTGTTGTCCCAGTACGTCTGCCCGTTCACCTGGTAGCGGACGTAGAACTGCAGCGCGGTGCCGGGGATGGCGGGGACATGGGCCTGCCAGCGCTCCACGTTCTTGGCGTTGGGGCTCTGGATGTAGGAGTAGGCGTAGGTGTAGCCGCTGACGTACGAGGCCGGGGCCTCGTGCGAGGTGGCCCAGCCGTCCGTGGTGTAGACCACGACGACGTTCTTCGTGTAGCCGAGGTTCTTCACGTCGACGCTGACATCCAGGTCGCCGTTGTCGCGCCAGATGCTGCCCGCCGACAGGACGTTGGTGTTGTGGAGCATGGGGCCATCGCTCCGGCCGAGGTGGTAGTTCGCGCCCCAGTTGTTGTCCCAGTAGGACGTGCCGCCCACCACCAGCCTCGGGACGAACTCCAAGTCCCGCGTGGCCTCGGGGGGCGTCGTCCAGGCGGCGTACTGCCGGGTGACCTGCCAGAGCTCATGGCCCGCGCCCGCGGGGCCCACGTAGGTGCCCGGCAGGTTCACCCACGAGCCGCCCGGCTCCTTCTGGTAGACGTAGACGAACTTCTCGTAGGCGAGGTTCTTCACCACCAGGGTGTAGGTGACGTCCTGCCAGACCTGCCCGTAGCGGCTGCTCACCGCGCTGTGGGCCTTGAGCAGGCGGATTTCGTCCGCGGCCAGGGCCGGGGTGGAGGTGAAGCCCAGCGCGAGCCCGGCCAGCAGGGCCAGCAGGGCACGCCAGCGGGGCGCGGAAGGGGTGGTGCGGGGAGTCTTCGTCATGGTGGGGTTCCTCACGAGCCCCAGGCTCCAGGCGCGGGGGCCGGGCACCGGGGACCCTGGGGCATCCAGGGCTCACGCATGTTCGCAGCACGCTCCGACCTTCGTCGCGCCGCGTCCGGTCAAACTGTTTCGTTGGAATCTTCCAGTGCGCGGCGGGCCAGTCTCGCTTCGTACCTGCGCGCGCAGACACGCATGAACCTGCGGAGCCTTCGGATGCCGGGCACCGTGGTGAGGGGCGTCAGGTCCACCGCCTCCAGACGGGGCCGCAGCACTTCCACGAGCGCATCGGGCTTCACGCCCAGCAGCTCCGCCAGGACTTCCTGGGGCTTAATGCGCGCTCGCGCGAGCTGTTCCGCCGTGGGCTCTCGGCCGACGAGCTGAAAGAGGATCCCGGGAACGCGGAAGAGCAGCCCCTCCACGGGCGTCTTCAGGAGAATCACCCGTACCAGGGAGTCCTGGCTGGCATCTCTCAGGAGGGAGTAGATGCGGATCTTGTCTATCTCTCGCTTGTTGGGCCCTGGCTTCTCGTAGGGGCCCAGCACCAGGGCGACATCCAGGTTGTTGCTAAGGCGTGAGTCTGCCTCACCGATGGCGCCGGCCCAGCCACCACCGTTCTTCACTTTGATGCTTCCCTTGAGCTCGGGCCCCAGCAGCTTGCTCAGGATGAGAACGGCCAGTTCGCCCGACGCGATGACATGAGGAATCACGAAAAGTCCTCCTTCTGAAGCCGATAGCTCAAGCGGGCTTGTTCCACGGCCCTGCGCCACTTGATGCGCAGGGCCGCCCGCATGCCGTATTCCAATGCGAGGTCGATGTCCGAGCCCTGCCACAGCAGGACGTTTCGGATGGGGTGAATACGCACTGTCTCGATAACAGAGAGCGAATACTCGCTCGTGCTGAAGAGCAGCCCTATGGAGGCACCGGGACGCCGTTGGAGCTGGAGTGCCAACTTCGAAATCGCATCAAAGCCGACGGACTCCGCGTGGTCCTTCGTCTCGACGATGCATGCCAGTCCATCGGTGTGGATGGCCCCGTCAATCTGCTCGGTGGCATTGACGTAGGGCCAGACGACCCGCGCCCGCTCCAACTGGAAGGCGCGCAGCATCATGAATTCGAGCGCCCTGCCCGGTGGCCAGTCCTCCAACTCCTCCCGTGCCTTGATCTGCCTCCACAGGGCACGCAGCTCGACCCGTCCCATCCCCTGCACCCTCCGCGCGTACTTCTCTTCGGCCCCCACGCCTTCACCTCCCTATACAACCTGTGAGGTAGAGCAGTCTAGGCGCTACCTCTGACATGCCGTGAACACCCCGCCACCGGCCACGCCACCTGCGTCACAGCAAGCCCCCTGCCACCCACCCGTCACTCGCCACACGGCGCGCTGGGAGGACACACGGTGTTGGAGTAGGGAAGGGGCCATGAATCGGACCCTCCTGTCCCTGCTTGGCGCGGTGCTGCTGTCGGGCGCCGCCTCCGCCGCGGAGAAGACCCCCGCCCGCATCCCCGATGCCGCCGAATTGCAGCGCATGACGGCGCGCTTCGCCCCCGTGGAGCTGCGGGTCGACCTCAAGGCCCTGCCCGACCACGAGAAGCGCGCGCTCGGAAAGCTCGTCCAGGCGTCGAAGCTGATGGACGCCCTCTTCCTGCGCCAGCGCTGGGCGGGCAACGACACGCTGCTGCTGGACCTGCTGCGTGACGACTCGCCCCTGGGCCGCGCGCGCCTGAATGCGTTCCTCCTCGACAAGGGCCCCTGGAGCAGCCTGGACGAGGCGAAGCTCTTCATCCCCGGCGCTCCGCCGAAGCCCGAGTCCGCCAACTTCTACCCGGCCGGCGCCACCAAGGCCGAGGTGGAGGCCTGGGTGAAGTCGCTCCCCGAGGCGCAGCAGAAGGAGGCCACCGGCTTCTACACCACCATCCGCCGTGGCACGGACGGCAAGTTCATCTCCGTGCCCTACAGCGTGGAGTACCAGGGCGAGCTGGCCCAGGCCGCCACGCTCTTGCGCGAGGCCGCCGCGCTCACGAAGCAGCCCACGCTCAAGGCCTTCCTCACCGCCCGCGCGGACGCCTTCCTGTCCAACGACTACTACGCGAGCGAAGTCGCCTGGATGCAGCTGGACGCCAGCATCGAGCCCACGATTGGGCCCTACGAGGTCTACGAGGACGAGTGGTTCAACTACAAGGCCGCCTTCGAGTCCTTCCTCGGCCTGCGCGACGACGCCGAGACGCAGAAGCTGGCGAAGTTCAGCGGTCAGCTCCAGGGCCTGGAGAACGCGCTGCCCATCGACCCGAAGATGCGCAACGCGAAGCTGGGCGCGCTGGCCCCCATCCGCGTCGTCAACAGCCTCTTCTCCGCCGGTGACGCCAACCGCGGCGTGCAGACGGCCGCGTACAACCTCCCCAACGACGAGCGCGTGACGGAGAAGATGGGCTCCAAGCGCGTCATGCTCAAGAACGTGCAGGAGGCCAAGTTCGAGCGCGTGCTGCAGCCCATCGCCAAGGTGGCGCTCACCGCGAAGGACCAGCAGGACGTGTCCTTCGACGCCTTCTTCACGCACATCCTCATGCACGAGCTGATGCACGGCCTGGGGCCCAGCAACATCACCGTCGGCGGCAAGGCCACCACCGTGCGCAAGGAGCTGCAGGCCGCGTCCAGCGCGATTGAAGAGGCCAAGGCGGACATCTCCGGCCTGTGGGCGTTGCAGCGGCTGGTGGACCAGGGCGTCATCGACAAGGCGCTGGAGCGCACCATGTACACCACGTTCCTCGCCTCCGCGTTCCGCTCCATCCGCTTCGGCATCGACGAGGCGCACGGCAAGGGCATTGCCCTGCAGCTCAACCACTTCCTCGACACCGGCGCGGTGAAGGTGAACGCGGACGGCACCTTCTCCGTGGTGCCGGAGAAGATTCGCGACGCCGTCACCTCGCTCACGAAGCAGCTGATGGAGATTCAGGGCCGGGGCGACCGCAAGGCCGCCGAGGCCCTGCTGGCGAAGCTCGGTGTGGTGCGGCCCTCCGTGCAGAAGGTGCTGGAGCGGCTCAAGGACGTGCCGGTGGACATCGCGCCCCGCTACGTCACCGCCGACGAGCTGGCGCGCGACGCCGCGGCCTCCCCGGCAACTCCCGGCGTGCGGAAGTA
>JBKGHK010000616.1:0-6103 GCA_046520375.1 Pyxidicoccus sp. 3LFB2
GCTCGGGCGGCGGCGGTGGCGGCGGCGGCGGCTTCTAGCCGGTAGCACTCAGCGCGTGACACCCGCCAGGGCAGCTGGCCCGGCGGGTGCGCGTGTGCCGACGCAACGCAGTGTCACCCACACCTTGCGTGGGCTGCTTGCTTCGCCTGACGGCGCGGCCGGGTAGAGTTGGGGGACGATGACCGGCGCCCCCTTCTTCGTCCTGCTCGCTCTCGTTACCACCCAGAGCTCCTCCGTGGAGGAGGTCCCCAACGAGGACCCCTCCTCCGGCGGGGCTTCGTCCGTCACCACGGCGCGGCTGGATGAGCCCGCTCCGCCGGGCGCGCGCACCGGTGGGGAGGGCTTTGGCTTCAGCGCCCAGCTGGAGGTGGGAGCGCTGAGCTTCCCCTCGGGCACGCCGGGCGGTGGGCAGGACCTGTTCGCCCGGGTGTACCCGTCGCTGGGGCTGACGAAGGGAGAGACCTTCGTGCTGCGCCTGGGCGCCAACCTGCGCCTGCGCGTGCTGGACGAGGAGCCGAAGCAGACGGAGACCGACTACGGCGCCCACCTGCGCCGCGAGGACTGGGACGAGCTGAGCGACATGGGCCAGGTGGTGCGCATGCTGCGCATCGGCCAGGAAGGCCGGCCCGTGTTCCTGCGCGTGGAGCCCTTCGTCGACGAGACGCTGGGGCGTGGCTACCTGGTGAATCGCTACAGCAACGTGCTGTCGCCGGACTACCACCCGGCGGGCGGCACGCTGACCTTCGTCAAGGGCGCGGTGCGCGCCGAGGTGCTGGCCAGCGACGTGCTGGCCGCGCGCATCTTCGCGGCCGAGGCCCTGCTGGATATCGGCCGCATGGCCAGCGAGAACGCGGCGCGCTTCGACCGCTACCTGCTGCGCCTGTCCGCCGCGCATGACGCGGCGGGCGCCGGGGGTGAGGCGCCGAAGATGACGCTGGCCTCGCTGGGCGCGGACGTGGCGCTCTACAAGGGGGAGCGCCTGCGCACGTGGGCGCTGCTCGGCGGCGGTGCGCGCTTCTCGCAGGGGTACACGCCGGACTTCGGCGGACTGCTGGGCCTTGCGATGGAAGGGCAGACGTCGGGCGGCACGCAGCTCAGCGTCACCCTGCAGGGCCGCAAGCAGGGAGGCCGCTTCCGCTTCGGCATGTTCGGCCCCGACTACGAGCTGGGCCGCTTCTCCGGCGTCGGCCTGTCGGACATTCCCCTGGCCGAGGAGGTGCTGACGTCGGGCTTCTCCGGCTACCTGGAGCTGAGCGTGGCGAAGGGCGCGCCGGACGAGCTGATGCTGCTCGGCAGCCTGGCGGCGCAGCACTTCGGCTTCGGCCGCACCGACGCGGACGTGTCCGTGGGCTTCGAGCTTCCAGGCGCCCGGACGCGGGCCCTGGCGCGCGCGGTGCTGACGGCGCTGGGCGACCGGCCCCGTTACTCGTTGGGCCTGGAGGTGCGCCAGCGTGTCTTCAACCACTTCTATGCCTGGGGCTCCGGCGGGACGGTGCACTTCCCGCAGGCGGATGGGCGGCTGGTGCGCGGCGTCACCGCGGGCGTTGGCGTGGGCGTGGACTTCCAGCGCTGAGCGGCGGCGCGTCCTTGAAGGAGTCGGGCCATGAGGGCGCGCGGCGCGTCGTGGCTCATGGGCACGGTGCTCCTGGGCCTGTCCGGCGCGGCGTGGAGCGCGGACGTGGAGGGCCTGCGCAAGGACTACCTGCGCGCGCTGGAGCGCTTCGAGCACGGCCCGGGCGTGTCGCTGGAGCGGGTCTTCGATGCAGGGCTCGAGGCGGCTCGCGCGCTGGAGGCCGTCACCCCCCGAATGGAGGGCGCGCAGGGGCTGCGAGGCTTCATCGTCAGCGAGGACGAGGTGCTTCGCTGGTCCGCGGACCCGCGCTTCTTCCACGAGCTGGCGGAGCGCCGGGGCACCGAGGTGGACCAGGCGTTCTTCTCGCTGCTGCGCCGCACCTATTACCGGGATGGCGCGCTGCGCGTGTACGCGGCGCCCTCCGGCTGCCATGTGTTCGACCACCCGGAGCTGGAGCCCCTCTACCGGAACTGGACGCGCTTCTGGGCCACACACCCGCGCGCGTACCCGGACGTGGTGGACCGCGAGGTGACGGCCCTGGAGGACGTCGTCTCCCGGAGCACCTGTGCCTGCGGCGACGCCGCGTCGGTGCAGACCGGGCTGGAGCGCTTCCTGAAATCATTCCCCCGCTCGCCCGTAGCCCCTCGTGTGCAGGCCCGCCTGGAGCAGGTGCGCGCGGGCACCAGTGACGTGCGCTTCCGCTGCCCGCCGGGCTGAAGCCGCCGCATTGCGGGTGGGCGGACGCTCCCTGTGCTCGCACGAAAGTCCCTCCCGGCGTCGCCTTGACTACGGCTGTAGTCACGCGTACCTTGCTTTGTGACTACAGCTGTCGTCACAGGGTGGCACATGAAGAAGCCGGTGGGAGAGCAGGAGCTGACGGTGCTGCGGTACGTGGCGGAGCACGGCCCGGCCACCGTGGGCGAGGTGGCCGAGCGCTTCGGCGAGCCCCAGGGGCTGGCGCGCTCCACCATCCTCACGGTGATGGAGCGGCTGCGGCTGAAGGGCTACCTCACGCGGCGCAAGGTGGAGGGCGTCTTTCAGTACGCCTCGCCGGTGCCGGCGTCGGAGCTGCTGCGGGACGTGGTGGGGGACTTCGTGGAGCGGACGCTGTCCGGCTCGCTGTCGCCGTTCGCCGCGTACCTGTCCGAGGCGGAGGACGTGACGGACGAGGAGCTGGCGCAGCTCCAGGACGTCGTGGCGCGGCTTCGCTCGAAGAAGCGGAAGGACTGAACCCATGGATACGGGCTGGCTGTCGGACGTGGGCGGGTGGGCGTCGGCGTGGCCGGGGGCGCTGTGGCGGGCCTCGTGGCAGGGCGCGCTGTGCGCCGCGCTGGTGTGGGCGCTGACACGGGCATGGCCGAAGATGCCGGCCTCGCTGCGCGCCGGACTGTGGTGGCTGGTGACGCTGAAGTTCGTGGTGTCCCTGGGGTGGCTGCCCGCCGTGCCGCTGCCCGTGCTGCCCGCGTCCGTGGCCGCGAGGGTGGATGGGGTGGTGTCCAGCGTGGCGGCGCGGGTGAGCTCCGTGGTGCCAGAGGGGCGCGCGGAGGAGGGGGCGGGGACCGTGGCGGCCTGGAATGGGCAGCACACGTGGAATGAGATTCCCGCGACGAGGCATGGCGCGTGGGGCGAGGTCGTGAGCCCGGCGCGTCAGGCCGGTGGGGCACTGCCTGCACAGGGGCGTGAGGGGGAGGGCGTTGCGAGCCCGGCACCTCGGAGGGCGGAGCTGCCGGTTGCCGGGGGCATGATGGACGGCCCTGCGGAGTTCTCGGGCCAGTCAGCAGGTCCGGCGGGGCTGCGCATCGCCGGGGGCATGACGGACGACAGTGTGAAGCGCTCGGACCCGTCATCTCGGATGGCGGAGCTGCCGGTCGCAGGTGGCATGGCGGACGACGGTGTGAAGCGCTCGGACCCGTCATCAGGTGCGGCAGTGCAGAGCGTCGCCGGTGGAATGGCGGGCGACCCCGGGAAGGTCTCGGGCCCCTCCGTTACGAGCCCTGCTTCAGCCGGGTTCTCCTCCACGTGGAGCCGGGCGCTGGCGTCGCTGCTGCTGGCTGCGTGGGTGACGGGAGTGCTCTGGCAGCTGCGGAGCCACGTGCTGGGTTGGGCCCGCATGCGGCGCCTGCGCCTGAGCGCGCGTCCCCTGGTGCATCCGGTGCTGGAGTCGGAGGTGCACGCGCTGTCCTCCACCGCGAAGCTGTGGCGGGTCCCGAAGCTGCTCGTGTCGGAGTCCGTGGTGAGCCCGCTGGCCACGGGGCTGGTGGACCCGGTGGTGGTGCTGCCGGCGAAGGCAGTGCGACGGCTTCCCGTCGAGGCGCTGCGCATGGCGCTCGCGCATGAGCTGGCACACCTGCGGCGCGGAGACCTGTGGCTCGGCTGGGTGCCGGCGCTGGCGGAGGCGCTCCTCTTCTTCCATCCCCTCGCGCGGCGGGCCGCGCGTGAGTACGCGCTGGCCCGTGAAGAGGCCTGTGACGCCGAGGCCCTCCGGCTCACCGGCGCCGAGCCCGCGGATTACGGCGAGCTGCTGCTTGCCTTCGGAGTCGCCCGTGGCGCCGGTACCGCCGCCGCGCATGGCGCTTCCGCCCACGTTCATGCATTGCACAGGAGGTTGAGCATGTTGGAGCACGTCGAGGCCGTTCCCACCCGTTCCCGTCGCTTGCTGAAGGTGGCGCTGTCCGCCCTGGGCCTCGCCGCCCTGGTGCCCTTCCAGGTCGTGCGCAGGAGTCCGCGCGAGGCAGTCCTGGGCGCGGACTTCATCGCATCCACCGCGACGCGCTCGCTGCCGCTGCCGGTGAGCATCACCACGGCGGGGACGGTGCCGGGGTGGCGCGCGTGCAGCTCGCGCAGCAGGCCGATGCCCGTCATCCCCGGCAGGTGGTAGTCCACCAGCATGACGTCCGGCGGCGCGGTGGAGATGCGCGTCAGGGCCTCCTCCGCGGAGGTGACGGACTCCAGCGCCCAGGTCTCCTCCGGGTCCCGCTCCAGGGCCCGGCGCACGGCGAGCCGGTCCGAGGGGCTGTCGTCCACCATCAATACGCGCAGGCTCATGCCGACGAGTCCTCCGCGCCAGGCAGCCTCGCGGCGGTGAGCCAGAAGGCCTGGAGGGCCCGCGCGGCGGCCTCGAGCTGCTCACCGGGCTCGGGCTTGAAGAGGTAGCTGTTGGCGCCGTCCGCGTAGGCGCCCTCCACGTCCAGCCGCTCCTTCGAGCTGGAGAAGATGATGACGGGGATGCAGCGCAAGCCCGGGTCCGCCTTGATGCGGGACAGCACCTCGCGGCCCCCCATGCCCGGCATGTGCAAATCCAGCAGCACCAGCGCCGGCCGCGGCGCGCCCGCGTGCTCACCCCGCTGGTAGAGGTAGTCCAGGGCGCTCTCCCCGTCGCGCACCCGCACCAGGGGCATGGACATGGGGAGCCGGCGGGCGATGCGCGTCATGGCCACCGCGTCCGCGTCGCTGTCCTCCACGAGCAGCAGGGGCCGGGCGTCCGTCATCTCGGCCCCCGGCCCAGCGTGAAATAGAAGGTGGAGCCCTGGCCCGGAGCGGACTCCACCCACAGCTCACCGCCGTGCAGCCGCACCAGCCGGCGGGCGATGGACAGACCCGCGCCACTGCCCCCGCCGTACGCGTTCGCGGGGTGCAGCCGACGGAACATCTCGAAGATGCCCTCGTGGAACTGCGGCGGGATGCCGATGCCCGGGTCTCTCACATAGAAAACGTAGGGAGCATCCGAGCGGCGTGCCGCCTCGGGACGGGGCTCGCCCGGCCCGAAGAAGCCAAGCTCCACCCACCGAGGCTCGGCTGGCTGGTACTTGACCGCGTTGGTGAGGAGGTTGGCCCACACCTGGCGCAGGCGCACGGCGTCGCATGGGACGCCAGGCAGGCGGCGGGGCAGGCGCACCTCCACATGGCCCTCCTCCATCCGCGCGGAGAGCGTGCCGAGCACCTCGTCCACCACGGCCTGCACGTCCGTCTCGTGCCACGCCAGCTCCAGCTGGCCGAGGCGGCTGTACTCGAAGAGGTCGTCCAGCATCGCCTGCGTGCGGCGGGCGAGCCACCCGACGGCCTGGAGGTGCTCGCGGCCCTCGGTGTCCAGCGAGTCGGCGTGGTCCTCCAGGAAGAAGGACGTGTACTGCTGGATGCCGCGCAGGGGCTCCTTGAGGTCATGTCCTACGGTGCCGCTGAAGGACTCGAGCTCGGCGTTGGAGCGGGCCAGCGCGCGCGACAGGCGCGACAGCTCCGCCGCGTGGCGCAGCACCACGCCGGCCAGCGCGCCCTGGAAGGATTCGGCGGCGGCCACGTCGTCGCGCGTCCAGGGAGCGCTCGCGCCATGCACCTCCTCGCGCCACGCGTCGAAGGAGCCGCGCGGGTGCAGCCGTGCATGGCCCGGCTCCGGCTGCGCCGGCTTGTGCGGGTTGCCCGCCCAGGTGACGGTGCGCGACACCTCGGGACGAAACCAGAGCGCGAAGCGCGGAGCCTCGGGGTCCAGCCGCACCGCCAGCAGCCCCGCGGCCACGTCCGCCCGCGCGGCCAGGG
>JBKGHK010000617.1:0-6098 GCA_046520375.1 Pyxidicoccus sp. 3LFB2
CCGTCATTCCGCGCCCCACGCCGCGCGCCGTACCGGGCGCCCCGCGTAGAGCGCACCTGCGCGTAGGAGCGCACCTGCCCGCGCGGAATCGCGCGCACCGCGCGGAAGACCGTCTCGGAGAAGAGGGGAGGGGACTGCGGGGCCGACTGCGCCGCCTCGTCCCGCGTTGCTCCTCCCGCCGGCTTCGACCGCGCCGCCTCGTCCCGCGCCGCCCCTCCCGCCGGCTTCGACTGCGGGTCCGGCTGTGCCGCCCCTCCCGCTGGCTTCGACCGCGTCCCACCCCAGGGGCTCGCTTCGGGCTTCGCCCTCGAAGCGAGCTTCAACCTGGCTTCCGGCTTCGACTCCGTCCCGGGCTTCTGCCTCTTCGCGCGCGCGGTCATGGCGCGGACTCTAGAAACACGAAGGCCCCCGGTCCATGAAAGGAACCGGAGGCCTCGTGCTGCTCAGCTCACTTCAGCCTCAGCTCTCCACGAAGGAGCGCAGGCGCTTGGAGCGGCTGGGGTGGCGCAGCTTGCGCAGCGCCTTGGCCTCGATCTGACGGATGCGCTCGCGCGTCACCTCGAAGTCCTGGCCCACCTCTTCCAGCGTGTGGTCGCTCTTCTCGCCAATGCCGAAGCGCATGCGGAGGACCTTCTCCTCGCGAGGCGTCAGCGTGGCCAGCACCTTGCGGGTCTGCTCCGCCAGGTTCATGTTGATGACCGCGTCCGCCGGCGACACGAGGCTCTTGTCCTCGATGAAGTCGCCCAGGTGGCTGTCCTCTTCCTCGCCAATCGGCGTCTCGAGGGAGATGGGCTCCTTGGCAATCTTCAGGACCTTGCGGACCTTGTCGAGCGGCAGCTCCATCTTCTCGGCAATCTCTTCCGGCGTCGGCTCGCGGCCAATCTCCTGCACGAGGTAGCGGCTCGTCCGGATGAGCTTGTTGATGGTCTCGATCATGTGCACCGGGATGCGGATGGTGCGGGCCTGATCGGCGATGGCGCGGGTGATGGCCTGGCGGATCCACCACGTGGCGTACGTGGAGAACTTGTAGCCGCGCTTGTACTCGAACTTGTCCACCGCCTTCATCAGGCCGATGTTGCCCTCCTGGATGAGGTCCAGGAACTGCAGGCCGCGGTTCGTGTACTTCTTCGCGATGGAGACCACGAGGCGGAGGTTGGCCTCCACCAGCTCGCTCTTGGCGCGCTCCGCACGGCGCTCACCCAGGCGGATGGCGTCGTAGTTGCGGCGCAGGGACTCGACGGGGAGATTGGCCTCCTCCTCGACCTTCTTGATCTTCCGCACCGCCGTGCGCACGTCGCGGTCCAGGACCTCGAGCTGCTCGGGCGTGAGGTTGAGCTGCTTCTGCAGCTTCTTGCCGATGTTGGGGTTCTCCCGCGACTCCTTCAGCTGCGGGCGAAGCTCCTTCATGGAGATGCCGTAGCGACGCTCCAGCTCGCGCAGCTCGTCCTCGGCCTTGTCGACGCGCTCGATGAGGGCCTTGAGGTTGATGACGATGCGGTCAACCTGCTTCTTGTTGAGGCGCATCTCCTCCAGGACTTCCATCATCTTGGTCCGCAGGTCCTTCATCTCCTGCTTCAGTTCCTTCTTGCGGACCTCGGTCAGCTTCTTCTTGGAGGCGAGCTCCTCCTCCAGCACCTCGCAGTCCTTGGCGAACTTGCGGAAGCGCTCGATCTGCTTGCAGATCTGCTCAATCTTGTTCAGCTCGCTCTGCGCCAGCTGCGCGGGAGCGTCGCCCTCGCCGACCTCCTCGGGAGCCTCCTCGGCGCCCTCGGCCTGGGCCTCCTCGGGCGCGTCCTTGATGACGTCGCGCACGCGGAGCTTCGCCGTCTTCAGCTTGTTGCCGATGTCGAGGATCTCCTCGACGGCCACCTTGCAGGCGAGCAGCGCGCGGAGGACTTCCTTCTCGCCCTCTTCAATGCGCTTGGCGATTTCGACCTCGCCCTCGCGCGTGAGCAGGCTGACGCTGCCCATCTTGCGCAGGTACAGGCGCACGGGGTCGTTCGACTTGCCACCCGGCTCGTCGTCCTCGTCCTTCTCGTCCTCGTCGGCGTCTTCCTTCTCCTCCTCGACGGTGACGGTGGGCTTGATCTCGTTGTTCTGGGCGGCCTTCTGCGCGTCGACAATCTCGATGTCGTTGTCGCCGAACATGCTCATCACGTCGTCGATCTGATCAGACGACACGATGTCGGCGGGGAGCGCGTCGTTGACCTCGTCGTACGTGAGGAAGCCCTTCTCACGGCCGGCGGCGAGCAGGTCCTTGACCTCCTTGCGCTCGGCGACCGGATCCTCCTCGACGTCGTCCTCGACGGCGTCCGGGTCGACCTGCACGGCGGCGGCGGCCTCTTCGGCGGCCTCCTCGGGGTCCACGTCATCCGCCATGGCGGAGGTGACACCCTTCTTCTTCTTGAGCTTCTCCGTGGCCTCGGCGACGACGTCGGACTTCGCGACGAGCGTCTCCTTCTCCTCGGTGCCCGCCTTCGTCCCCTTCGCCGACGAGGTCGCGGAGCTCTCCGGAGCCTTCTTCTTGCGGATCACCGGATCCACCTTCTTCTTGGTGGGCTTCACGGACGCCTTCGTGGGCTTCTGCGTCGGCATTCGGGTACTTCTCCTTAGGAAATTCAGGGGCTTGAGGCCAGGGGCAAGCCGGCCGATCTACCGCAAAGTCAGGGTTTCTTACAAACGCGAACTCAAACCGGTTGCATGGGCGCCTTTGTTCCCGAGGAGGGTCTGAGCTCCTCCAGGACACGCTTCTTGAGCGCCAACAGTTCCACGCGCTCCGTGAGGAGCTGGCGCGTCTCCTCTGTCAGGTCGAACGCCCCCGCCGTTTGCTCCGTCGCTCGCCTTATATAAACGAGGCGTTCGTCAATGCGCCGCACCATGATTTCCCTGCAGATGTTCGAGAAGTCATGCTCCAGGGTCATCCCCGCCTCGGGGAGCTGGCGCCAGGCCTCCACGACGGCGTTCTTCACCGCGTCCGACGCCTCGTAGAGCGCGTCCTCGGCGCCATGGCCGGACGTGGCATGGGCCAGCGCCATCCGCAGGCCCATGTGCGACAGCTCATCACACACCCGGAAGGTGTCCCGGGCGAGCAGGCGAGCGTCCCTGAGGATGGAGGCGACGTAGAGCGTCTCCAGCCAGGGGGGCGGCTTCTCCGTGGGGCGGGGCGGCTGCTGCCCCGGGCCGGTGCCGGTGTTGGCGCCCTGGGGGCCCACGGTGGTGGGCTTGGGGCGCAGGTTGCGCAGGGACTCGTCGACGATGGCGGCCGTCCAGCCGAACCAGGACGCGAGGGCCTCGAAGAGGTCCTTGCGCACCAGCCCCGGAGGGACCTGGGCAATCATCGGCTTGAGCCTGTCCAGCGCCGCCATCTTCTCCTCGAAGGGTGACCGGGTGCCGTCGGGCAGGACGGTGGTGAAGAGGTGCGTGGTCAGCGGATGAGCGCTGTCGAGCAGGCGCTCCACACCTTCAGAACCCTCGCGGCGCGCGAAGGTGTCCGGGTCGTCGCCCTGGGGCAGAAGCGCAACCCGGGCGTCCGCACCGGCGGCGAGCAGGGGACCGGCGAGTCGCTCGACCGCGGCGAGACCGGCCTTGTCCCCGTCCAGCAGGAGGTACAGCCGCTTCGCCTCCACCCGCCGCAGCACCTGGAGGTGGCCGGGCGTCAGGTTGGTGGAGCACAGCGCCACCGAGTGGCGGATGCCCACCTGGTACAGGCCGATGCAGTCGAAGTAGCCCTCTACCAGGATGGCGGCCTTGCGCTTGTGGATTTCGTCTCGCGCCTGGTTCATCCCGAAGAGCGTGTCGCTCTTGTTGTAGATGCGGGACTCGCGCGAGTTCAGGTACTTGGGCCCGTCGTCCGAGCCCACCAGCCGACCGCCGAAGGCGATGGAGCGCCCCTCCGGCGAGCGGATGGGGATGACCAGCCGGCTGCGGAAGAAGTCGACGTAGCCGTCGCCGCTGGAGCGCGGCGTCACCAGGCCCGCCTGCTGTCCCCACTCCAGCATGCCCTGCTTCTGCAGCCGGTCCGCCAGCAGGCTCCAGGCGTTGGGCGCCCAGCCCAGCCCGTAGGCCATGGCCGTCTCTTCCGAGACGCCGCGGCTGGCGATATAGGCGCGCGCGGCGCGGCCCTCGTCGTTCTGCCAGAGCAGGGCGCGGAAGTGCTCGGCGGCGAAGTCCGTGGCGTCCTTGATGCGCTGCCGCTCGCGGACGCCGGGGTCCTCCTCGCCCTCCACGTCGATGCCCAGCTCCTGGGCGAGGTCTTTGACCGCGTCAACGAAGGTCTTCCCCAGGTAGCGCTGGATGAAGGACACCGCGTCGCCGCTGGCGCGGCACCCATGGCAGAAATAGAAGCGCTTCTCCGGCACCACGTAGAAGGACGGCGTCTTCTCCTGGTGGAAGGGACAGCAGGCCTTCCACTCGCGCCCGGCCTTCTTCAGCTCCACGTGGCGCGAGATGACCCCCACGAGGTCCACCCGGTCTAGGATTTCCTGGATTTTGTGTTCCGGAATCACGGCACCCACCCCCTGGCCCACGCACGGGTGGGCGCATGCCTGACATCATCGCAGCCCAGGCTGACGTCCTCCGTCCGGCCGGCGACCTGACGGATCCTGCCCACGCACAGGGAAGGGCGGCGGCGGGAGACGCTTGGGGAGGAATGGGGCACGGGACGGACTCCTGCGGCCCTGGAGCACGGCGCTTGCCGCCAGACGGCGGCGGGACGCGGTGGGGACCGGCCCAGGCACTTAATGACGGGGGGGCAGGGGGGCAAGTTTCCGCCCCCCAGGCCGCTCCAAAAGCAACGGCGCCGCCGGTTTCCCGACAGCGCCGACAGCACTCGGCCAGGCGTGAGCCGGGCCTTCAGCGGCTCAGGACAGCTTCGCCAGCTGGGCCTTCACGGCCTCGGAGATGACGCGGCCTTCGGCCTTGCCCTGCACCTTGGGGGTGAGGTTCTTCATCACCGCGCCCATGTCCTTGGGGCCCTTGGCGCCGACCTCGGCGATGGCGGCCTGGACTTCAGCGGCGAGCTCGTCGGCGCTGAGCTGCTTGGGGAGGTAGTTCTGGAGGATGCTGATCTCCGCCTCCTCCTTCTCCGCCAGCTCCGGGCGGCCGCCGGACTTGAACTGCTCGATGGAGTCCCGGCGCTGCTTGATGAGGCCGGCGATGACGGTCAGGACGCCCGCGTCGTCGAGGGCGGACGCGCCGGGCTCGACTTCCTTGTACTTCACCGAGCTCTTGAGCATCCGGAGGACGCTGAGGGTGAGCTCGTTCTTGGACCGCATCGCGTCCTTCAAGTCCGCGTCGATCCGCTCCTTCAGGGTGGCCATGTCGCGACTCCGCTGGGGGAAGTGTGTTCCGGGGACTGGACGGCGGGAGCCAGGGCACCTGACGGGGCCCCGGCTCCACGCGCAGGCCTCGCTTAGAACGACTTGCGGGCCTTCTTCACCGCGCGCTTCTTGGCGGCGAGGGCCTTCTTCTTCCGCTTCACGGAAGGCTTCTCGTAGTGCTCGCGCTTGCGGATCTCGGAAAGGATTCCGGCCTTCTCGGTGGCCTTCTTGAAGCGCTTGAGGGCGCTCTCAATGGACTCTCCTTCCTTAACTCGGATACCGGGCATACTGTCACCTCCTTCCGCCATCTATAGATGTAGGTGTAATTTCAAAGGGGCAGCGGGTATGTCCCAGTGCCAGGGAAAACGCAAGGGCGCTGGCGGGAAACGCTAGTGCCGATGCACTAGAGTGTCCGCATCGTGAGCCCTGCCCTCCTCCTGGTGGTGCTCCTGGCGACCGGCCAGAGCGCCGGCACCGGGACGAAGGACTGCTGGATATCGTGCCAGCACCACGTGCTGGACTCCGCGCAGCGCGCGAGGGCCTGCAGGGCGTGCCTGCCGGGCGGCCGGGTCGACGCGTGGGTGACTGCCCTGGAGGGCATGCGGCCGTCGAATCGCAACGCGTTCCTCTCTGCCCGGAAGGACGCGGACTGGCGGGTGCGGTGGGCCGCGTGCGCTCGGAGCGACGGCTTCGGGGCACCACCCGAGCGGCGCCTCCTGGCGGAGTGGGTGACGGCGACGCCCGCCTCCGCGGATCTGGACGCGTGCCTCACCGCCGCCC
>JBKGHK010000618.1:0-6090 GCA_046520375.1 Pyxidicoccus sp. 3LFB2
CCGAGCAGGGCGTCATGCGCGCCTTCCTCCTGCTGGCGGGGCTGGGCGGCGCCTTCGCGGTGCTGCTGGGCCTGCTGGTGTCGCGGTGGATGACGCGGCCGGTGGAGGCGCTCACCGAGGGCGCGCGGCGCGTGGCCGAGGGCGCCCTGGACGCGCAGGTGGCCGTGGAGGCCAGCGGCGAGGTGGGCGAGCTGGTGCGCACGTTCAACCGCATGACGGGAGAGCTGAAGGCCACCACCGAGCGGCTGATGGCCAGTGAGCGCATCGCCGCCTGGCAGGAGGTGGCCCGCCGGCTGGCGCATGAAATCAAGAACCCGCTGACGCCCATCCGCATGTCGCTGGAGACGCTGCTGGCCGCGCAGGAGGCCCGCCACCCGCGCTTCCCGGACATGTTCAAGGAGAGCGCGGGCGTGGTGCTGGAGGAGGTGGACCGGCTGCGGCGGATTGTCGACGAGTTCAGCCGCTTCGCGCGGATGCCCAAGCCGCAGCTGGCGCCGGTGGACCTGTCCGAGCTGGTGCAGAGCGTGCTGTCGCTGTACTCCGCGCCGCCCGAGGGCATCCAGATCCTCCCCACGCTCCAGACGTCCGTGGTGGCGAAGGTGGACAGGGACCAGCTCACGCAGGTGCTGGTGAACCTGGTGAAGAACGCCGAGGAGGCGATGAAGGACAAGGGCGGCGCGCTGCGCGTGCGCGTGAAGGGCACCGAGGCGGACGCCATCATCGAGGTGGAGGACAGCGGCCCGGGCATTCCACCCGAGCACCGCGCCCGCATCTTCGAGCCCTACTTCACCACCAAGGAAGGGGGCACCGGCCTGGGGCTCGCCATCGCCGCGCGCATCCTCCAGGAGCATGGAGGCAAGCTGGACGTCGGTGGAGAGCCCGGCCAGGGCGCCCGCTTCAGCGTGGTGCTCCCCCGCGCGGAAGGGCTGGGCCCCGCGAGGCTGCGGGCGGAGTGAGGGGCGGGTTGTTTCCACCCCAGATGAAGGTACTACCCAGCCATGCGGACGAGGCTTCCACTGGCCGCGTGCGCGTCCTGCCACTTCCAAATTTCGATGACAGGCGCAATCTGGCTACACTCACGGCATGCAGTCGCAGCGCCCCCGCGCCCTCATCGTCGATGACAACGTCTTCTTCGCTCGCAACCTGGGCGCGTTCCTGGAGGCGGAGGGCTGGGACGTCCAGATTGCGAACCATGCGCTGGACGCCCTGGGCCGGCTGAAGTCAGGCCCGGCGCCCCATCTGCTCATGCTGGACCTGGACCTGCCGGACATCAGCGGCTGGGGCATCTACGGGGAGCTGCTGCTCAACCCGTCGTTTCCCAAGGTGCCCGTGCTCGTCGTGTCGCGCGCGACCTGGCTCCCGCAGAACGTGCCCCTCACGGGCATCCTCGGAATGGTGGAGGCGCCCACCAGCCCCAGCGCCTGGGAGCACTTCCGCGGCGTGGTGCGCCCCATCCTCCAGGCCCGCGCGGACCAGGTGCGCTCCGCGGCGGAGTAGTCGGCTCGGTGAGGGGCCGCCAGCACGGCTCGCGCATGCCCTCCGTGCGACAGGGACGCGGCTGCGCATCGGCGGCCGCGCATTGGACCTGGGTACAGTGCAGGACCGCGTTTCCCCGCCGGGGAAACGAGGCTGTATCCATCAGCCAACACGCACGTGCGCTCGGTCTCATGGCGAGCTCGGAGACTGCGGACAATGCGCGGTCCATCCAGCAACAGCGGAGGTTCGCTGTCTCGGAGCCCGCGTGAGTCCGCCTGTGCTCGGCACCATCCTGAACGTCAACGACACCGAGGCCAGCCGCTACCTCGCGACCCTGTCCCTGCGCCGCGCGGGCTACCGCGTCCTCGAAGCGGCCACTGGCACCGAGGCGCTCAGCTGTGTGGCGGAGGCGCGCCCCGACTGCATCGTCCTGGACATCAAGCTGCCGGACATGAGCGGCTACGAGGTCTGTGAGCGGCTCAAGATGAACCCGGCCACGGCCAACATCGCCATCATCCACACGTCGGCCACGTTCATCACCGCGGAAAAGAAGGTGCGAGGCCTCAAGGCCGGCGCCGACGTCTACCTGACCCAGCCCTTCGACCCCGAGGAGCTGATCGCCACCGTCAACTCGGTGCTGCGCGTGCGCTTCCTGGAACAGGACGCCCGCCGCCGCGCGGAGCAGCTCCAGGAGGCGGACCGGCGCAAGGATGAGTTCCTGGCGATGCTGGCCCACGAGCTGCGCAACCCGCTGGCCGCCGTCACCACCGCCACAGCGCTGGCGCAGCGGCTGCCCTCATCCGAGCCGCGACTGGCGAAGATGCTCAACGTCATCCAGCGGCAGTCGCACCACCTGAGCCGCATGGTGGATGATCTGCTGGACGTGAGCCGCATCACTCGCGGCAAGGTGGAACTGCGCCGCGCCCGCGTGGACCTGCGCACCATTATGGGACAGCTGATGACCGTCGTCAGTCCCATGGCCGCGCAGCGTGGCGTCACCCTGGACGCGCCCGCGCTCGACGCCCCCCTCTGGCTGGATGGGGACGCCCACCGGTTGGAGCAGGTCTTCACCAACCTGCTGGACAACGCGACGAAGTACACGGAGGCGGGAGGGCATGCGTCCTTGAGCGTGGCCGTGGAGGCGAAGGACGCGCGGCGCCAGGTGGTGGTGCGCATCCGGGACAGCGGCATTGGCATCGCCCCGGAAATGCTGGTTCGTATCTTCGAGCCCTTCACCCAGGTGGACAACTCGCTGGACCGCTCGCGCGGAGGGCTGGGCATCGGCCTCATGCTCGTGCAGAGCCTGGTGGAGCTGCATGGGGGCACCGTCACCGCCGTCAGCGCGGGACTGGGGCTCGGCAGTGAGTTCACCGTCCGGTTGCCGCTGCCCCTGGAGCCATCCCTTCCCGCGGAGGGCCTCTCGCCGTCGCCGCAATCCTTCGCGGGGGCGGGTCGCTCCCGCCGCATCCTCCTGGTGGAGGACAACGCGGATGCGCGCCTCACGCTGCACGAGCTGATGGAGTCCTGGGGGCACCAGGTCGACGTGGCCTTTGACGGCATCGACGGGGTGACCAAGGCCCTGCAGCTCGGGGTGGAGCTGGCGGTGGTGGACATCGGCCTGCCCGGTCTGGACGGCTACGGCGTGGCGGAGCGGCTCCGGGCGCAGATGGGCCCCAACATCCGCCTGGTGGCGCTCACCGGGTACGGCACGCTCGACGCGCGGCAGCGCGCCTTCCAGTCCGGCTTCGACGTCCACCTGACCAAGCCCGTCAACCCGGACGAGCTGGCGCGCACCCTCGAGGGCCTCTAACGCCTTTCCTGATTTTTCCGTACCTACCCAGTAAGCCCTTTCCTCCAGACTATCGACCTGTCTACTGTGACGTCGGTTCATCGCCGAGATGAACAGTGGGTTGGAGTCACCGCAGCCGCATTCCCGTTGCCTTCAGGCGCGTCTCTCGAGAGGGGAATCTTCATGCCGGATCCTGTCACCACGGCCTCCAACGTCCTTGCCACCGCCGACAACGTGGCCATCAAGGTCGAGCAGGCGCTCTACAAGCTGTACCTCGCGGTCAGCGGCGACGGCTTCAAGAGCCTCACCGAGAAGATTGCCGTCATCTGGACGCCGGTGCGCAACGTCCTGGCCACGGTGCTCAAGCAGGTCGAGAGCATCGTGAAGCCCCTGACGGACCCCAAGGTCATCGACGCCATCCGGGGCGTCCTCGAGGCGGGGCGAGACCTGGTCTCCTCCACCCTGGACCTGCTGCCGGACTCGGCGCGCGAGCTGGCGACCACCGGCCAGAAGTTCCTCAACATCATCGTCGACTTCGCGAGCGCCGGTGCGCTGCATGTCGCCGCCATCGTCGACCTGCTCATCAACGTGGGCAAGGCGCTCATCAACGAGGCCTCGCGTCTCGCGGATACGACGCTCACCGCGCTGCGCAACTCGGGCGTCAACGTCCTGGCGGCGGGCACGCCGGCCACCTAGCCCGCGCGTCGGCGGACAGGCTTCCGCCGCCACCCACCGGGCTTCATTCCAACGTGAAGAGGACCACGCCCCCCGCGAGGGGGTGGGCACGAGCCGCCCAGGCACGTGGTCCGGGGAACCTGCACCCTGAGCAGGGCATCCACCGCCTCGTTCGCGAGGCTCGGAGAGCGTATGGCCACGGGCCTCATCATTCCGGGTGTCCAGGTAACGGTCGTCAAGGAAGTGCTGCCGCAGCAGCTCGCGCCGTCCGGCGTCCTGGGCATCACCGGCTTCACGGAGCTCAACCCGGGCAAGGTGGTCCGCGCGGGCAGCTGGTCGCGCTTCGTGGAAGTCATGGGCCGCGCCAGCGCCTACAGCCTCCCCGAGGCGCGGCAGGCGCTCGACAACGGCGTCTCCGAGCTCGTCATCTCCCCGCTGCCGGCGAGCGCGGGCGTCACCGCCACCATCCCCCTTCCCGGAGATGCCACCAAGGCCCCCAATGGGAGCACGGCGGAGAAGTCCGGCTTCACGCTGGCGGCCCGGGCGCCGGGCCCCTGGGCCAACGGCATCACCGTGAAGGTGGAGTACCGGAACAACATCGACAAGTCCGTCTCCTTCGACGTGGAGGTGACGCACCCTGCCAGCGGTGCCACGGAGGTGTTCCGCCACCTCGCCCCGGGCGCGCTGGCCGCGGCGCTGGACGGCGGCTCGTCGTTCGTGAAGGTGGACGCGTCCAAGGCGGTGGGCTGGCCCACCGCGGGCACGTACCTGCTGGCGGGCGGCAAGGATGCGAGCGTGGACGACTACGCCACCGCCCTGAACCGGCTGCGCAACGAGCCCGACGTGGACATGGTGCTGGCCGCCCTCCAGGACTTCGGGGACCGGGCGAAGGTGACGCGCATCTACAGCGACGTCATCAGCCACTGCAACAGCCTGAGTGGAGACAGCAAGGGCCGCCTCGGCTTCGGCCAGGTGCCGCCCACGGGCACCTCGGACGAGCACGTGCAGCTCGCCAGCAACCTGGTGAGTGACCGCTTCGTCCTGGTGGCGCCCAACGGCGTGGTGGGCGCGGTGGCCGGGCTGGTGGGCAGCCTGCCCGCGCACTACTCCCCCACCTTCAAGCGCGTGTCCGGCGTGGGCGAGCTGCCCGCGCTGGCGGTGGAGGACCAGAAGGCCCTGCTGCGCGGCTACGTGGTGCCGGTGGTGATGGAGCGCGGCCGGGGCACCATCGTCCTGCGAGGGCTCACCACCGACGGCGACCAGATCAACGTGCGGCGCGTGGCGGACCGGGCCGTGCGCACGCTGAAGATGATTGGCGACCTCTTCATCGGGTTGCTGAACAACGCGGACGGGCGCAGCGCGCTGAAGCAGAAGCTGGTGGAAGCGCTGGTGCAGATGGAGAAGGACGGCGCCATCGTCCCCTCCACGGACGGCAAGGACCCCGCCTTCAAGGTGGAGGTCTACTCGTCCCAGCAGGACTTCGCGCTCGGCATCGTCCGGGTCAACATGGCCGTCAGGCCCGTGCGCGCAATCGACTACATCTACGCGACCATCACGGTCCAGGTCTGATGAGGAGATGGGCTGATGCCAACGGTATTCTCCGCCAACCGTAGCAGCGTCCTCGTCGACGGTGAGGCCGTGGAAGGCCTCCAGTCGCTCGCCTTCCGGGTCGTCACCGAGCGAGAGGACATCCGTGCCATCGGCACGAACGAGCGCGTGGACGTCATCTTCGGCCTGCGCACCGTGCAGGGCGAGATGGTGATTCGCTCCGCCAACCTCAAGCTGGACGGGCTGCTGCAGGCCCGTGCCAGGTTCCAGCTGGTGACGAACCTCAAGCGCACCGAGGGCAACGAGGAGACGCGGACGCTGTCGTTCGACGACTGCTTCGTGGAGGGCAAGTCCTTCCAGTTGGACGCGCACGGCAGCGCGGCCACGACCTACGCCTTCACGGCGACGCGGATCCGCGAGGAGTAGCGTGTGACGGAGGTGCCCGCGAGCTCGCGCTGGGAGACCGCCGATATCCAGGTGGACGGACGTGACTACCGCGTCCACCTGGGCGGACCGGGCGGGGCCGGCGAGGTGGAGGCCTCCACCGGCGAGCGCATCCGGCTGCGCCGCTGGCGCCTCGACGAGCACTGCGCGCCTGGATC
>JBKGHK010000619.1:0-6077 GCA_046520375.1 Pyxidicoccus sp. 3LFB2
GCTGCGGCCGGCGGTGCTGGTGCCCTCGGCGGGGCTGGCCGCCGCGCTGGCGGTGTCGCTGCTCATGGCGGGCCCGGGCGTTGACGCGCCGCCCGAGCTGGCGGACCCGGCGGTGATGGAGCTGGCGGCGAACCTGGAGGTGGCCGAGGACTACGAGGTGCTCGGCCTCGACAGCGCGGAGGATTTGGAGGTCGTCGCGAACCTCCACGAGTTGGAGGAGCTGCCATGAAGCGATGGAACCTGGCCGCGCTGGGACTGGTGGTGACGCTGCTGGCGGGCGCCACCACGCGCGCGGAGACGCAGCCGCCCCGCACGGCGGCCGAGCGCTTCGAGCAGATGACGCCCGAGCAGAAGGAGGCACTGCGCGCGAAGCTGCGCGAGTTCAAGGCGATGCCGAAGGACGAGCAGGCGCGCATCCGGGGCAACCTGGAGCGCTGGCGTCAGCTTCCACCCGAGGAGCGCGAGCGCATCCGTGCGAACCTGCGCGAGCTGAAGCGCCTGACTCCCGCCGAGCGGCAGGCGCTGCGAGAGCGGGCCCGGGAGCTGAAGAAGCTGGACCCCGAGCGGCGCGCGGAGCTGCGCCAGCGCATGCGCCAGTACTTGAGGGAGAACCCGGACAAGCGCGAGCAGCTGCTGGAGAACATGCGCCGCTGGCGGGAGCTGTCCCCGGAGAAGCGTCAGGAGGTGCGGGAGCGCGTGCGCGAGAGGCGACGCCGGTGAGCCGCGCGATGAGGTTTCTCCTCTTCGGCCTCGTCATGCTCGGTGCGCTCCCCGCCGCCGCGCAGGAGGCCCCGCCGCCACCGCCGCCCTCCGTCCCCGCGAAGCCTCCGCCCCCTGGCGACACCCCGAGCCCCCGGCCCTCACTGACCGAAGAGGACCGCGAGGTGGTGGAGAACATGGAGCTGCTGGAGAGCCTGGACGCGACGGAGGACTTGGAGTTGCTGCTGGAGCTGAACCAGGACGACTGATTCAGGGCGCGGGCCCTCACGGCCAGCGTCTTCCATGCCGGCCGGAATCCTGTAACCGGGTTGCGCGTGCCCGCAGCCAATCCTCCTCGCACAGGCACTTCACGGGGGTGGCACGGGTGACGCGAGGCGCCCGCGCGGTACACTGAGCGCATGCTCGTCGCGGTCCCCCGCCCCGTCGAGGTTCCCTCTCGCCGCTTCGGCCACTACCTGCTGCGCACGCGCCTGGGCTCGGGCGGCATGGCCGAGGTGTTCCTCGCGGACGCCATCGACATGCGCGGCCAGCCCTTCAGCGTGGCCCTCAAGCTGATGCGCAAGGACGTGCCGGCGGAGGCCTTCGCCGACGAGGCCGACTTGATGGGCCTGCTGGAGCACCCCAACCTCGTGCAGCGGCTCGAAGTCGGCGAAGCCTTCGGACGCCCCTTCATCGCCATGGAGCTGCTGGTGGGCGGAGACCTGGGCGGGCTGATGCGCGCCCTGCGCCAGCAGCGCCGCACCTTCCCACCCGGCATGGCCGTGCACATCGGCATCGAGGTGCTGCGAGGGCTGGCCTACTTCCACCAGGCGCGCACGCGCAGTGGCCGGCCGCTCGGGCTGGTGCATGGCGACGTCAACCCCGCCAACATCTTCTTCTCCGGCGACGGCGACGTGAAGCTCGGCGACTTCGGCGTGGCCAAGGCCCAGGGCGCGGACATCGGCCCGGCGGATGGCGTGGCCGCGGGCAAGCTGCACTACCTCTCCCCCGAGCAGACGCGCGGCGAGCCGCTCACCCCCGCCTCCGACGTCTTCGCGGTGGGCATCGTCCTCCATGAGCTGCTGGTGGGCAGCCACCCCTTCCAGCGCGAGTCCACGGACGCGCACGTGGTGATGGCGGCCATCCGCGCGGCGCGCCTCCACCTGCCCTTCACCATGGACCGGACGCTGGCCGCCCTCCTCCGCAAGGCGCTGGCGCCCGACGTGGCCCAGCGCTACCGCACCGCGGGCGAGCTGGCCGGCGCACTGCTCACCTGGTCCCTGGACACCGGCGAGGCCCCCACCCGCGCGGACATGCGGCACTGGCTGGCGGACGTGCTGGGCCTCATCGGCTGAAACGACGAAGCCCGGGCCCCCATGACGGGGAACCCGGGCTCCAGTTGCGTCCCCCGCGGCCAGCGCGGAAGAAAAGGCTGCTACTCCACCGTCACGCTCTTGGCGAGGTTGCGGGGCTGGTCCACGTCATTCCCGCGCATCTCCGCCACATGGTAGGCGAGGAGCTGGAGCGGAATCGTGGCCACCACCGGCGCCAGCAGCGCGCAGGCGGGAGGAATGCGGATGACGTGGTCGGCGAGGCTGGCGACATGCTGGTCGTCCTCGTCGATGACGGCGATGACCTTGCCGCCGCGCGCGCGGACCTCCTCGATGTTGCCGATGATCTTCTCGTAGGCGACGTGCGGCTGCTTCGGCGCAATCACCACCACCGGCATCTTCTCGTCGATGAGGGCGATGGGGCCGTGCTTCATCTCACCGCCCGCGTAGCCCTCCGCGTGGATGTACGAGATTTCCTTCAGCTTGAGCGCGCCCTCCAGCGCCACCGGGTGCATGGGGCCGCGGCCGAGGAAGAGGAAGTCCTGGGCGTTCATGAACTCACGCGCGACGCGCTTCACCTGCGGCTCGCACTTGAGGACGTCCTCAATCATCTTCGGAATCTCGGTCAGGTGCGTCAGGTGCTCCTGCGCCGCCTGCACCGTCAGGGTGCCGCGCATCCGGCCCAGCTTCACCGCCAGCAGGTACAGGGCGACCAGCTGCGTGGTGAACGCCTTGGTGGACGCGACGCCAATCTCCGGGCCCGCGTTGGTGAGCACCGAGAACTCGGCCTCGCGCGTCATCGCGCTGCCGATGACGTTGCAGATGGACATCGCCGTGGCGCCGCGGGCCTTGGCCTCCTTGAAGGCCGCCAGCGTGTCCGCCGTCTCGCCGGACTGGCTGATGGCGATGGCCAGGTGCGAGCTGTCCACAATCGGGTCGCGGTAGCGGAACTCGCTCGCCAGCTCGACTTCGACGGACAGGCGCGCCAGCGACTCAATCATGTGCTTGCCGGCGATGCCGGAGTGCCACGACGTGCCGCAGGCGAGGATGGTGACCTTGGTCAGCGAGCGGACCTTCTCGGCGGAGAGGTTCCAGCCCTCGAAGTGGACGTCGCCCTCGGACAGGAGCATCCGGCCGCGCAGCGTGTCGCCGACCGCGCGAGGCTGCTCCCAGATCTCCTTGTGCATGAAGTGCTTGTGGCCGCCCTTCTCCGCCATCATCGGCGTCCAGTCGATGCGGCGCGTGGGGCGGTTCACCAGCTGGCCGTTGCGGCCGTAGATGTCGATCTTCGCCGCGGTGACGACGGCCAGGTCACCCTCCTCCATGTAGACGAAGTCGCGGGTGTGCTCGAGCAGCGCGGGCACGTCGCTGGCGATGAAGTTCTGACCCTGGCCCAGGCCCAGCACCATGGGCGAGGCGTCCTTGGTGCAGACGATGCGGTGGGGGTCATTGGCCGTGACAACGGCCAGCGCGTAGGTGCCCTTCACCTGGGCGATGGCGGCGCGCACGGCGTCCGGCAGGTCCACGCCCAGCTCCAGCTGGTCGGAGATGAGGTGCGCGAACACCTCCGAGTCCGTCTCCGACGAGAAGACATGGCCGCGCGAGCGCAGCTGCTCCTTCAGCGCCAGGTGGTTCTCGATGATGCCGTTGTGCACCACGGCCACGTTCTTGTACGTGTGCGGGTGGGCATTCTCATCCGAGGGACGCCCGTGCGTGGCCCAGCGCGTGTGGCCGATGCCGATGTTCCCGGCCGGGCTGTCCGCCACCACCCGGTTCTCCAGGTTGCGCAGCTTGCCCATGGCACGCACGACGTTGAGCTGGTTGCGGTTCACCACCGCAACGCCCGCCGAGTCATAGCCGCGGTACTCGAGCCGCTTCAGCCCCGAAACGAGAATGGGAGCCGATTCCTTGTCACCGACATAACCAACGATTCCGCACATATCCGACCTCTCTCTCACGCCCACGCCCGCTAGAGCAATCCGGGGCATTCCCCTACAACCCATGGGAGCAGTTACCAGCCTGCTCCCCAAGCAAGAGCCGCGCCGATCAACTAATCAGCCGGCCTGAACCTTGGACCTGCGTGCCTTCTTCGCGGCCACCCAGCCCTCCTTGGTGACCTGAGGCGTACGAGACACAGCGAGGCTCCCAGGAGGCACATTTTTCGTCACCGTGGTGCCCGCGCCGACATACGCGCCGTCTCCGACCTTCACCGGGGCCACCAGCTGGGTGTCCGAGCCGATGAAGACACCGTCACCAAGTTCAGTGAGATGCTTGTTCACACCGTCATAGTTACAGGTGATGGTGCCCGCCCCGACGTTGCACCCGGCGCCAATCTTCGCGTCCCCGAGGTACGTCAGGTGGTTGGCCTTGGAGCCCTTGCCGATCTGCGCCTTCTTCGTTTCCACGAAGTTGCCCAGATGCACATCTTCGGCCAGCTCCGTTCCGGGGCGCAGGCGTGCAAACGGGCCAATGACGTTCCGCTCGCCGACCTTGGCCTCCTCCAGCACGGAGTAGGGCTTGATGACGGTGCCGTCCGCCACGGTGGAGGCGCTGATGACGCTGCCCTGACCGATGGTGACGCCCTTGCCGATGATGGTGCCCGCCGAGAGCGTCACCATGGGGCCCACCTCGGTGTCCGTGCCGATGACGATGCCCTCTTCGATGTAGGCGGTGGCCGGGTCCTGGATGGAGACACCGGCGCGCATGTGCGCCTCGTTGATGCGCTGCTGGAGCACGCGGGCGCGCGCCGCCAGCTCCACCTTGTCATTCACGCCGGCCGTCTCCGTGGCGTCCGCCTCCACCGAGCCCACCGGGCCCACCTTCGCGGCCATCTCCACCAGGTCCGTGAGGTAGTACTCGCCCTGCGCGTTCTGCGGCTTGATTTCGGCCAGCGCCTTCCAGAGGAAGGCCGCGTCCACCGAGTAGATGCCCGCGTTGCACTCGCGCACCTTGCGCTGCTCCGGGGTGCAGTCCTTGTGCTCCACGATTCGCGACACCTTGCCACCCTCGCGGATGACGCGGCCGTAGCCCGTGGGGTCCTCCAGCACGGTGGACACCATCGCCAGGGGCCCGCCCGCCTGGTCATGCGCGGCCAGCAGCGCCTGCAGCGTCTCGCGGCGCAGGAGCGGCACGTCGCCATAGAGGATGAGGACGCGGCCCGAGTAGTCCTTCAGGGCCTCTTCCGCCGAGCGCACCGCGTCCGCCGTCCCGCGCTGCTCCTTCTGGAGCGCGAAGCGCAGCGGCGCGTCCGGGAAGTGGGCACGGATGGTCTTCTCCACCGCCTCCGCCTGATGCCCCACCACCGGCACCACGGAGGACGCGCCCAGTTCAAGCGCCCGATTCAGGGGATACGCGCAGATGGGCCTGCCAAGGATGGGGTGAAGGACCTTTGCCTTCTCCGACTTCATCCGCGTGCCCTTACCCGCGCAGAGCACCACCGCCGCCAGAGCTGTCATGCGGCGGAGAATTAGGGACAGGGAATCGAGTCGTCAACCGCACCTGCTGCGGATCGCTCCGCGGTGTCCACCGGCGACGGTGGGCGGGCACTGACGGCCACACTCAGCGAGTTGCGCTGCACGGAGATGCCGAAGCAGGGCTTCAGGAACACCGTCCCCCCGGCGGAGGGCGGCGGGGACCCAGGCGGTGTCTTTTTCTCGGGTGTGGCCGACGCGCTCATGTGCTCCCCCGAAGAACGGCTCAAGGTGACCGAAGGATGCACGCACTCCGAGAACAATCCAAGAGGAAAAATGTTGTCTTGTTGAAATCCTGGTTCTGAGAGGCGGGTTCGTGCATACCGGGAGTCCTGTAGTCCGTCAGGCGCTCCGGAGTCCCGACCCTAGAGGGTGGGTTTCTGTCCCCCGGGTAACACATCACCCGGAACGAAGGCCAGGCTGGGATGTTCAGGCGCCACTTGAGGAGGCTGGACCGGTGAAGGACACGAGCTTCAGGAGTGAAGCCTCGCGCGTGGGCGCGCGAGGGCTGGCGGTGGCGGTGCTGCTGCTGGCGTGCGTGGCGCAGGCGGCGCGGCCATACCGGGGCGGGGCGGTG